>JAFEGU010000396.1 GCA_018239725.1 Verrucomicrobiota bacterium | reverse complement strand
AACGGTCAATTTTGTCCCTTTGATATCGATATTGCGCTTGCGGGCAATGATTCCCATCAAGGTCAGAACGCAAGAGCCTAAGGCTGCCGCGAGCAAATCTGTCGGAGAAAAAACCCTTCCTAGCCCTTGGTTGTCCTTCGGCGCATCGGTCGTAATCTCCGACCCATTTTCCTTATGCACGCAGCGGGTGGACAGGTCCCCTTCATACCAAATCTCAATCTCAGCCATATTTCCTCGTCAGGTAAATCTTCCCAATTAATCTTTTACAGCAGCATACCACGTTCTTATCTTTTGAGCCATCCATCAATTAAGAAAAATATACAGGATGGTCGGTAACAGAAATCTGATCTTTATTTCTTCTACGAAAATGATTATTAGCCCGCGCCACAAATAGGTGACAATATGCGAAAGCGAGGCAAAGCCAAATCGAAGAGGGGGATAACCCCTCGTTCTGATAGAGGAGCGCCATTGCCAAAGGGCAAGGGCGACGATGAAGATCGATTTTGCAAGGCCGCAGCCAGCAGATTGTCACCCATTTGAGGAGGGGTTTAATAAGCCAATTATGTAGCTGATGAACTTGAAAAAATTGGACTTGCTCTCAAAATCTAAGAGAAATTAACAGGATATTAGGATGGACAGGATAGAAGACTCAATTCAAGACTATTCATTTGATCTTGCAAGAGCATGGAAATCTCTTCTTAGTTTTTCTGTCCCGTCCACATTGCTTGGATGGCGAAGCCGTTTGTATTCCAATTTTTGCTGTCCAAAGTTTACCAACAAACCAACCGACATTCCTGATGCTTTTAAGTAATTTATAACCTGAGCTTTATGTTCTGGCAACAAAGTTGTGCAACATTTAAGCTCCACAACGATCACATTTTCAACTATCAAGTCTGCTACATATCTTCCAATCTTGCAGTTTCTAAATGTAACTTCAAAAGTTTGCTCCACTGAGACATTCAGCCCTTTCTGCTTCATCGCAATAAACAGCGCATTTTTGTAAACTTTCTCCCAAAAACCAGTTCCTAATTCTCTCATAACTTCAAAGCAACATCCGATAATTTTTTCAGAAAAATCAGAATAGAGCATTTCTTTGTTCTCTTCTATCCTGTCCATCCTAATATCCTGTTTTTTTTTCTTGGTCAAGCTTATGCAGATTAGTTGGTAAAGGTCAAAAATAAAATAAAATCTTGACAAGCGATAATATGACGGGGTAGACTGAGGATACGGTGGTGTCTGTACAAGCTATGCATCATACGAGAGATTCGATGCAGCGCTTACAGCCCAAAAGAGTAATTAAGGAATCCATATGATTACCCGATTATTTAAGAAGGGAAACAAAAAAACGGAGGAGAAAAAAAAGATGTCCTCTAAACCTGCTCCAGAAGGCAAGAAGAAAACAACTACCTTTCAAAAAGTGTTGACCGCAGAAGGCTGGAAACGGCTGATGATGCGCAAATATGGAAAAGGGAAGAAAAAATAATGTCTCTACTTCGCAAACCAGATGAGAAAAAAGCCATTAAGCCTGTCATCTCGCTGCTGCTTCCTCCCAACCTGGAAGCGTTGAAGAAGGCATTCCATGGCCAGCTCGATCGTCAGTACCAACTCTTGGACAAGATCATGCACAATATTCACACCACAGTGAGTAAGATGCATGCTAATCCTGAAGAGATGTGGCTACAAATCGACTTTCAAGCTGAAGCGATCGACCAGATCATCCATCAGTTTTGCGAAGACGTCAGACATTCTTTGGAGGAGAAGAGCCCTCCTGACACATTCGAAGAGGAAGAGGGGATCAACAGCCTCGTCCAACAGCTCGAATGGGACCTGGACCAAAAGTATTGTGTCGAAGATTATGTCGAAACCCTATTGAACCAACTGGGAAAAATAGGTCCTGAGACCTTATCTCCCTCTGAGCTGCTCAAAGGGATCAGCAATCCAAGCATTCATCGCGACGCCTATAACATTGCAGGATATCCCGGCCGGCCACTGCCGACAAGCAGTTGGTGGCTCTATCTTGCCGACCGCTTAGGCCCTGGGTTTTATGCGATGACAGTCGTTGCCGATGGGACTGCAATTCAAGACCCCCTAACTTGCATTGCACAAGCCCAAGCGCAGCGATTTAAGCCGAATGCACAGATCGGCGAGGAAGTCCTGATCCCTTCTGCCTCAGCTTTCCGTCCTAATGTCAATCAAGGGTGCTACCTCATAAAAAATAACACGCGAGGAATCGAGTTAACCCAGTCTGAGCTTTTCCACGCGGATCTCCAAGACCAATCCGCGACCTATTTTCAGGCTGAACCTTACTCCCTGGTCGCTGGAACAAAGGAGGAGCTCCAGTTCCCTCCCACGCTCACCTCTTTCGACGACCACAGCGCAACACTCCACTTCCAGTCAGGAGAATCCTCCCTGATGTCGCCTGTCCTGCGGGGCAGCCCCTTCATCACCCTTTTATACCGGAACAGCACGCCCTCTTTGCGCATTGCAGGGATGACGATCCGAAAAGATAGCATCCAGGCCCACGGTTACTTTCTCGTTGTTTCCGACGATGAGCTGAAGGATCCCCAAACACAGATCGCTGCGAGCACTGCTATTGCCAAAGGGATCCAAGCAAACATCGGCGAAGTTGTCCTTGTCCCCAATTTAGACGCACTGCAAGGCCAGGTCTTTACTTTCCAAGTCGATGAGACGCAAGAGTCCTACCTTGTCGTCAGCTCAGCTCCGATCGCCTTTAAGACAGTGAACGCAGTTGAAATGGTCCTGCTTCCAGAAGGAGTTGCCGTTCCTGAAGGAAAATCAGATCAGTTTTTAGAAGGCGATGCAAACACAGTTCCCTATTCGATCAGGATCGTTTATCGCGACGCTGCAGTTATCAACGGGATCGAAGCGCTCAACTCTTGCACCGAAACAGTTCTGCGGATCGCCAAAGTTCCCAAAAGAAGCTCTGTAGAGGAGTCCGTTTTCCAGTTCCTCCAGCACGCTTGGGTCTATGCCACAGGCGGCACTTTCACCATTACAGACAAAGGAACCTGGAAGTACGCCTACACCGTCCAGCACATCAATCCATTTGTCCACCTCAAGCAGCACAATCCTCCGCAAATCAAAAAACAAGACCTCTTGGTGGCCCTACTTAATCCTGACTTTGCGGCGCTAGCTCCAACGACGCAAAAAATCCCCCTTTCTTACCAGACTCTGCATGGGCCGGCACGATTTGCCGTTGCTTCCAATGAAGAGCTCAGCTTTTCCCAAGAAGCGCATCCGATCCATTGGCCCGATGCTGTTGTTCCCCTCTTCAACCAAGAGCAGATTAGCTCGCTGATCGACACAATCATCCAAAGCGCATCCCACTTCGACATCAAAGCGCGCGGAGCATCGAGCTTAAAAGCGGCACAGCAGATCAATGATCTTGCACAGCTAGCCCATACGATGTTTACACTCCTTTCTCATAACCAGCTTCTCATCGACAATAATGCCTTCATGGCAGCTTTCCAAACCGCTTTGTGCATCGCAAAAGCCGGCCTCGACGATTATTTGAGCGGCGGACAGCTTCAGTACGATGAATCGAACCACATGGTAGTCACCGCCCTTCCCTCTGATGGTTACAACACCTATGGTCAAGACCACCATAGGACCTACGGCTACTTGATCCAAGCCTCTGCAGCAATCAACGACATCACGCCCGACTGGTTTAAAGGCCACCGCAAAGCGATCGTCAACCTCCTAGTCAACGACATCTGCTGTCCTTTTGAACAAAGTCCTTATTTCCCCAAAATGCGGATGTGGGATCCCTACACAGCCCTCGGAAGAGGATCTGGCGCTATCGCACCAGGACCCGATGGGATGGCAGAAAAATCGATAGGCGAAGAGCTCAACAGCCTCCATGGGATTGCTTTGTGGGCAAAGAGCTGCTTCGACAAACAGCTTGAAACCTTTGCTACAACCCTTGCAGGACGTCTTTTGGCATCAGCGCAAGCCTATTGCCTTCCCAGCAGCCCCGCCTCCATCTTCACTGAGGCTAATGCCTCTGAAGCGGCCGCAGCTTTTGCAGAAAAAGTCGTCTGCTGCAGCACCAATACCGATGTTGAAATCTCCTCGCTAAACAGCATTAACACCCTAGCAGAACAGGCAGCTGGCAGTTCAAAATGGATCGATCCGCAAACAGCTTTCATCGCCTTCCAGAACCTCTTTAACTGCAACCTAAATGAATTCGATGAACAGCTCTTCATCGATAACTTTGCAGACTCACCTCTTTTTCAATCAGAGTCCAGCGCAATTCCCCATCTCATTCCGCTGATCGCTCGCGTAAGCCCTCACACCGCAAACACACTCTTGGAATGGTATGTCCGTTCCCATCAGCTCAATCCTTCTAAGTTCCCGTTGCCCTCAGTTGCCTTGGCCTCTTTGCTCAAGATCCAAGTTTTTGCAGCAATGCATAAAGTCCAAGATCCTGTCCAATCGCCGATCCCCAACAACCTCCTGCCTCCCCATCCAGAAGACACCCATCCAGTTCCTCTTGAATACTGGCTGGGCAAAGCAAGTCAATGGCTCCATAGCCCCCATTTGACCTCCGACGTCTACAAAATCGCAGAGAGCCTCCACAAAGAAATAGAGACCCTGATCCAGCATAAAGGCACTCTTCAAGACCTGCACATGTGGGCCCGTTCGATCATCCTTCCTTCCATCTATGACACTTATCCAGGAATAACCTCTAACGACCTTTATCCTTTCTGTGTCATCACACAGACCGATGCGCAAGAAGTCCTCCAAGAAAACCAGATCCCAAAACAAGCTCCCGATTCCCATCTGTTCCAAGAAGAGATAGCATCGCCCAAAAGTGCGACCGAGCTAAGGTTTGACGCCGCTCCGCTCCAAGCGCCTGTTGCCATCGAAACCGCTGCAGCTCCAACTCCTCCATCGGAGCCGGCACCCCTCTTTTCCCCTTCCCAAGTCTTTAATCGGGTCAAAGCGGAGATCACAGCCTACCTCTCAGAACGGACGATCAATCTCTACCATGCGCAGTCCTTCTTGGGCCTGCCCCAAGAGATCCCCTCGACCGATGCCGAGTGGCGCAAGCTCTCCTCGATCGCCCAGTCTAAGCTGCAGCAGCTGCAAAACGATATCGCCTCTTGCCGCAGTCCAGCCCACTGGACCGCATTGGCAGCAAAACATGGCTTCAAAGGCCCCCTCCACCAGATCCAAAAGCAAGCGGCCCATGCCTTAAGGATTTTAAGTGACCTCTTTAGCTCACGGCTTGCATTGAGCAGCTTCATCCAAGCCCTGACAAAGATCACCACCTTGGAAATGGCAGATGGTTCCCTGGAGGACCTTGCTGACTGGGCAGCCGGCTTTAATACCTCAGGCCTTACACATCAGGACCTTGCGATGTGGAAGCTCCTAGAAAGAGAAGACTCGGCCGATTTTTAGACAAATTATCTTATAAATTAAATTTGACCACAATTAATTAATTAAAATTACACCGTTTTTAAGCCGAAAATAATTAATAAAAACGGAGATAATTTTTTTATGGCAAGTGTTGCAGGACTATCATCATTACCATGTTCCAACCAATCGATCTTAGAGAACCTACAGAATAGCAGAAAGCTGCTTTCGTGTACTTTGGACCTGATCGATGCTTCTCCTGGTACGCGGATCATTGCCGCCCACAACTTCGGCAATCAGCTGCTCGTTGAGATGCGGAAAGCAGGAGAAGATCCTACCTCTGAAAAAATCAGAAGCTACATTACCGCCAGCGTCCAGATATTGAACGATGCCTTCGAAAGCGGGAAATTTTCAAATCCCGAACTTCAGCAAGAGTGTGAAACTGCGCTAGCTAGCTCTCTAAGCCGATTTGAGCTCTTTTTCTTCGAGAAAGAAAACACAGAGAACACCACGATTGCCTCGCTCACCCATGAACTTGCCGTGTTAAGAAAGCTCTTCCCAAACGCTGATGAGATGTCATTAAAACAACAGCTTCTTCCTACCTCCCTTCTCACCCCCGAGACCTATTGCGAGTTTAAGAGAATGCCCTTAAACGACAGTTCCATTCCAAGCTCTTTGGACTGTTTGCAAAACGAGATCATGGAGGCCTTTGACGAAAGCGTGATGCCATACGATCCTATGAGCACAGAAGAACTTGAAGAATGGATTAATAACCTTAAGTAAAGGCTTTGCTCGATGCAGCCGTTCAAATTCAGGAACGGCTGCTTATTTGATTCCATCCCGAAAGCATTAAAATAAAATGCACTGCTTCCACCTCAAAATTCAAGATTCTTGAGGCAAAACCCTATGAGCCTATCCCTTTTTCTACGGATTAAAAAATCTATTGCTCTCAAAACCTAGCCTCTTCACTTAAGTAGGTTGTCCAATTCCTTGAAATATGTTATAACATCCTCTTTAGTCACACTGGATAAACAGCAAATCTTATTTTGAGGAGGGCCCTATGTTAAACATCGATTTGAAGGGAAAAAAGGCATTTATCGCAGGTATCGGCGATGATCAAGGCTATGGCTGGGCTATCGCAAAAGCCTTGGCAGAGGCCGGCGCAGAGATCATCATCGGCACATGGACCCCTCTTCTGAAGATCTTCACCACATCGTGGGCTCAAGGAAAATTCGACGAGTCCCGCCAGCTTTCCAATGGAAAGAAAATGGAATACCTCAAAGTCTACGCCCTCGACGCAGCTTTCGACAAACCGGAAGACGTGCCCCAAGAGATCAAAGAGAACAAGCGCTACGTCGATGCTGCAGGCTACACAATCTCAGAAGTAGCTGCGCAAGTCGCCAAAGACTTCGGCAAGATCGACATCCTCGTCCATGCCCTAGCCAACGGGCCTGAGGTCAAAAAACCCCTTTTAGAAACATCGCGCAACGGCTATCTCGCAGCCCTTAGCTCTTCAAGCTACTCGTTCGTCAGCCTCGTTGCCCATTTCGGCCCGCACATCAACACCGACGGATCGGCGATCTCCCTCTCCTACATCGCATCAGAAAGGGTCATTCCCGGCTACGGCGGCGGCATGAGCTCTGCAAAAGCAGCCCTCGAAAGCGATACCCGCACCCTCGCATGGGAAGCTGGCCGCAAGTGGGGAATCCGGATCAACGTCATTTCCGCAGGCCCATTGCGCAGTAGAGCAGCCCGCGCGATCGGCTTCATCGACAGCATGATCGAGTACTCTAAGGCCAATGCCCCGCTTGCCAAAGACCTCACAGCAGAAGAAGTGGGACAAAGCGCAGCATTCCTGTGCTCTCCGCTTGCAGCTGCAATCTCCGGCGTCACTCTCTACGTCGACAACGGCCTGCATGCCATGGGCATCGCCGTCGACAGCCCAGCCCTGCATTCTGAACCGCAAACCCAGTGCTGCGGCGCCCAAGCATAATCTCTCAGTCATAGCATGTCCAGGACGCTGGACATGCTACCAGATGATCTCCATCTACCAATATATATTTTTGCAAGTTTTCCTCAGAAAATCCATTTTTTCTGGACTTTCTGAGGAAAACTTGCATAATTAAGCATATGGACTTTGATACACTTAGACGAGAAATTCAGGTAGAAGTATTTGACTACCAACTACTTGCAAACTATTTTAAGAGCTTAAAAAAACCAAGCGACAAAATTTCCTCCTTAGTTACTGATGGCAAGTTAGTTAGGCTAAAAAAAGGGCTTTACATCTTCGGCGAGCCTTGGCGGAACACCCCTCTCAGCTTGGAAATGATCGCTAATCTTATCTATGGCCCATCTTGTATTTCGTTTGAATATGCTCTTTTTCGATACGGAATGATCTCCGAACGTCCAATAGTTATCACTTCTCTTGCAATTGGGGATAGCAAAACATTTGAAACACCCGTTGGAACATTCGAATATCGTTCTATTCCAGCTGCAAAGTTCAAAGTAGGCATTGAATACAGAGACCTCGGAAAAGAAGGTGGCTATTTTATTGCTTCGAAGGAAAAAGCATTAGCTGATCTAGTCTACAGGACCTCTGGAATACGCACTTTAGAACAACTTCGCTACTACCTCTTTGAAGAGATGCGGATCGAAGAATCAATGATTAAAGAACTAGACTTCGCAAAACTCCATGAAATCGCGCAAGCTTACCATAAAAAAACTGTATCAATGATCGGTCGCTTATGACAACTACAATTCTGAGCCTTCTCAATAACTATTCCCCTAAAACAAAAAACGACTATGAGAATGCAATCCATGAAATTATTCAAGAGATCACTTTACTAGGCTTATGGCGCGCCAAATTTTTTGAGCACGCAGCGTTCTATGGCGGCACCTCCTTGCGCATACTACATGGCCTTAACCGATTCAGCGAAGATCTTGATTTCTCTCTACTTGAACCTAATCCGCAATTTGACCTGAACCCATTTCTCAATGCCATAGAAGAGGAGCTTGAGATTTCAGGATTGCAGGTGGATGTTGAACACAAAATCAAACATCCAGACAAATCCGTCCAATCTGCATTTCTGAAAACAGGCACCTTAGAAACTTTTATTAGAATTGGACTAGATGAAAAATTAACACGGCATACCCAATCCACTGAAATCATCAAAGTTAAGCTCGAAATCGACATCGATCCGCCTCAAGGCTTTGCCACTGAAATCCGTTATTTAATAAAGCCTATGCCATTTTCTGTTCGCAGCTACATCCCAGAAGATCTATTTGCTGGTAAAATGCACGCAGTATTATGCCGTCCCTATAAGGTCCGAGCTAAAGGAAGAGATTGGTACGATTTAATTTGGTATGTAAATAAGAAATTTCCTCTTTGTTTAAGCCATTTGGAAGCTCGAATGCGTCAATCAGGTCACTATTCCTCAAAAGAACCACTGAATAGAGAAAACTTTCTGAAATTACTGGAAGATAAAATCCGCAATCTAAATCTTGATGCAGCAAGAGATGACATTCGACGATTTGTCCAGAACCCAAGAGAGCTAGATGGATGGTCGATTGAGTTTTTTTTAAGCCTTTTACCTCAGATCTTATTTTCTACAAAGCAACCCAATCTTTATTCTTAAAACAACGTGAGGCGAGCGCCTAACGGTACGGATTGCTAACAGCCAATCATGCGCATCAAACCGCTGCGTCCCGACACAGCTTTGCTGCGTCGGCCGATTAGCCCTCAGCAGATGCCCAAAGAACACTCCCTCCCCTTCGACGCAGGAAAACTCGACAGCGATCTTCCTTCCTTCCATACAGATCTCGATCAAATCACCTAATTGAAAAGCAGTCGCTTTTTGCCCGTTGATGAACAGAGCATGCACATCGGACAAGTTGCAAAATAGGCTTAAAGGCATTTCCGGCTGTTCGCTAGGCTCCCAACCTTCCGGTAAAGTAAAAAGCAGTTCGGCGCCGTTTTCCATCAGATCGGCTTTCATCAAACTTTTCCGATGATCGCAGCATAAGCTATGGGTCATCTTCCCATCTCCCCAAAACGCAACATAACCTTGGCGGGAATCATCGGTAAGCACCTGTTCAAAAGAACCTGTTTTAGTAGAAGGGATAGACTGAATAGGGTGCACAAGGGCCGCTTGCAGGTGCGTCGGATGATCGATCAAAGCCCGAGCCGCATAGGAGTGTTGGGAATGCCCCAAAAACAGATCAAACAGAGTTACCTCTGGCTCGGCCCTTTCTTGAAGGTTGGGTCCCAAAAACGCATGCAGATGGGAATGCCATCGACTGCCCGCTGCGGCAAGCGCCTTTGAAATGTCTGCGCCTTTGGCATGAGCGATCTGAAGTGCGATCAGATAATCCGCCCACTCTTCTGCTGTCGTAAAAACCTGATCGGCGATCTCTTCAGGACTCGCATATGCTTTCCACTTGGTCCAAGCCGCAGTCGAAAGAGGCCTTTCCCCATGGATCCGCTCCGCATGGAGCAAGATCCGCTCGACCAGCTCATCAAGTTGCGAGCACAGAGCCTCGCCCAAGACCAAACGGAAATCCCGCAGCACCCAAAACACAATAGGAAGGATGTGCAAGCTTAAAGACCTGTCCTTGCATTCAGGATATTCATGCAAATAGATCGGAAAATTACCGCCGACCTCAAACGCCGCCAGCTTTTCCAAAAGAGACTTCGCTTCAAGGACATGCTCGCTTGTGCGGCTGCGCAACAGCCCTAGCGCATAACAAAAGTTCTCATAAAGCGGTATCATGTCATGCCTCTCGCCTGGAAGACTTGTGTAGCAGTAGTGGACAAATCCCGTCTGCGCGCTTTTCCGTTTTTTGGCCGCTGCTAAATTCAACTCGACCGGCTTTCGTTTCATATCCTCAAGATTATCCAACATTAGCTATCGCCTCTTTTAATGCCCCGATGATTCCCATTTCTGTTGCAGGTTTGCCGATCAGGTTGGCTGCCTCCAGCATTTCAGCCGGCGCAGTCTGCATCACAATGCTGAAATCGGCTGTCTCCAGCATGCTGATATCGTTCCGGTCATCGCCTGCTGCGATGACCTTCCCCCTCTTTCCGAATTGAGCGATCGCCCTCTCCAAGGCCTTCCCTTTGTCGGCCTGCCGATCGGTCACCAGATTAAGAAAAACACCTTCTGTGAGAGGATCGCGGATCAAAGAGGCAGTGATCCCTTCAATCTCTTTTAAGGAAGCATTGACCCTGCGCATCAGGGTTTCCGTCCCTAAGCACTTGATCAAAGGAAACGCCTCGTTCTGTGCAAAATCAAACGTATCGACAGCTCTCCATGGCTCTGGGGAAAGGAGCTTGATCTTCTCCAGATGGACCATGAGCTCTGAAGAGAACCTGCTGGGCCTGTAATAGCAAAAGTCCCCATGCTGGTAGCCGGCATAAATGATGAAGTCCTCTTCCTGGTCCGTGTAAATTTTTTCTAGAGACGAGATCATATCTCCTGGCAGATAAGATCTGGAGACCAGCCTTTGTTCAGGCATCAAGAGAATGTCCGCTCCATTTTGAACCGCGAGAAAGAAAGGAAAATCAAGAACCTGAAGCACGCTGAAGCCAAAAGAAAAGGTCCTTCCCGTAATGAAAATGAGCTGCCATCCCTCTTTGTGCAAAGACTTTAAATAGAGGCAGACCTCAGGCGGTACATGGTGCAGCTGGTCCGTGATCGTCCCGTCGATGTCCAATGCGATCCACCCCTTATGTTCTCCCATAGCGCCCCCTCATTTCTAAAGTGCAGCTATAGGTTACCAAAATTCATCCGGCAATGCCACAATAACCGTTGAAAAAAAACGGAAAAGCATACAGACTATTTTTTTAAGAGCGTGATGGTGATGAAAAAAGTTGTACAATTCATTTTAGTCTTCTCTGCCCTGCTGAGCGCAAGCCCTGCTGCGGCCATAGCAGATGAGCCAGCAAAGAAAGAACAGACCGCTCCGGCAGCTGCGCCAGCGCCAGCCTCCCCAGGTTCACAAGACTCTTCACCTCCTGCAGCAGAACCACCTCCAGTTCCCGCCACCCACGAGTTCCCCTTCCACTCCACCTCGACGACCCAGTCCCAGTCCTATGAAGGGGCATTTGTAAAAATGATCGTCACCGTCATCGTTCTGATCCTGTTTGTCTTCTTGACATTTTGGGTCATCCGCCGCCTCGGGCAAGGAAGGATACGCGGCTTCGGATCAAACCGCTCCATTCAGGTGATCGAACGAAAGCCGCTCAGTCCTAAGTCGATGCTTTACCTTGTTCAAGTAGGCCATCAAAAATTTCTTATCGCAGAATCGCAACTCGAAGTCAGAAAAGTTGGCATGATTGAAGAGCTGGCGGAAACAGCTGCTGATGAGACAAACTGAATAAACATCAATTTTTTACTTTAAGGACACTATGCAAAACATACGCCCTTCACACTACCGCTGGGTTGTCGCAAGCTTGGTCTTCTTCATTACACTAGTCAACTTCATCGACCGTTCAGCGATCTCTTTTGTTATCGAGCCCCTCAAACAGGAATTTAACTTCACCGACACCCAGTTCGGAATGATCCTCTCCGCATTTGCCGTCGGGTATGTCCTCTTGACCGCATTTGGAGGATGGCTTGTCGATATATGGGGTTCGCGCATCGTATGGGCATTGGCAGCTATCACCTGGTCCTTATGCGTCGGACTCTTAGGCCTTGCTGCAGGCTTCTGGGGATTTATCGGCCTCCGCTTCCTTTTAGGAGTCACGGAAGGCCCCCACTTCCCAGCCATGACCCGCACCGTCAGCGACTGGCTTCCGGCCTCTGAGCGGGCCCGCGCCTTGTCCCTCGGCCTGGTCGCCATCCCCTTATCCGCTGTCGTTGGCGCACCGATCACCTCCTATCTCGTCGTCGACCTAGGCTGGAGGGCGATGTTCGCCATTATCAGCGGTCTTGGCATCGTTTGGGCTTTCTTCTGGTTCTGGCTCTTTAGAGACCGCCCTGAAGACTCCCGCTATACCAATGATGCAGAGAAGAAGATGATCGCAACTTCCCGCGCCAAAATGACCAAAGAAGACAAAGAAAAAATCGACTGGAACTTCATCCTCACCCATCCCACCCTGCTAGCCAACAACTTCGCCTACTTTGCCTTCGGCTACATGCTATTCTTTGCGACCCTATGGCTCCCAGGATACTTCCTTTCCCAACACAATCTGAACCTCAAAAGCGTCGGCTGGTACCTCACCATACCATGGCTCATCGGCGCAGCCTTCTTAAAAGCTGGCGGATTCCTTTCCGACTGGCTCTATAAGAAAACAGGCAACCGCCGCATTGCACGCTCCCATCTGATCTGGGGCAGCCAGCTGCTTGCAGCCATCTGCTTTGTGATCCTTGGGTTCACAAGTTCCTTGACTATGTCGATCCTCTTCTTGAGCCTAGGCCTTGGATTCGGCTTAATGCCCCAGCCTGCCTTCTTCAGCGTCAATATCGACGTTGCTAAAGAGCGCTCAGGCTCCTCCCAAGGGATCACATCAAGCTGCCTATCTCTTGCAGGGATCATTGCTCCACTTCTAACCGGATGGCTGATTGACATGACCCACAACTACCAAGGAGCATTCCTTCTCCTCGGAGGATTTACACTCCTCGCAGTAGTCGTCGTCATCCTCTTCCACCATCCCGACAAAGAGTACATTCGGGCGAAAGCCGTGAAACTCAGCCTTAAAGAAGGCGCATAATTAAAAAGGGGGCGTTTGCCCCCTTTTTACTTTGAATTATGGTTATGAAGCGCCTCAACCCCTAGCATGGGGAGATAGATAAAAAACGCCAGATTGCCCAAGAAGGCTAGATACCCCAAGATCACAAATAGCCCATCCTCTTCCAAAATCCCAATCGACAAAAGAAAAATCGCCAGCCCTGGAGGAAAGTTTGTTCCCGGCGGCAACGGCAGCATCAAGATCAGCGCACAGAAAAAAATCAAAAAACCGTTGATCCTCTCAATGACAGGTTGCCTTGTTAGAAATTGAACCCTAGGTCGAAAAGCCCTTTCGATCTTAATCAGGATCAATTCCCCTTTTTGAAACGCCTGGCAGAGGATCTTTCCTGAAATCTTCTTCTTGAGCATCCACTTCGGAAACCAGATCCCTTTGTTGAAAGCGATCGAATAGCCGCAAACAGCGATCAGAAAGCCCAACAGAGTCGACAGCCCGGGTATAGGAATAAAAAAAAGAAACGGAACAGAGAAGATTAACGAGATCAAAGCCCTTGAACGGGGCCCTATGAAACGAACGAGCTCCTGCGCATTCATCTCTTTGTCAGCGCATTCGATCCCCAGTCGATGAAATTCCTCAGATAAACGCACGCCCCTCTCCCCTTTACAAGATCCCTTCTGCGCACCATAACACGACCAACCTGGTTTTGGAAAAGAAGAAACTTATACACATCTCAATTCAATTTTAGGATTTTTGCCTTCCCTTGCATCCCCACCCTCCATCTCGGCTGCATCGACCCTATCCCGTTCGGATATGGCCGCGAACTGGACTTTGGCCAAATATCTCTCTTTCCCGAAAAAAGTGTAGCACGGAGTTTAAAGAGCCTATTGCAACACATATGCCTGAATAGGTCTTCCTACTTAAAAGAGCTCCTAGCGACCGACGACCCACCAAAACAAACCAGTGCTAGTCCACAATTTGGACTTAAGTCTTCAGCAAGATATAAGCTTAGATTTAACCTACGCCATGACAGATATTCCACCCCTAACCCTATCACCATCAAGCTCTTACGCAACCAATTAACAATCAACGCATTAAATTATTTGTTTCATCTGCAAATTATCGCATTAAACAACTCAACACCAAACACCAAAGAAAGTAATTAACAACATAATTAATTGTTTGTTAATTAACTTTAAAAATTGTATTATTATGCTCATAAGAAAGAAGAAAACGGAATAATTATCAAAATCTCCGTGTCTTTTTTGGGGGAATAAATGACAGCTATTGATCGAGATTTTAGCAAAAATTTCGACGCCATCTTTTTTGGTGAAGGGGATAAAGCCGCAAAAGGCATTCCCAAAAACAAACATGACCGCCTTGCCAAATTCTACACAACCTCCCTTAATCGACATAATAAGAGCAATTTTTTCTTCGCATTCCTGGCAAAAGTTGTTCATAAAGACAATTACGATCGAGGTAAAGTCTTAACTAACATTGTCACACACCTGATAACTAATTCATGTGCACTTCGCGGGAAAATAAACCCTGCTAATTACCCGAAATTTAAAGAGGAACTTCTTGCAATGGCCTTCGCTTTAGCAGATAAACTGCCTAACGGACAGGAGCAATGCGAGACCATCCAGAAATTGGTTGAGGACTTAGCTCCTCCTCACCCTCCTCCTCAGCATCCGAACCTCATCAAGACTCAAAGATCGAAAACGATCCTCCCTCAGGATATCAAGAGGAACTCAACAGTACGCTTGCAGACTTAGACTTATTTCTTAAAGAACTTGATACTAATCCCAAGGCTGCTGAAGTTGTCCCCAGTCCATCAGATACCCCTTCTCCTTCCCTCTTGAAAAAGTTTGAGGAAGCAGAAGCAATGTTATCGAAGGAGTCCTGGGACATCGCAGATCCCATTGTACTCAATGGCCTTATCAGAGATATCCAGAATGATCCTAGCTTTGAAACAAGCAAAGCACATAATAGGCTGATCCCTATCCTTGAGAAGTATCTCAATCGCACCGTCCCTCTAAACCAACAAGGAACCCTTCCTGAACAGATCAGCACATTAGAAGCCCATATTAAACAAGCGCATGAGATTGCGAAACTGATTCCCGATTTTGGTTCCCAATTCATAGAGCCTACTCCAACCGCAGCAGCTTGGAAAATGAAAATTCAGGATCTTGAGAAGCTGAAAGACGGACTCCTTGAAAAGACACAAGCAAATATGGAGCAAGCCGCTAAAAAGTGGATCCCTCAACTTCAATACATTGGCAACCATTCTGAGAAAATTACATCTGCCATTCAAGAACTGGCAACTGCCGTTGCAAGAAGTCCCTTAGGTTCAATAACAACAACTAATTTCGCTACTCTTTCGAGAGCTGTTACTAGACAACTACAGCGTGCTCAAGCAAATTTCCGGGCAATCGACGCTGAAGTTTCAAGAAGCATGAGCATTGAAAAAGGCAATCGCGAGCACACGGAACAACTGATGCAAAGAGTTTTTGATCGAATGGATCATTTTAAAGTGGTTGCAAAAAACCACGACCCCTTCGGACCGGTAACAGAAGAAGCTTTTACAAATCTCAGTTTACTCATCAGTCAGAAAAAAGATGAATTAGAACAATGTCAAGCTGAAATTTACGAGGAAAAAACAAGTTGGTATAGCAGAGGCAATCCATCTGCAGCATCGATCCTCCTTCAACGAACGCTCGAGCTTGAAATCTTGACCTTGGAAAATCAACGGATCATGTTCGATTCCAAACTCATGATCCACAAATTCGCGACAGAAAACTTATCCGCATTAGAACAAATTAGAAAATGGGCCGAAGACTCCAATGCAATAATAGAGGATCTCCCTAGGCTAGAAGCCGCGATCAAAGCCTACACGGATAAATGCAAAAAACTGAACCAGGAATTAGAAGCCAACAAAGAGATATTAGCTGTTCATAAGACCTCTTTAAGCATCCTCCATGCTTCTTTAATGGCTGAGCACAACAAGCTTACTGCCCCCAAAGAAATAGAGAAATCGCAAGCCCTTCTCAATAAAATTGAATCCCAAAAGAAAGAAACTGAACACGATCTGATAAATTGTATTTCCTTCCAAAGACAGCTAAAAGAAGAACTAGAAAGTAAAGTCTTTGGAATTGGCAGCCTCTACAAAACAAGGATTGAGGCCAGCAAGAAAACTTCAACGCTACTTGAACAAATGAAAAAACCTGCACAAGAGCTCGATATAGCGGAACAAAACCATATGAAGCTAAAAGACTTATCGGAACTGGTCAAACAACAAGCAGATTGGATCATCCGATGGACAACCTCTGAAACTTCTCCACAAGGAAATTCAGTTTTTGAGAACTTTTTAAGGGAATTTGCTGTCGACGCCAAAGCGCGCGGCATACCTGAAGATCAGTGGGCATCCAAGATCATCCAAAGACTAGAAATGGAGTTCATTATTCCAGATGGCTTCAAACCACTTCTTGCTAACAACCTCAATAAAGCTCTAGGGAAAATGCACCTCATCCCAATGAAACTTCCAGAACTTCGACAAAGCACATAACATGACGCAGTAACGTCATCTTATAAAGCTTCAGAGCGAATCACACGGATGTTTGCATCCCGGACACTCCCCCTTATCTGGAAGCAATTGGCCAAATAGTGGGTCCGCGCTTTCTTTAGGTCCTGGACAAACGAATCCCAGCAATGCTGATTCTCATGGCGCACGGGCCACTCATGGTCCTCTTTATAGGAAGCTCCCTTCTGCCAGGAATGCTCAATTGCAGCGACCCATTTGCGTCCCCGGTACTGGTCAAAAATCCCATAAAGCGCAGCAAACTCAACGCCAATTGCATAAAACGGCGTGCTCGCCATCCCCCAAATCCCTTCGCCAAGCGCACTTCCCGTCTCAGCAATCCAATTCCAGCAAGTGGCTCCAGCGCCCTCAGCATCGCCCTGATAAAACTGCTGTCCCATCTTCTTGATTGCGTCCATCGCAACCACGCCCACGACAATCAGCATTTTCGTGAAATGCCATACCTCTGTCCCCAACGCATAAAGGGGATTGCCCAGAGCAATCGCAGCGCACTTGGTCGCAAGCACATGCCACTCTTCGTCCAGGTACAGGTCTCCAGTTGCCACATCTTCGACATACGTTAACAGCGGCGTGCGTGTCATCTGGTTGGTCCTACGGTCGAGCACATCGAACATCCTCGGCTGTCCAGCTTCATCGAGCTTATTAAGAAAGGTCCGTCTAAAAGCGGCCTCGCTTGAGCCGATGTTGGCGCATGGCAAGCTCGAGCCGATCCATCGAAAACATTCGCTGACTTGAGAGAACCCGAAAACTTCTGTGATACCCATACCCCATCTCCTCTCTAACCCCTTCATAGCAGGGAAGTTAAGGTTATTGATAAATTTCGTAGAAGCATACCAAAGTCCCCAATAGAAAACCACTAAAGCATCTATTTTCAATTTAAAAATCGATTTTCTGGTTTTCTCTAGCTTTTTCTATCAAAATTAACCTGTTCAGCCTCCCTTCTAAAATTCAAACATTCCGTCATGGTCCATATTGCGCGTTTAAACTACACATAATAAGCCACTTAAAGTTACATCTAACCACACCTTATCTCGCACAGGCTCATAGTATTACCACTTTTGTTAACAATGAATCGTTAATGATTAAATTTATTGAAAATTAGAATCATACAAAAACAAAACATATCAATTGAATTATTGTAAATAAAATGTTAAAATTAAATTAAGATTTATTAGCATTTAAATTCACAAAGGATAAATATGTTACTAGAGGTATTAACGCAGACACTAACAGATGCTGCGGTTTATAATGCAACAACCTCAGCATCAAACCAACCAACAACCTCTCAATTTCAATGGAATGGAAGAACTATTGGCCTCGCAGTTGGAACTGGTGTTTTGGTTATCACTTGTGTGGCCCTTGGAGTCCTCGTGAATCCGGCTTTCTTTGGAGCCATCCCAGTTATTCTTGGGGGCGCATGGGCTTTGATGGGATCTCCTACCATCAATGATCTCATCGGCAATTCAACTCCTGCAACAGCAGAGGAAAAACAGTCGGTATTGCAAAGCTTAGATGCAACGCAGCATTCGATTACCAAAATACAGAGTTCTTCTACACATACAAATGGAAGTCCCTTTACGGCGGGAGTTGGCGCTACTTCTCCTAACCCTTCTGATATTAACTCGACGACCGTTCCTAGCGCTAGTGCTCTTTCAAACCCTGCTCAGAAAGCATACGTCAGGACAATTTCCAGCCCAGAACCTACTTTAACTGGACAGAGCAATTCACCCTCCAGGCCTTTCGAATCTCAGAAAGCTGCTCAAAAGGCGTCAGATGAGTTTTTGAAAGCGATGTCGCCTAATAGGGGGTTATCAGCCATTTCAAACTTGGTCTTTGGGGCAGATAAAAAAATCGATCTTAATAAACTTCATGATCTCGTCTTTGCTAAGACTTTTCTAGAAAATAAATTAAAAAATCACAGCGAATTTGCATTGGAATTCTTGTCCTGCGCTGAGTATTTATATGAATTTCAAGCAAATGCTATATCATCTGATTCTAAATTAACCAATCTGCAAAAGATTGATGCCCAAATAGCTCTTTGCGATGAGATTATTTCAATGATTCCAAATACGAATAGCGGAAGTGAGCTTATTGGACATTTTAATCTTAAAAAAACTGGATTAGTTAAAAATAAGCAATCATTAATTCAACAACTTGAACATAGTTTTACTCAATCAGCTCAGCATCTTGGACAAAATCTATTTCCTGGACAGCAAGGAACTACTCAAAATTATACCTTGTCGGGTGAAGTACAGGCACTTATTGCAGATCGTGATCCTAGAAATGAACTGCAACCGATCGACGAGTTA
>JAFEGU010000395.1 GCA_018239725.1 Verrucomicrobiota bacterium | reverse complement strand
TTTTGAAAGAGGCCACTGTCATGACTACCGCCGTTAGAAAATCTCTATGCGTTGACGCTCTGCTATCGGACATTTTTCATTGTTTTCAGAAAGTTCCCGATCCAAGAGTGGCTCTAGACAGGCAAACGATTTCGTTTACCGATGTGCTGATGTCAGGGCTTGCCGTGTTCGGCTTAAAATTTCCCTCTTTACTCAAGTATGACCAAGGCCGAGATACAATCGATCGTAACCTGCTAAATTTGTACCATATTGGACAGCCGCCTTCAGATACTTACCTACGAGAGCGTTTGGATGAATTGAATCCTCGATTCATCCGTCCTGTATTCAAAAAGATCTTCGCCAAGTTGCAGCGGGGAAAATGCTTGGAGGCGTTCGAGTTTCTCGATGGTCGCTATCTTCTCCCTCTCGATGGCACCGGAAAATTTTCTTCCAGCAATGTCTGCTGCCCCCAGTGTTGCAAAAAGGAACACGAGGATGGGTCAGTGACGTACTATCATCAGATGCTGGGCGCTTGTATCGTCCACCCCGACCAGCCCAACGTAATCCCTCTGTGCCCCGAGATCATCCAAAATGGAGATGGCGCACAAAAAAATGATTGTGAACGCAATGCCGCAAAACGGTTCGTAGAGAATTTCACCAGAGAGCATCCTCACTTGAAGGTAATCATACTTGGAGACGGCATCTCCTCAAACGCCCCCTATATTCGGCTGCTGGAAGAGCATAAAATGAAATACCTGCTTGGCGCCAAACCAGGCGATCACAAGTCTCTGTTCGCTACTCTTGAAGCTGCAGAAGTGACAGAATACCACGAGATTTCTGACGAAAAGGGATTCCTGCATCAGTTTCGATTTCTCAATGATGTGGCACTTAACGCAAGCAATCCCGATGTCCGGGTCAACGTCCTGGAGTACATGCAAACTGACCCCAAGGGAAAGGAAACGGTTTTTTCGTGGGTCACAAACATTCACATCACCAAAACTAATGCATTTATGCTCATGCGAGGAGGTCGCACTAGATGGAAAATTGAGAATGAGACGTTCAACACGCTGAAGAACTTGGGATACAACCTCGAACACAATTACGGCCATGGAAAACAATTTCTCTCGACGATTCTATGCCTCCTGATGCTGCTTTCGTTTTTCATCGACCAAATTCAGGGGATGACTTGTAGTCTGTTTCAAGCCGTGAAGAAGCAGGCCGGATCATTTCAGGCTCTATGGGAAGAGCTGAGGACGTTATTCAAATACGCAACATGGGCCTCTTGGGAAGGGCTGTATCGATTTATCCTATCCGGGAAGAAATTTAACACCTCCTAACGATATGCCATGGTTCGTAGTGTTCGAGTACATATCCCAATTATTCAGACAATTTTTAAAGTGCAAAAAATCCCCTGGCCGGGGATTCTGGGGAGCTTTTTTGTTTTACGCGACCGTTTGAAAATCAGATTGTTAAGGTTTTATCGGCGGGAATTGCTGTCTTGAAAGTTTGTCTGGGGATTTAAAGGGCTTTTACAGTATTAGAATCAATAACCAATGGCGAGTTGTATTCAAATGGGATGATGGTCCCTGTGATGTTCAAGTCGTAGACTATCATTAAAAGGATGTAAATATGTTGCCTATAAAAAGAAAGCCTACCTCTCCTGGCGAAATTCTTTACGAAGAATTTTTGAGTCCGCTTGGGATCACCCAGAAAGAATTAGCTGCTCATTTGAATTGCGATTACAAGGTCATTAATCGTATTGTGAATGAAAAAGCCAGCGTAACTCCTGAAATGGCGTTAAAGCTTTCTGCTGCATTTAATACAACGCCCGATTTTTGGCTGAATGCACAAATGGCTTTGGATTTATGGTCTTTGCGACGCAAAGGAACTAAGATTCGACCCCTGATTCGAGGGAACCGAAGAAAGAAATATTTGGTAGAGCCGTCATAATCTCGACTTCGCTTCTTAGATTCTAAGCTGCATGTTATATAGGTTAGCGTAGGTGCCATTTAAAGTAATGAGTTCCTCATGTGTTCCCTGTTCTTCAATCCCATTATCTGTAAGCACAAGGATTTTTTTGGCATTTCTAACCGTTGATAGGCGGTGCGCGATAACGAGAGTTGTTCGATTTTCAATCAGCCTTTCGAGGGAATTCTGTACAGCTCTTTCGCTTTCGTTATCAAGGCTGCTAGTTGCTTCATCAAAAATAATGATTGGTGGATTTTTTAAGAAAACACGGGCAATGCTCAGTCGTTGCTTTTGTCCTCCAGAAAGCTTGACTCCACGTTGTCCAACATCCGTCGAATATCCATTTGGCAATGCTGTAATGAAATCGTGAGCATTGGCCTGTTTGGCCGCAATGAGGATCTCTTCTTCCGTAGCATCTGGTTTTCCGTAGCGGATATTTTCTGCCACAGTCCCAGCAAAAAGGTAAACATCTTGCTGAACAAGGCCTATATTTTCTCTAAGCGATTTAGCTTTAAGATTTTTAACATCTTGACCGTCAATTAAGATTTGTCCAGCGCTTACCTCATAGAATCGTGGAATAAGAGAACATAGAGTTGTCTTTCCGGCACCGGAAGGTCCGACCAGGGCAACGTATTCTCCAGGATTTATCTTTAGAGAAATATTTTTTAAAACGTGATCGTAGTCTTCTTTGTATTTAAAGCTCACGTCTTTAAATTCTATTTCTCCTTGCCCATGAATCAGATCGACGCCATTTGGAGCATCTTGAATATCAGGTTCAACTTCCAAAACTTCCATAAAACGATTAAAGCCAGTAATGCCTTCTTGATATAGCCGAATAAAATTGCCCAAGCGTTGGATGGGTTCGATTAGGATCACGATATAAAGAAGAAAGGTGATCAAATCAGCCAGGTCCAAAGAACCTCTGACAATACTAACTGCCCCAAAGATGACAATGGTGATTGTCATGAGTTGGGTAAAGCAGATCATGCCATCATAGAAATAAGCCTCTGCCTTATAGCCTTTTCGCCGGCTCTCAAGAAAGCGATTATTTTCATAGATGAACTTTTTCTTTTCGACTTCTTCATTGGTGAAAGATTTGACGACTCTAATGCCTGCAAGAGTGTCCTCTACTTGGGCATTGATATCTCCGATCCTTTCACCACTTTTCTTTAGGGCTGCGTACATTTTTTTTGCTGTATAAAACCCATAGGTCCCCATGACAGAGACAAAAAGAAAAGCAATCTGGGCCAACTTGGCATCGATGTTGATCAAGATGACAAATGCACCAATAAAACTGAGCAGGGAGATGACGATATCTTCTGGGCCATGATGGTAGAGCTCAGCAAGATCTAAAGTATCGTTGGAGATTCTGGTCATGAGCTGGCCAGTTTTATGCTCATCATAAAATTTGAAGGAAAGCTTTTGGTAATGATCGAAAAGCTCATTGCGCATGTCTCTTTCCATCAAAGCACCCATGATATGTCCTTGATAGTCGATAAAAGCATGACATGTCGCGTAAATTGCAATCAAAACCAGCATTAAGCCGCCCATTATGTAGATTTGATGCAGAGCGGTTTTTGAGCCAACTTCCAGCAAGTTTGCCATGATGTATCGGACGCATAATGGTATAGCCAGCGCAGCTGCAGATGCGATTGCTGCGCAAGCCATATCTGCGCTGAAGAGCTTTAGGTAGGGATTGTAGTAAGAACAAAATTTTCTAATTCGAGAATTCACAAGCAAGCATCCTTCAGGGGAATGGGCATAGGTGCAGTTTATTATTGATGAGGTCGATACATACAATTTGTGTTTCCAAAAAATCTACACCTAAAATGGCTTCAGCTCCAAAAGGTAGCTGAGTCTTGTGGAATACGCATGGTCCTAACGGGCGGCCATCAACACTAAGCGTAGCGGGGAGCATTGGATGGGCGAAGTCTATACAGCCAAACTCAAGGTTTTCGTCTGAGGTATCTGATGCTGTAGAATGCGCGTGAATAAGGTTGAGTGTACACCCTGTATCAAGGATGCATTTCACTGCCCGATTGCCGATTTCTGCTTCGAACTCTATTAATTCTTTGCCTAAGAGTAAATTCGTTGAAACAAATTGCGCGATTGGATATCCCTGCTCGGTTAATGTTTCAAGGCTATCACAGCAAATAGCGATGGAATTACGAAGATCAATAAGAACGACGGTTCCTAGAAATGCCCGCCAACCGATTCGTGCTAAAATATCCGAAGGTTCAAGATTGGTGTTTGTTCCGAAGCTGATATCACGTTCGAATTGAAGATTACTTTCCTCTGCAGGTAAGTTAACTAGGGCTAGATTTTCGATATAGAGCTTCGGTATGGTATAAACTGGCACCTCATATTTGTTTCCCTTGATGCTTGCTGTAAGAATTGTCCTTGCGTCATATTTGTATATTAATTGGTCTAGCAGAAGCTTAGGAAGGCTGAGCACGCCATCATATCCCATGTCCAACTTTGCCAGAAATGGGATTCCTTCAATTTCCGCCTTCAAACAAGGGATGCTAGCATCTGACTCTGTGAGTGTAAATGAGTAGAAGGAATGGGAGGGTAAAGCCGAATGGATTTTTTCATGGTGGGGCACCCATAGTCTAAATGCCCAGCTAATCATCAACGTTATGAAACAAAAGCTTGTGCTGGTGATAATGATTTTTTTCATCTCATTTATTTTTCTTTTCTTTGTCTGCCTTTACCTCACAATCATACCCATTATCTCCATTTTCCTTGGAAATTTTTCCTTTGGCATAGGTGCCGTCTTTATCTTTTACCTCTCCTTCAACATAGGCAGAAGATTTGCCGTGATCTTCTCCACCTAACTTCCATTTTACTCCTCCCTCAAACTTGTATTCTGATGAGCCATCAGATTTATGTTTGATAATGAGTATTTGCAAAGAGGAATTCTGTGAAGCTGCCGTGCTATAAAGTAAGCGAGATGGAACATGGATTGTGCTAATCGGTATACTTCCTTGGGCTCGACAAAGCATCCTGTCCTGAATGTAGACAAGGTCTGCATCGGTAGCTTCCAAAGTTGATTTCAGGTCGATAGAAGTGGGCGTATTTGTCCAGTCCTTTAAAGGCTGTGCATTCAATGTTTCATGATCGTAGTTATGCCCAGAAGTGAACAATGATAGGCTTTGTTCTAAAATATGCGTTTTGTCAGGATTTCTATCCATAGCTACCGACAGAGTTGCATAGCATTCATCGAGCTCTTGTAGAATGCTTGAAACTTCTGCAGGATATAAACAGTTGAGGGTGTAAATAATCTTTAAGCTCTCTTTAAGTTCATGGTGCGCCAACAGGCTTGTCTTTACATCTGCAGTAATGATTTGAAATACAGTATCCTCAATATAAGCTAACAGCTGAGGTAAACTGAGTGTTTCAGATGTAATGGCAATATTATCCTTTACGGGCATTTCATTTGCAGAAAGCATGTTGGAACAGATTAGAGAGGCTGCTCTTATTGCACGTAGTAATTTCATTGCAAGACCTCTTGGTGGGTTACAAAATGGTCATCATTATAAGAATGGTATTTTTAATGTCTAAAAAAATATTAACGAAAAATTTAAATTCGACTTTTGCTGGGCGATCCGGTAAAATGTGTCTATGAAATGGATTCATCAGTATCAACTTTTTCTTTTTGATTTCGACGGGCTTCTCGTCGACACTGAGAACTTGCATTTGCAGGCTTACAAGGATGTGTGCCGGGCTAGAGGTTTCAACCTGGATTGGGACTTTGAGCAATTTTGCCGTATCGCCCATGCGAAAGCATCGGGCACGCGCGATGCTCTCTATGAGATGTTTCCAGGATTGCTTGCTCAAGAGCCGCGATGGGAAATCCTTTATCAGGAAAAAAAAGATGCCTATGAGAATTTACTGAGGTCTGGAAACCTTCAGCTGATGCCGGGCGCTGAAGAATTGATCGCTGCTTTGCATTCTGCCAATATCAAACGGTGCGTCGTCACAAACTCTCCTCTCAAACAGATCGAGATCATCCGAAAAGCTTTGCCGGTTTTACAGACAATTCCATTGTGGCTGACTCGAGAAAGCTACCAAAATCCTAAACCTGCTCCAGATGGTTATCTCAAAGCGATCGAAATGATCGGCCAAAAAGGAGATAGGGTTATCGGTTTTGAAGATTCGTTAAAAGGGCTGCAGTCTTTATATGCGGCAGGAGCGGACGGGGTGCTCATTTGTCCAAAAGGAGCGTCTCATGTCTCTGAATGCGCTAAGCTTAATGCAGTGCACTTCGAATCGCTTTCAAACGTAGAGTTTTGATATTTCACTTCAATGAGAAATAGTCCATGCGGAGGCGCTGTCCTTCCCGCTTTTCTTCTGTCTTTTGCTGCAAAAATTTCAGGAAGCGATTCTAGCGGTATTTTCCCGTAGCTGATGTCAAGCAAGGTGCCAACGAGGTTGCGCACCATTTTATATAAGAAGCCGTCGCCTTCAAATTCTAATCGGATCCCTTTGGGGATGGGAACGACGCTGATACGGTGGATTGTCCGCACAGGATTTTTGGCGGCGGAGCCGCTGTGCGCTTCATGGGAAAATGAGGTGAAGTCATGGGTTCCTACGCATTGGGCTGCGGCTTTTTCTAATAGGGAAAGATCGACCCGATGGGGAACGTGGTAGCGGTATTGCTTGAAAAACGGATCAAGGATCGGATCAAGATGCAGATAATAGTGGTAGATCTTCCCTGTTGCGCTGTAGCGTGCGTGGAAATCGACCGGCGCCTCTTCGATTGAGCAGATCCGAATGTCATGGGGGAGTAGGCCATTGAGCGAGCCTTGCAGTTTGTAGAGGTCGAGGGGATGCTCATGGGTAAAATGGGCGGTTTGTCCGTAGGCATGAACACCCGCATCAGTCCTTCCGGATCCCTGGATCGAAGTCGGGGATCGCAGGGCAGTGGAGAGGGCTTTTTCGATCAGCTCTTGGATAGAGGTTCCATTGGGTTGGACCTGCCAGCCGCTGTAAAGGGTCCCGTCATAGGCGATGAGCAGCTTGTATGTTCTCATAAGGGAAAACGGGTATGCAGGGCCACTTGCCAATCTTCTGGGGTCGTGATCTTGAAATTTTGATAAGAATCTTTAACTAATTTGACGGGATGGCCGGTGAGTTCGACCAAAGAGGCGTCATCGGTGACATCCAGGTTGTATTCGAGGGCAATGTCAAATCCTTTCTTTAAAAGGGCTGGAGTTGCAACTTGAGGGGTGTGCATCTCCCAAAGCTTCGAGCGGTCTAAAGTGCGTTGGATGAATTGGTTCGGATCGGTTTCCTTGATGGTGTTTTTGGCAGGCACAGCTAATGCTGCTGCCCCATACCGCCTTGCCTCTTCAAGGAGTTGCTCGAGGCTGTCCTTGGACAGGAAGGGACGTGCGCTATCGTGGACGCAGATCAGATCCGGTTGGGATGAAATAGCGAGGAATCCATTATAGACGGAGTCTTGCCGGCGGTTACCAGGTAAGGCAAAACGGACCTCTGGAAGGGTGAATCGGGGGAAATGGGACTGGAATTGCGGTTCGCAGACAACGACAATTTCAATGACGTGAGGGCAGGAGGTAAATTGCTCAAAGCTATGGAGCGCAACGGGTTTCCCCTGCAAGTTAAGAAATTGCTTGGGGGTTTGAGACTGCATCCGGCTGCCTTGTCCGCCAGCAAGCAAGATCACTGATACTTTATATGGAGAGGATTTCATAGGTATTGAGGATAATCAAAAGGGAGGCAGAATGCAACCGTGAGAATGCATTCTGCCGGCAAAAGTTACGAGAGATGCTTGCTAACGAGTTTTGTCATTTCAAACATGTTAACAGATTTTTTAGCTCCGAAGACTTTAGCGAGCTTGTCATCAGGATTGATGTTGCGCTTGTTCTTCGCATCTTGGCATTTATTGGATTTGATATAAGCCCAGAGTTTTTTAGTCACTTCTGTACGCGGCATTGGTCCCTTTCCGACAACAGCGGAGAGATCGTCGCTGATCTGCATCGGTTGCATAAACTTTGATTTCTTATCTTTTGCCATTTGCTTTCTCCTTTAAAAATACTGCGTTTGGCCTATCCTCACATTGTTTTCATTGGATAGACGTTTCGAGGGTTGATACGAGTTATTTCCTCGAAGGACAAGTTGTATCTCTCCAGGGAATTAATAGTCAAAAAAAATCGTTGCAGCTTATTTTTTCTGCGTTTGGATATTTTGGAATGAAATAGATTTAAGTTGTTGATTATCAATGTTCTTATGTTTATTCGTTCAAAAAGGGTATTTTTTTCAATTGCGCCGTTCCACGTCCCAGGGTAGTATTTGGTATTTTTGTGAAATTCAGCGAACTTTTTCGACTTTGCCTCTAACTCGAAATGAATGATGACTAGACTATCTGAATTAGCAGCTGCGCTACGAACGACTACCAATCCACTTGAAAAGCTGGACTTGCTCAACCATGATCCTTTCGTTGTCTCTTTTATGCAGAGGCCAAGCGCTTTGCGCACATTTCTAGCTGGGCTTTCTATTGAATGCGAGGTTGTGATCAAATCGGTGATCGCTTTGGGCCAAGCAGAAAGGCTTTTGCCGAATGAAGAGAGTGGAATAGGCATTGCCGACCAGCTCAGGGCTCTTATCGAAGCATTAATGCCTGTCGAGAAGTTTTATCGGGAGATCGGCGGATTGGTCGGATATCATGTGCTGCTCCTTCACCATCTCCAAAATAAAGCGCTCGACGCCGAAGTCGCAAGAGCGGTTTACCATCGCCCCCAAGGGATCGATCTGTTCGATCCTACGGAAGAAGTCCGCGAGTTTGTTCTTGCAGGGATTTCATTATTGCCTTCGATTGCTGAAATTTATCCCGTCGGCGGAGCTGCCGATAGGTTACGGCTTCATGATCCTCAAACCAAAGTTCCTCTTCCTGCTGCAAAGTTGCAGTTTTGCGGTAAAACTCTCCTTGAGTGGATGGTTCATGATCTACAAGCGCGCGAGTACCTCTATTATAAGCTCTTTAAAGAGCAGGTCACCGTGCCGATCGCCATGATGACGTCGCAGGAAAAGGATAATCACGCCCAAATATTGTCTCTTTGCAATGAGAAGAAGTGGTTCGGAAGGCCTGCAAGCAGTTTCGCTTTTTTTTGCCAGCCAGCGGTCCCAACGATGGACAAAGAGGGAAATTGGTGTTTGCTAAAGCCGATGAAGCCATTGATGAAGCCTGGAGGACATGGCGTCATCTGGAAATTGGCAAAAGACCAAGGGATCTTCGATTGGTTGGGTGAGTTAAATAAGAAGAAGGTGATTGTTCGGCAGATCAACAATCCGGTTGCTGGTTGCGATTACGGGCTTCTGGCATTTACGGGGATCGGTTGCAAGCTGGACAAGCAATTTGGTTTTGCTTCGTGTTTAAGACAGGTAAAAGCAGCGGAAGGGGTCAATGTCCTAATTGAAAAAAGCGCAGACAGCCATGTCGAGTACTGCCTGACGAACATCGAGTATTGCGACTTTAAGAAATTCGGGATTGAAGATGTGCCGGTTGGCCCTAAGAGCTGTTATTCACAGTATCCTTCCAATACCAATATCTTGTTTGCAGATATTGCCCGCATTTGCAATGCCGTTTCCGACTGTCCAATTCCAGGGATGATCGTTAACTTGAAGAAAATGACATTTCTAGACGAGCAAGGAGAAGTCCGCCAAGAGGAGTTGGCTAGATTAGAATCGACGATGCAGAACATAGCCGATTCTTTTATTTATCGGTTCTCATCAGAAGAAAAAAAGGATGGTTTGCCAGAACTGGAGACTTTTCTTACCTATAATCACCGGCACAAAACAATCTCGACCGTCAAGAAAGAGTATGCGGAAGGCAGCTCTCTTTTAGAAACTCCAGAAGGGTGTTATTGGGACCTTTATCAAAATGCCCATGAGCTTTTGGAAAAGCACTGCCGATTTTCACTGCCTGAGTTCATTGATCAGGCTAGCTATCTGCTCTCGGGGCCGACGTTCGACTTTTCCTACCATCCTTCATTAGGGCCTATCTATTCGATCATTGCGCAAAAGCTGCGCAAAGGAAAAATCGCACGCGGCAGCCAACTGCATTTGGAAATATCAGAGATAGATTGCGAAAACTTAAATTTGCGCGGACGCTTGAGCATTTCTGCAAGCAATCCGATGGGACATCTGAACGAGGATGGGAAGCTGCATTATTCTGATCGGAGCGGCAGGTGCAAGCTTCTCAATGTTTCAGTCATCAATGATGGGGGCTTGCTGCCATCTGCTGCTTCGTGTTGGAAACGGCAAGGTAAAGTAGCGACGGGCTGCGAGATTATTTTACATGGCGATAGCGAGTTTGAAGCTTGCAATGTTACGCTATCGGGAGATTTCCGGATCGAACTCGAAGATGGATTTCGGATCACTGCCATAGAAGTACATGGAAAGATCGAGTTGAAAAAAGAAAAGCTAGGCAATAGCCGCTGGTGCTGGGCCTATCAGCTCAATGACCAACATGAAATTTGTTTGAAAAGACAAGAGAAATAAAAAAGCAGTGGATGGATGTCCACTGCTTTCGAAGGAAAAATTCCTTACACGCGAGCAGCTGTATTAGCTGGCGAAGTTGCCTGCGGAGCTGCAGCTGGTGTAGCTTTGCTGCAGAAAACTGAGCTAATGATAGCATATCCCGCTGCGCCAACTGCTGCAGCGATTGCAGCTACAAGGATTGTGCCACGGTTTTCGCTGGCAAAATCTTTGAGTTTGTCGAAATGTGGTTTTGCATATTCAGCGGCTTTTTGTGCATAGTCTGCAACTGTTGAGCCGATTGTCTGCACTGTTTTGGATCCCCATTCAACAGCGCTGGATAATGTGTCGCTGATTGTTTGGAATATTGTAGAGCATGTTCCTGCTTCTTGAGCTGTTACTGCTGCTGGAACAGCTGCTGCTGCTGCTGTGACTGACATATTGACCTCCTGATAGAGTGTTATTTCTCAAGGGGAAAACCCTGCTTGAAAACTGCGGTTTATTATACCTTTGGCTTGATTTATGTAAAGACCTGGTTAAGTTTTCGTAAATTTCAGCAATTTTGTCGCTGCTTGTTTTGCTCAAGAGCAAATGCGGGTATATATATGGGGAAATGCACGTGACTTTTTTACGAATTTATTGGATAATCTGTGAGGAAGCTGCATTGGCTCCAAAAAATGAAAACCTTGGAAAATGGATATCAAAAATGATCAACGAACAAGTGCAAGACCAAATCAAGAGCATCGATAATCGCCTCCTTCATATGTGGAGGTATCTTTGACTTAGGTACAAAAGCACAAAAAGTAACCGAACTTGAAAAGAGGATGGAAGAGAGCGACTTTTGGGACGATAATACGGCAGCGCAGAAAGTGATCAGCGAGGCTAACGAACTCAAGGCCTGGACCATTCCTTATCAAGAACTCAAGCAACGGTTCGATAATGTAAAGGACCTTTTGCCTGAAGTCGCCGAATCTGGCGATGCTGCGTTTTTTGATGAACTCATTAGCGAGCTGAAGGAAGTCGACCGGGTTCTTTCTGAAATGGAAGTCCGCAAGATGTTATCTGGAGAGCTCGATGGAAAGAACTGCTTTTTGAGCATCAATGCGGGCGCTGGCGGAACAGAAGCGTGCGATTGGGCCCTGATGCTTTCAAGGATGTACCAACGCTGGGCCGCAAGGCGCGGATGGAAGATTGATGTCCTCGATACGGTCGATGGAGACGTTGCCGGCATCAAGAGCATCACGCTCAAAATCACAGGAGCATTCGCCTATGGGTATTGTAAAGCGGAAAGAGGGGTGCATCGGCTAGTCAGGATCTCTCCGTTTGATAGCAACGCACGCCGGCATACTAGTTTCGCTTCTGTCGATATCACTCCGGAAATCGATGACGACATCCAAATCGATATCAGGACGGAACATGTCCGCGTCGATACCTACCGCGCTTCCGGTGCGGGCGGACAGCATGTCAATAAAACAGATTCCGCTGTTCGGATGACCCACATCCCATCAGGGATCGTTGTCTCTTGCCAAAGCGAGCGAAGCCAGATCCAAAACCGGGAAACGTGCATGAAGCTTTTGCGAGCAAAATTGTACGAGATCGAGATGATGGAGCGGGAAAGCAAAGTCAAAGAGATAGCAGGTGAGAAAAAAGAGATTGCATGGGGATCGCAAATCCGCAATTATGTGTTTCAACCCTACACACTTGTCAAAGATACGCGCACGAAGTTCGAAGTTGGAAATATCCACGCTGTGATGGACGGTGACATCGATGACTTTGTGAACGCGTACTTGAAAGAATTTGGATGAGGAGGTTTGATGAGCCAAACAGATGAAGCGGATATTCGCTACACCTTTTTAACGGATGCTCCTTACTTGAAGGATTGGCTGCAGATGGAAGAGGTTCAGCGATGGTTTCCTATTTCCCAGGAAAAAGAGATCGAAGATGCAGCGCAATGCTGGGTCGGGTTTTCGCGGTATAATTCCAGTTTGACAGCGACAATTGACAATGTCCCTTGCGGAATCGGAACACTGTTCTTGATGCCTTATAAAAAAGTTGCCCACCATTGTTTGTTCAAGATGGTTGTCGAGCCTAAGCATCAGAGAAGGGGAATTGGACGCGCCTTGTTAAAAAACTTAAAGCACTTGGCAAAGAACTATTTCAGGCTCGAACTGATGCATATCGAAGTCTTTGAAGGGAATCCTTTTATTCATTTGCTGAAGGAATTTGACTTCCAAGAATTTGCCCGCCAAGAGAAATTCGTGAAAGACAAGGATAGGTATCTATCCAGAATTTTGTACCAAAGTTATCTTTAAGAGGTTTAATGACGCAGCCAGAGCTTAGCATTCGTTTGACACGCTTGGAAGACGCCCCTCCATTAATGCAGTGGTTGATGGACCCTAAAATTCTGTCCTGGTTTCCGATGATCGATGCGCGCGAGGTCGAGGATGCTGTGAGGATCTGGATCGGCTACTCTCGTATCGAAGCAGGATTGACAGCAGAATGGAATGGAGAGCCTTGCGGTATGGCCAATCTTTATATCCAGCCCTATAAAAAGCTGATGCACACCTGCCTGTTCTCGATTATTGTAAAAGAAAGCATGCGGGGCAAAGGGGTAGGCGGTGCATTGCTCAGACAGTTAATGAAGCATGCAAAGGAAAAGTTCAAGATCGAGATCTTGCATCTGGAAGTCTACGAAGGCAATCCCGCCAAAAAGCTTTATGAAAGGCATGGATTTAAACCATTTGGAAAACAAGTCCACTTCATTAAGGAAAATGGCAAGTACCTCGGAAAGACTTTCATGCAAAAGCAGTTATGATCTTCAAATGGCTCCTTGGCAAGCGAAAAAAAACTCGTTTCTCCATTCCTTCAAAAAAAACGGTTAAACGGGTAGCTCGTAAGGTTGTCCATGGAAAGCATTACAACCTTCAAGAAATTTACGATCAGGTCAATGCCCTTTATTTTGAAGGACGGGTCGATGTCCAGATCACCTGGTTTGGAAGCCAACAGCGAGCGGCCCGGCGCCGAAGGATCCTGGGGCTTTACGACTTCAACAACAAGCTCATTAAAATCCACCGGCTGCTCGACCAGCCAAATTTTCCTTCTTACTTTATCTCCTATGTGGTGTATCATGAAATGCTTCATCACCTCTTTCCTCCCCATCAGCCGAAAAGGGGGAGAAGGAAAATCCATCATGCTGACTTTAAGCGGCATGAAAAAAAATTCGCAGAATACTCCCTAGCTAAGGAATGGGAGAAGGAAAATCATCAGATTTTTTTTTCAAAAAAAGGTGGTCGGAGATAGGCAAGGCCCTTATCTCTTTAACCTACCGAAACAGTGGGATCGATTATGGCAGGTCATAGTAAATGGGCTAATATTAAGCACCGAAAAGGCAGAGCGGATGCAATCAAAGGGAAGATCTTTTCCCGCATCACAAAGGAAATCATCAGCGCAGTCAAGCAGGGGGGCCCAGACCCTAAATCCAATCCCAAATTAAGATTAGTTCTGCAAAAGGCAAGAGCTGTAAACCTCCCGAATGACAACATCGAAAGGAACATCAAAAAAGCAACAAGCGCCGACCAGGCTGATTATGTTGAGTTCACTTACGAGCTCTACGGCTATGGCGGAGTAGGGATCATTGTCGATGTCATGACCGATAATAAGAACAGGATCTCTTCCGATATGCGGATTGCTACCAATAAAAAGGGGGGGACGATTGCCAACCCGGGCGCTGTCGCCTTCAATTTTGATCGGAAAGGAGTTCTCCAGGTTTCCAAAAAAAATGCTATAGAGGATGAACTTTTTTTAAATGCGACCGATGCTGGAGCAGAGGACTTTGACTCTACTGATGAAATGTTTATTATTACAACCGCTCCCGACCAGCTTTTTTACGTAAAGGAAAAATTAGAGCAGAAAGGGATTAAATTCGAAGAAGCTGAATTGCAAATGATCCCTAAAAATTATATTGAGTGCGATCCGGAAAATGTAAAGGCCAATCTTGAATTGATCGAATATTTAGAAGCTTTAGATGATGTCGATGCTGTTTTTCATAATTTAAAAATGGAGTAGATAGTTTGTTGGTTCAAATGAGATTTTCTTTAATTTGAATCATCGATATTATTAAATTCAGCTGTTAAGTAATGTTAATTCGAAATTGAAAAATTGAATCGTTTTAATTTGAATTTTTCGTTTTTGTAAACTGGTTAATTTTATTCATTTTATAAAATGATGGCTGTATAATTACGGTTAATATCATGATAAGATGGTTTATATGTCGGCTTATATAAGATTGCAGAATTTCATTACTAGTGCTCAGTTGGCTTATAACAATCCTCAACAGCAACATTTAGTTTTGGGGCAGGGTGAGCAAATTGTTTTACAAGATGGCATAGGCAGGCCGTTAACTTCCGCAGAAGTCCAAGACCAAAATCGTCGCACCTGGAACTCATTTACCCGTTCTCTTCGCGATGTGATCGGTACAAATAAACTCCAAGAAATTTGCAATAAGTTCCGTTTCAATATTCAGAAAATGGAAAGGGAAGGTCTTCCTCTTCTTGCTGAACATATCGAACTGTTCAGTATTGGAACTAGCCGAATGATGACCAAGGATATCAAGCAGAGCATTCCTCAGCAGCACCTAAGAGAACTAACAGTTGCCCAGCTTGAAGAAAAGATGAGGATGGTCAATCCATTTCCAGTTGTCGGCTGGTCATTGGACCCCCGGGAAATCTCTGGAACTCCGACTAATTTTCTTTCCTGGTTTTTTCACGATGCCAGGTTAATGGACAAAGAGACCCAGTTGCTTTTCTCTGATGTGCGGGATTTGTCCTTTCCTGCATGGCAAGAACGTTTTTGCAAATGTATCGTCAACCGTGAACTTTCTGAAAAACAGGTCATTCCAGCGCCTGGAGCAAATGGTGGTGTCGAGTACTATAAGGTTCATCGTAAAGTCGCTACTGGCGATGGACTGGTAGCGTATGCTCTTAAGCCGATCGGTGCAGATTCGACATTGAAGCCTATCGTGCTCTTCCGCCCCTCGCAATTTGCCCTATCGAATGAAGATGCAATGGAAACCTACATGAATGATGTTCAGAACAATATTGGCGAAATGGGATATTTAGCTGCGCGGAATTCCTTCAACCAATTGATGCGCGATCCTAAATTCTGCCCGGACGGTACGAAGATCGAAGTAGCAGGCTATAGCTTAGGCGGAGCACACGCCCAACGTTTCGTTGCTGATCATTGGAGAAAGGTCTCATCGGCAACCTTCTATAACGACCCAAGTGTAGATTGTGAGACAGCAGACCGTTTTGCCCGTGAACTCAACGCAGCGCCCCGTTTTGCAGAGCCCATCCGTTTGAATATCTTCAGGACAAAAGGGGATATTGCCCACCACGTGGGAGAGAGGCACTTGGGCTGCGGAGTCACGCATCCTGATGCACAGGTCCAGCTCTTGGAGTTTGACCATCAGAACCGAGAGATCTCATTGCTGCAGCTGCACGGTCGAAGAGTGTTCGACAATCCTTATCGCAATTACCATGTCAGAGTGCACGATGTAAACGAGCTCAATGACCAGCTTGACAATGAAAGGCGCGGACCAGCGGTATTTTGGTATGAGAAGATGCGCAAATGCTGGGGAACCGTTGCATTCTGGCTGTTATTTGGACTGCGCGAAGTAACCAAATTTTTCAGTGCCTTCCTTGGGATCAAAATCTTGAGAAGCAGCAAACGCACGTACTAATTTTTCTTCCTCTATAAACTCTGTGCTTTCTCAGCAATTCCCGCCAGCCATTTTTCTCGTGTAACTAAAATTTTTCTTTCGTAAACTTTTGCCTCAATTTTTTGAAAGAGGCCAC
>JAFEGU010000394.1 GCA_018239725.1 Verrucomicrobiota bacterium | reverse complement strand
GCTTCGTATGAGGAGCATGTGGGTTCTCAGGAGAGCAGGCAGTGTTTCCACCCATGTCGATATAAGGGTCTAGAAGATTGCTTGGGCTTGTGTCAAGGCCAAATTCATTACCTACAGCTCGGCGGATGAAGTTCAGCGTATGAACGCTCTGATTAGATAAGGAATAGTAGTTAATGAACAAGTCTTCCTTAGTCTGTTGGATATACTGCTTCACGATCTCGTCCAAGGTCTCCATCTGGTTAGAAAGAACGCGATAGACTTTGAAAGCCTCTGTGTGGCGTCTTGGAACGGAAAGCACGGAAGCGCTGCACAGGTCTTCAATCGCTGTTTTTTTCTTAGCGATCATGTCTGGAGTTTCTGGGCTTCCATCTTCAGGAAGGCGCAGGCTAAAAATAATCCCTTTAAGGGCAAGTTCGACATCAGCAGCGATATTGAGATAGTAATGCGTTGCGCTGTTGATATTATTGCGCACGAACCCTAAGTAGTTGTTCTCCAAAGAATGTCTTGCAGCTTCTCTTGTGATCTCCATCCCTTGGTCTTGATAAAGAACCTGCCCATTAGCAACACCTACTAGATCGCAAATACGATCGAACTGGGTAAGGAGCTCGTCGATCTGGATTCGAGGGTAAGCATTGTCAGCAATATGTTGGATCAATGCAGGATCAAGCGGTTGTGGAGTTTCAGCGATCTTTGCAAAGTTTACATTTAAATCCTGATAAAGTTCCTTAGGAATTTCTGGTGAAACTATCATGGATGAGCTAGACATAATTCCCGCCCTGAAATGGGAAAGCTCTGAATGGCCAATATATGAACTTGAACTATCCGCAGACGCAATTGTGTCAGGGGCAGCAGCAATTCCTTGAGGGACTCGAGCATTTGATGAGGATACAATACTTAAGCCTTGAGCTTGTGGAATTTCAGAAATTCCCATTCGGTCTAATGGATTACACGCCATATTCATCTCCTAAAAGTTAAATTTAAAAAACACACTTATCTTGCAAAAAAAGTAAATTTTGCAACAAAAAAATAATTTATTAATCAAACAAGCAATTAAAAAAATAATCTTAATTTCAATATAATAAATTACATGAGAATTGATGTTAAGAAACTTAAATACATTTCACAAACTAAAGATTTGCATCTCGTTGTTTATGCCATCTTAAAGCTGGAACGATGAAAAACTCCGAATGGTTCAGCAATTGCTTCTACTGCATCCAAACAGCGCAGGAAGACCTCAAAGGCTATCAATCGTGACTATTTTCTAGGTAAGCTGCCAATCGGCCTTAAATACCCTTCTGCAAAAGATGGGTTCATGATTGTCGAATGACCAACAGAAAAAATTGCAAATTTGAGCGCAAAAAAAAAGGAGCCTCGCAATGAGGCTCCTTTTTGACAGACCACAGGCCAGTACAGGACAACAATTAGGTTGTCGCTGCAGCAGCTCTGACAAGGTGTCCATTTGGTGTAGCAGAGTTCAAATGCTGGAAGTGTACCATCAAGAACTTAATACCAGCATCGGTGAGCTGCATAGCACGAGCAGCATCCGCACCAAAAGCATCATACTGATACGGCATTGGCATGTCCGCTGTATCTGCAGGAGTCAAGCGGCCGGCTCTTTCATGAGCGCCGATCTCATTGTCGATGAACTGGCTGATGTCGCGGGCAAAACCTGCATCAGAAGCAATTCTTCCATTAAGGAAGTTCTTCATATTGAACAGGATATTTGCAGGCGTATAGATCCGCTGGAAAACGTTGCGGAACTGATCAGGCTGCGTATGAGCTTGAAAACGGTTCTCAGGAGAACGCGCATTGTTTCCGCCCATCTCAATATAAGGATCTTGTAAGTTGGTCGGGCTTGTATCAAGTCCAAACTCGTTACCAACAGCTCTACGAATATAGTTCAGCGTATGTCCGCTCTGAGTCGATAAGGAATAGTAGTTGATGAACAGGTCTTCCTTCGTCTCTTGGATATACTGTTTGATGATCTCCTCTAACGTTTCCATCTGGTTGGAAAGGACGCGGTAGACCTTGAAAGCCTCCGTATGGCGTCTTGGAACGCAATGCTCCGAAGCGCTGCAAAGGTTTTCAATCGCCGTTCTTTTCTTAGCGATGATGTCTGGAGCTTCTGCACTACCATCATCAGGAGCGCGAAGGCCGAAGATAATCCCTTTAAGGGCGATGTCAATATCAGCAGCAATATTGCGGTAGTATTGCGTACCACTTGCCGCATTGGTGCGGACCATGTCCAAATAGTTGGTCTCTAAAGAGCGTCGAGCGTTTGCACGTGTAATCTCTGTTCCTTGGTCTTGATACAAGACATCGTTAAGGCCAACACCGACCAGATCGCAAATGCGGTCGAACTGAACAAGCAGCTCGCCAATTTGGATGCGTGGATTAGCGTTGTCTGCAATGTGCTGGATCAATGCAGGATCGAGCCGCTGTGGAGTTTCTGCTATCTTAGCTGCATTGACTGTCAATCCTTGATAGACCTCTGCAGGAATATCCGTGGAGAAAACAACAGGAGCTCCACCGCCGGAATGCTGAACTGTACTGCCTGTTCCAGTAGACGTACTTGTTTTACCGCTGAAAAAGTCAAAAATAGGCTTGAAGAAATCAGCAATCCCTTGGAAGATTGATGAAAAGAAGTCGAGGACAGGTTGTAGGAAAGTGCAAGGGCATGCATCAGCAGAAGCTGAAACAGTCTCACGGATAGAACCCACACCTTGAGGAGCTGGAGTTCTCTGTGCTAAAGCGGTATTTTGCGCTTGTGTTTGGGAAGCCTGGATTCCATGGCCGCCGTCTAATCGATTCAAAGTCATATTTTTCTCCCTTTATATAAGAACTTTCGACAAGAAACTCTTAAAATTAGACAGAAAAATATGCCTGAAAACAGAGTTTACATCAACACATTTTCATTAAGAATTCTTAAAGATTTCTCGCACAAAACAGGAGAAATAAATAGCTGATTTGGGAAAAAAAATACTATTTCAAAAGACTCCTAGAATCCCCAAGAAAAGCCAATCTCGCCGTATTCGGTGCGCTTGTTAAAGAACTGGCCTTCATAGGAATATCCATGGTGGTAATCGATATAGACGCGCATCTTACGCCCGATCCCTTGCATCTTGCTGATCTCATAACCTAATTTATAAGTTGAGTCCAGGTTCCAATGCCTCTGCTGCCAGTTCTCAAGATGGACTGCAAAAAATGGAGTCCCATAGAGACGGTGGTAATACAGCTTTTTACCAAAGAGCCTAAGCTCCATCCCATACTCGACATAAAAAGGTTTGATGCGGAATGTCGGATCGCTATGAAAGACGATACCAGGCCCAAAATACCCTCTCAAATGCTTTGAAAACTGGTAGGAGGAAAAGAAATCGATCGCCTCCATGCTCGGATTCTTCCGCTTTTTGATGTACTTCGGGTGGTTGACCAAAAATTCATCGCCTAAATGGGAGGATTCATGATAGACCCTCAACCGGAACGACCAGCGGTCGACTGCATAGGTAAGAGGAATCCCGACATAATAGTCGGTGTTCACAAGTTCGCACCATTCGCCGTCGTTTTTCTTAGGCACGTGCCAATAGTTAAAGACAGCAAAGATGGCCGCATCGATCCCGATCTGCAAGTCCCCATGCCACCGGAACACATCGCGCCAGCGGAAGATCGGAAAGTCGTCTCCCAAAGAGACCGCTGCGACAATATTGCCGATCACTTTATCGCCCACGCGCAGCGCAGCAGAGTATGTTGGCTGGCGGGGGTCGGCTACCAGCGGAGCAAAAAGAACGGTCGCCTGAGGGAACCAGATCCCGTCGACACGGGGCTGTTCGACATATTTCTGCCGCGACTGGATCTCTTCTTTAGACAAGTTCTCTTGGACTTCGACCGATTTGACGCCCGGCAGGTCTCTCACAAACTCGATAATACTCTGTGCGACCAGTTCGTTCTTTGGCAAATTGGCCAAAAAGACATGGTGGTCCTTGACGACGACGACAACACGGTATTCATAATAGTGCATGTCGACAAGCGCTTGGATGTAGCCTTCGAGGTAAGGATCGGTTGCATCTTCGAAATTTTCAACAGGAAGACTATCGGCGCGGGTGAGAACGACTGGCTCAATGAAAGAGATCTCCTTTCGCTCGCTGGCAGAGTCGACAGGGAAGAGATCGGCATCGTTAGACTCGTCGATGGCTTCTTCTGAAAGCATATATTGAACGGCAGGCGCAGCTGCGCAAAAGGAAAAGCAGCATAGTGAAAAACCTAAAAGTGCCCATGCACATTTCGATCGCTGTATCATTCCAAGCACCTCTTTACCTTAACTTGATTTGATCGTCCCATTACAAAAGGATGCAGTTCTTCTTAGCTGCAAAGAGATATGTATAATGGTACGCGCCGTTTATCCGCAAAAAAAAAATTCTTTTCATTCTTCTTTTCAATTGTGCTACCATTTTTTTATCTGTTTTTTGCAAAAAGGTAAAAATCATGACTAAGGCATTTTCTCTATTCGGAAAAAAAAGCGCAGAGCAACAGGAAGCATCGCGGACGCTGCAAAACCGCGCAGTCCTGGGCGTTCTTCTCATGATCGGCGGCCTCGCGCTTTACCCCCTTGCCGATGCCTTCATTAAACACCTCATGGGCATCTACACAGTCCCGCAAGCGACATTCCTACGCGCTATCACCCGCTTAGTTCCCCTTCTGATCGCCACCTTCTTCCAAGGCGGTCTAATTAAAGTCCTTTCGACCAACCATCCCAAACGCCACCTCGTCCGTCTCGGCGTCAACCTCGTCTACACCTACTGCTTCATGTACGCCTTCTCGATGTGCTCCCTCACCAGTATCTACACATTGAGCTACACCTCGCCTTTCTTCATGATCATCCTCAGCGCAGTCATGCTTAAGGAATCCGCCGGAAAAGAAAAATGGGCGGCTGTTGCAATCGGAATGATCGGCGTTGTCATCGCCATGCGCCCCGGCTCAAGCGTCTTCGAGATCGCCTCGCTCATCGTCCTCTTAGGCACGTTCTTAGGCGCCCTGAACAAGATCCTGATGCGACGCCTTGCCTCCACAGAACATAGCCTGGCAATCGCGATCTATCCCAACCTTATGATGATCCTCGTCACCCTCCCCGTCCTCTTCTCAACATGGCAGCCGATGCCCTGGAGCCACTGGGGGCTCTTCGCCATCGTCGGCGTGATCACCGCAGCTGGACAATACGCAATCGCGCAAGCCCTCCGTTATGCCCAAGGCTCAACCCTTGCCCCTATCGACTACTCCTCCTTCTTCTGGGTCGTCGCCCTCGACTTCTTCTGGTGGAACAAAACGGTCGAATGGTACACGATGCTTGGCGCTGCAATCATCGTGGGCAGCAACCTGTTCATCCTCTACTGCACCCGCCGCGAAGAAGCTAAAAAAACAGCCCTTTCCTCTGCCGCAAAGCCATAAAAGGCAGTTTTGCATCAGCCTCATCGGATGATTTTGGTTGCTTTTCCAAGACCCAGCGCTTATCATTTTGCCACTCACGGGGCAATAGCTCAGTCGGTTAGAGCAGCGGACTCATAATCCGCTGGTCCCAGGTTCAAGTCCTGGTTGCCCCACATTTCTTAATCCATTTGATGATGAAATCTTTTTTTGGCAGGGTTGCTTCATCGACGGGAAACTGTACGGAATAAAGCTCTAAACACGGTAGCCCGTTCTTTTGCTGAGGTGATAAAACCGTGCGTCGTGTCTGTCTTTTCGCATGATATCCATTTTTTCATTTCATTGACCGTGTGAGGCGGGCACCACGTATCCTGGTCGCAGTAGATCATATGCAGTTTGTCGCGCACTTGTTCTGGAATTTGCAGAGTTCCTTGATAGAGTCCTATAACTTTTTGTTCATGGTAGGCCAAGGCTAAACTCGTGCATAACTCTTCATCGGTCACATATCTTAAGTCTTTAGAGAATCTCTCCAAAATTGCGCGGCAGCTTAATAAAAAATCCTCGATGAACGGAACCCGGTAAAGGTGCCGCACTGATCTCAAAATAGCCCTCCCCTTTAAACTTGGCCTCAGCAAAAAAGGGTAGAGAAAAAAACAGTTTTCAATGATTTCATTATGTTCTTTAAGCAGCTGAAGGGCCATCCATGCTCCAAGTGAATGACCGATAACAACAACTTTTTTTTTAACAGCTTTATGGAAAGCTAAAAGCTGTTGCCCATGAATGATTGCAGTATCGTTCAAATATTTAGGAGAATCGTTACTAATAGGAAGCTGCGGATAGGGCGATATGCATACAGAGCACCCGCCATGCTCTCGCTGGATCTCTTCAGCCCATAATTCATAAAAATAGAGCGCTGGAGGATTGCCTGGGATGATGAATAAGTGCATAGTGGGCTTCTCTTGCTCGATTAGGCTTTTTTCCGGCACTTCCTTATGTAGCCAAATTTATAGACGAGCCCAAATCCGACGGAATTGTTATTAAAATTGCTGCCTCCCTGATGGAATTTGTATTCCACAGTCATCTCTGTATTGCGGAAAATCGGATAGGCTAGCCCAGCCATCACTTGCCAAGAAAAATGGTTCCACTTTTGGTGAAAATCAACCCGCGAATTCGAAGCATGCGCTTTTTGGAAATCATAGCCCATGCCGCCTCCAATGAACGGTTGGATCTTCCAAAATTTAGCCCCCCACGAACATAGAGGCAAATCCCATAATATGTTGCCCATATACGAGGAATTTTGGAAATGCCCATTGTTGGAATAGCCTTGTGTAATGAAGTGGATCTTACTGATCGCATTTCTTCTAAAAGCATATTCGAATTCAAAACGCAGGCCATAATAACGCCAACGATAACCTAACGAACCGGTAAAAACATACCCTACGCGGTACTTCGTTTTATTTCCGTCGATTTTCGTATTTTGCAAGAAATTGGCGCCGCCAAAAATCTTAGCATAGAAGTTCATCTCTTTAAGACAGCATTTGTCTTCTACACTTTGTCGATGAGCATCTATAGCGGGCTTGTCTTCTTTGACTGTCGTGTTTTGCAGGAAAAAAGGACTCCCCCAGATCTGTGCATAGGAATTCATCCCATCAATCCCGCAGCTGTCCTTAGTCCACCATTCTTGAGATTGCGCATCAGCTGTCTTGAAAAACAAGAGCGACACCAAAAGATACTGGATATTTTTTTTCATTTTGCCGATCTCATTTTGGTTATTCTTTTTTCAAGACTTCTTTCAGAATTTCACTGCTGCGCAACCCGATCATCATAGCTGATGCTGCCGTATTAATATCGGGAATCACCGGACAGATCGAATTATCCGCTACATAAACGTTCTTTGTCCCATAGACACGGGTATTGCCATCGACCACGCCGCCAGCATTCAGAGGAGCCATTTTACAGTGGGATACAAAGTGGTGCACATCCAGTGAAAGATTGCTGTTATTTTTTATGTACTGCACAACCGCATCATCGCTGTAACCTTGAGCGATAACTCCTACAATCGGGTCTGTTGGAAAAGGAATACAGCCATAGGGAAAGAGTGCATTGATCAGATCTTTAATATAGACTTGGACAGTATCCTTCATGTTGTTCAGGTCGATAGGATTTTGGTAAAAACCGTCATCCGCTGCGGCTATCTGAAATGGGTTGTCGCTTTGGATCATGACACTGCCCTCGCTCACTGGAGTCAAAAGATCAAATCCAACGAGTAATAGGGGTACTGCCCCTGGTATGTATTCCATCAGCATCTGCAGCATGCGCGGGTCGCTTGCACTGCCGCCCTTTTTTGGCAAGTAGACGCTATTGATCGTAAAAGCATACGGCGCCCCAAGAGGTATGCCACTTGCTGCAGGAGCTAGCATCGTAATGAAGATAAGGGGATGGTTTTGAAGGTGTTTTCCTACGTTCTCATTGATGAAAACGGGCTTAATCCCCGCATTCTTTAACACCTCCGACGGTCCTATCCCCGAAAGCTGAAGCAACTTACTGCTATTGATGCCGCCTGCCAAAACAACGGCCTTCTTAGCTCGCGCTTCCAAGAGTTGTCCGTCCTGCATATATTGCACTTTTTTGGCACGCCCATGATTGTCGAATATGATTTTTACAGCTACCGCATCGAAGAGCATAAACAGTTTGTGTCCATTCACACCTTGACCTTGCGGCGTCATCACCGAGCTATTTAAATAGGCTGTGGCGCTGCTTGCTCGTTTGGTGCCTGTAGGATCAATAAACCATTGAGCTTGAGGAGCTATGCAATTCTGCACACTTGGATCATTATAGTCGGTTATAACTGGAATTCCAGGAAACGCTGTCTGCGATGCGGGCACCAGCACCGTTGATGTTAACAGCGATATAGTCGGCGTCTGCAGCACACTGAGAGGGCCATTGGTTCCTCGAGCTCCTGGTGTGATTGTCGTGCCTTGGTATTTCTCAAGAGACTTAAACGTTGCCAGGATATTGTTCAGGCTCCAATTGCTGCTGCCAGAAATTTCTTCCCAATGGGAATACATGTCGTTCGATCCTCTGCCATAGTATAGTCCGTTGATCGATGCGCCTCCGCCCAGCACCATTCCTGTCGTCCAATCGCTTGTTCGTCCATTGAGTCCTGGCATTGGGACGCTTTGATTCCATCCTGGCCAAAAATACTTGTACTTTCCTGTTCCAGCCAATAGTAATGCAGGAAGGCCCACAGCTTCGATTTCCGGATCCGCTGTTAAATTTTTCCCTCCCTCTATTCCTATAACTGAATACTGCCCTTTCGCTGATAGCTCGCTCATCAATATGCAACCCGCCGCACCCCCGCCAACGACGATGATGTCCGCCTCGAGTTCGTTTCCAGACATTTTGCATCGGTATGGGGAAGAATGACCGGCAAAGAGGTTGGCTGTGACGGTCACTAAAGCAAGCGTAATCAATTTGATGTTCATGGTTGATTTCTCCGCAATCACAAATCTCTAATTTAATCGGATCGGAATTGCAATAAACTCCAACTTCTTCAGCAGACCATTGTTTTGAATGCGCTTTTGCCAGGGCCTCTCCACACTGCCAAATACAAGAGCTGTCTAATTAAGCAAGGTTGGAATATAGATCTCTAAATAGTCAAGGTCTTTTACTAAATGCTTGCCCCTTCCTCTAAGCTTATTGTAATTCCAAATGTTCTTGAAAGCAGAAATGTAATTCTGCTTAACTCTTGTTCGTATAGAGTTACACTAAGAAACGGTCTCATGGTCCGCTGGTTCCAGGTTTAAATCCTCTGTAAACGAAAATGGCCCCTCAATGATCACAGATTTCCAAGGAAGACCTACCGTTTCAATCCGCTCTGCAATTCAACACATTGTCACTTCAATTCAACCACTTGATCTCCAAGAAGCAGAACATCTTTTATTTACGCAAAAATGGATCGAATCAGGAGCTGATATTTTTCGCATTGCAAAACCAGATATCCCAGACACACACTTGGTTTCCTATTTCCTCTTGCTCGATCAGGGCCAAAATCAACTACTCCTCACAGATCATAAAAAGTCTGGCCTTTGGCTTCCCTCAGGAGGGCATGTCGAGCCTAATGAACACCCTAACGATACAGTTGAAAGGGAACTACTTGAAGAGCTTGGAACCCAAGCTGGATTCTTGTCGCATGAGCCTGTTTTCTTGACCGTTACCAAAACAGTTGGCAAGACGGCAGGGCATACTGATGTCTCTCTTTGGTACGTTCTTAAAGGAAATGCTTCCGAAACTTTGAAATATGATGAAGAAGAGTTTCATCAAATTCAGTGGTTTTCACCCTTTGATATCCCCTACTCGCGAACCGACCCTCATATGGAGAGGTTCGTGCGGAAGCTTAGCATTTTAAAGCTCCTTGGTTGCATATACTGCTGACACTTCAAAGTCCTCGTTGATTTTGGATTTGGCGCCACGAGGTTAAAGCCTCTGAAGAGAACGTATGCGCAGCTGCATACGTTCGATGCAAGAGGCTTTAAAGGGCCTTGGCACAAGGACCGTCCCCGGGAATGCCAAACGCCAAAAGCAACAAGGACTTTGAGGTGGAAGCAGTATATAGTAGTGTCAACTGAAACGTACCAGGCGATAGCTTTTAAACCAAATTAACAGG
>JAFEGU010000393.1 GCA_018239725.1 Verrucomicrobiota bacterium | reverse complement strand
AACGATAAAAGGCTCGTTGGACAGGTTCATCCAAAGCAAGGCCCGGCTCGTTTTTTGATGAATCGAATCGGAACGCTGATTCCTATTTTTTTCTAACTTCATCAGAAAAATCGCAAACTGTTCTTGTGAACGCAAGCATATCAAATGATTAGAAAAAAGTCGTCTTCAAAACTCGATGTTCCACTTTTTTGAGGCCATATGAAAATTTTATGACTGCAGAGGCAATGACCGGCCCGTACTGCCCGGTTCGTGCTCAAGATCACTTCACCTGCTTTGCTTTTCAAAGGTCCACAGGACCTTTAAAAAGTCTTCGCAGCCTCGTCACCCATAGCTATTCACTATGGGACTCCTCGTTCGGATCGCTACGCTTTGATCTGATTTTGTCAAAAATCCCCTTCTGTCCCCAGGAAAGTGGAACATCGAGTTCAAATCGCTCTTAAGACTCTTTCTGCCACATCCAAATTGTGTGGCAACCGACAAGCGGAGGCTTCCCAAAAATTTCGTTTACAGCATCGATGACATGAGGAAAATCGACAGGGTCGTAGTCATGGCCCGAGATAATCCCTCCGGCTCTGACTTTTGGCATCCAAGTCAATATGTCTTCTTTGATCGACTCGTAGCTATGGTTGCCGTCAATGTAAACAAAGTCAAGTTCATCAGGCACTTCATGAGCTGCATCTGTTGAGAACTTTTTGATGATCGTGGCGCGCGGATCTTTTTCGAATGTCTCGCGGACTGACCGGTAGGCGGCGTCCATTTGCGACTGATCTTCGGTGACAGGCCCTGCCTCCTTCTCCAAATACGCATCATAAATTGTCCACGGGTCGATCAGGTACAAGTGCGCTTCCGGATAGTATTTACGAAAGCACTTCGAAAGAAATCCTTTGTACACTCCGATCTCTGCGATGGTGCGCACCTCTACATTCCACATCTGCACAATCAGGTCCAAATAGGCGATCCGATTTTCCCCGCACGACTCGGCTAAAATTTCTTCCCATCCTCCTAACACATCCATATTCCCCTCCCCACAACAAAACGCCCCATCTTACGCCACCCTCCTTTTTTTTCAAGCTTCCTTAAGAAAGAAAAAGATCGCTAATTATAAATAATAAAAGCTTCTTTTAGGCTTCCATAGACATGTCGGAAACGCAGACGCACAGCGCCGTGTTTCCGACATGTCTATGGTGGCCGCTCTTAAACCTTTAATCTTAACCACGCTCAAAACATTATTATTTCATCTCTTGGGTTGGGCAGTAGTTGACATTATAGAGAGTGAGGTCATAGAATTTTGGCTTTATATGTGTAAATGGAAGACCTGCAATGCTTGATATCAAACTCATCCGTACGAATAAAGATGCGATCGAAGCCAAATTAAAAAACAAAGACCCCGACGTCAATCTGTCGCCTATCTTGGCTCTGGACGAAAGGATCCGCGTCATCAAGACAACTGTTGAAGAGCTCAAAGCATCGCGCAACCACCTTTCCAAAGAGATCGGCGAAAAGAAACGGATGAAGCAGGACACAACAGAGCTCATGCAGGAAGTTGCTGGGCTTGGCGACAAGATTGCCATCCTCGATCAGGAGCTGACAGGATTAGAGCAGGACCTTTTGCACAAAATGTCTTGCCTGCCCAACATCCCCCGCGATGAGATCAAAGTAGCAATGGATCCCAAAGACAACGTCTGCATCAAAACGTTTGGAGAAAAAAGAAACTTCCCATTTCCTTTTAAGAACCATGTTGAGCTCAATGAGAAGCTGCATCTCTTCGACTTCAAACGGGCTGCAAAAGTTTCAGGATCCGGCTGGCCGGCTTACAGCGACATGGGAGCCAGGTTGGAATGGGCGCTGATCAATTACATGATCGATATCCATTTGGAAAATGGGTTCCAAATGTGGATGCCTCCCCATCTTGTCCGTCCGGAAATCATGTATGCATCGGGACAGCTCCCCAAATTTGAAAAGCAGCTATTCAAGATTCACGATGAAGATTACAACCTCTTCCTCATCCCGACATCGGAAGTGGTGCTCAATGGACTTTTCTATGACGAGATTTTAAAGGAAGAGGACCTTCCCAAAAAGTTCATCGCCTATACACCCTGCTTCCGAAGGGAAGCTGGCGCAGCTGGATCCCAGGAAAGGGGGCTGATCCGAATGCACCAGTTCAACAAAGTCGAAATGTTTTCATTCACAACACCAGGACAGAGCGATGAAGTCTTTGAGCAAATGATGGCTAGCGCAGAAGAGATCCTCCAAGGACTCAATATGCACTACCGCAACATGCTCCTTGTCACAGGCGATATGTCGTTTGCCGCAGCGAAAACAGTCGACATCGAAGTCTACCTTCCAGGACAAAACCGTTATTACGAGGTCTCTTCTGTCTCTAATTGCACCGATTTCCAATCGCGGCGCTCACAGATCCGCTACCGCCATAAAGAGGAAAAGCCAGAACTCATCCACACTTTGAATGGTTCGGGACTTGCAACTTCTAGGCTCATGGTCGCGCTCCTTGAAAACAATCAAAATGAAGATGGCTCTGTCACATTGCCAGTTGTCCTGCATAAGTATTTGAACGGGATCAAGGAACTGCACCCTAAGGCCTAAAAGCATTTCCCAAACCCCCTAATTTTAACTTGACAGAGTACCCTTTAATAAAGAGAATTTGGGACGCTATACTAAACGCGTTTCGAAAATTGGAGGGAAATAACAGGATATTAGGATGGACAGGATGAAGAAAAACACACTAAAATTCCTCATCCTGTCCATCCTAATATCCTGTTATTTTTCTTAAGAGTTAACAAAGACGGCTCAGTTAAAAAGTCCAACTTTTGATGTTGTTTGGTTATATAGAGCCAATTGCAATATTTAGATTGAGGAAACATGGCACATATTCTCTCCGATTTTAAGGCGTTCTTGGATCAATCCCCTACAGCATGGCATGCGGTGGAGCAATTGGGCAACCGCTTGGCCGTCTGCGACTTTTCCCCTTTGACGGAAAATGAAAAGTGGAAGCTGGAGCCGGGGAAAAAATATTTCGTTTCCAGAGGCGGCGCACTGTGCGCTTTTGTCCTGCCTAAAGCAAAGCCGGAGCGCGCTGTCATCTTAGCCTCTCATACCGACAGCCCTGCATTGAAATTGAAACCTCAGCCCTCATTTCAAAAAGAGAACATGTCCCTTTTTGGTGTCGAAGTGTATGGAAGCCCGCTCCTTTCCTCTTGGCTCAACCGCGATCTGGCCTTGGCAGGCCGAGTCGTTGTAACCAATGGAAACCATCAAGTCGAAGAGAGGCTTGTCTTCTTAGACGATGTCGCCCTGTTCATCCCCCAGCTTGCTATCCATCTCGACCGGGAAGTCAACGATAAAGGGCTTGTCCTTAACAAACAGGAACACCTCTGCCCGATCGTCGGACTGACCGAAGAGGGATCCGATCCCCTGCATTCTTTAGAAAGTCTGCTGCGCCGCCATCTCTCGTTTCATTCTCTCGTCTCTTTTGAGCTTTTTTTAGTCCCTCTTGAACCTTCTCGATTTGTCGGCTCGAACAATGAGATGGTCGCTTCCTACCGGATCGACAACTTGGCCAGCGTCCATGCGTGCATTACAGCAATGGGCTATGTGAAACAGCCGACAGACCATGCCTTGCAGATGGCCATCTTCTGGGACAATGAGGAGATCGGATCGAACTCGCGCGAAGGTGCGGCCTCCCCTTTCCTCTCCGATGTTCTCCAGCACATCGGCCATGCGTTAAAAATGGACGTCGAAGAGATGCTGATGCTGAAGAACAACGCATTTTGCGTATCGGTAGATATGGCGCATGCATTAAATCCCAATTACTCCAAGAAGCATGATCCCCACCACCAACCTCTTCTTGGAAAAGGGATCGTCCTCAAATACAACGCCAATCAAAAGTATGCATCCAATGCCCTTTCCGCTGCGACGATCGTGCAAGCCTGCAAAGCGCTCAACTTAGCCCAGCAATCCTTCGTTTGCAGATCCGATATGCCTTGCGGCAGCACTGTCGGACCTATTGTCGCACAAGGGACAGGCATCAACACAGTCGATATCGGCTGCCCCCAGCTTTCAATGCACTCGATACGGGAAGTCATGGCATGCCAAGACTACATGGACCTTTGCCGCTTGCTCACTTTCCTTCTTGAGGAGGTTTAAAAATGCCCCATTCTGCCAATCATTTTGAAGGGAAGAGCGTTGTTGATCACTTAAAAGAAGCACGGAACAAAGGTGCGATGGCCGCAGCTGAAATCCATGGGACAGAGATGCCAGGTCATATTGCTGGCGGAGCTGATGCCGCCAAAGAAAGTGCGATGGCTGCTCTAATCTTATGGGCGATTGGATCGCTGGTCCTTTCTGCTTCCCAGACATTTGGGCTGCTTGTCCTTTTCTTTACCGGGTGGCTCATTTGGAAATGCGGCAGGAGCGCCCTTCTTGGCTGGGCCAGGATGGAGCGGCTGCATCGATTGATCGAAGAGGAACGCTGGGAAATCGAACACCACCGCTCTCAAGAGAGGCAAGAACTTGCAGAACTGTACCGGGCAAAAGGCTTTACCGGAAAACTCCTCGATGAAGTTGTCGATGTCCTGATGGCCGATGACAACCGCCTTCTGAACGTCATGCTGGAAGAGGAGCTGGGACTGACATTAGAGGCCTATGAACATCCTTTGAAGCAGAGCGCAGGCGCCGGAGTGGGCGTTATCTTCTCTGCTGGACTTCTTCTCTTTGCCCATTGGGCTTTTCCTCATGTCGGCATTCCTATTGCAGCAGGTTTAATCCTCATTACCGCAGCAACGATCGCTGCAAGGCTTGAACGGAACAGATCGCTGAATGCCGTCGTTTGGAACCTTGCGATCGGAGCTTTGAGCGCCGGCAGCGTTTATTTCATTGGACAACTGATCCATAAGTAATACCATGGTACTATCAACCCCATTTCTTTTTGATGAGTTCTTTGCTTCAGGGAAAGAGGAGAGCATCAGCCCATTCCTCTCTCCATCTTCTCGCGTTTGGGGTAAAAACCTTCCGCTGAAAACCGCGCTTGCCTCTGCCGGCTTTTTGCTTTTAGCCTTTTTGTTTTCTTTTTATCTTCCTCCCCTCTCCAACCTCTTTTTGCTGATCGTCTATTTCTTGTCGGGAACGCCCGCCCTTCTCGGAGCCATCGACGACATGCGGAACCTCGATATCAATATCGATGTGCTCATGACTCTGGCCGCCCTTCTTTCTGTCATCATCGGAAGCGGGTTGGAAGGAGCATTGCTCCTTGTCCTCTTTGAATTTTCCGCTGCCATGGAAAATATGGTCACCGAAAAGACAAAAGGGACGCTGACGCATCTCAATCAGCTCGCCCCTCGCGTTGGCTGTGTGATCTCTGAAAATGGAATGGTATTTGAGAAGTCTGTCAGAGAGATAGGCACAAAAACCCATCTGCTAGTGAAAGCCGGCGAGATCGTCCCTCTCGATGGGATTGTCATCGAGGGAAGCTCTTTTGTGAACCTCTTTCACTTGACAGGCGAGAGCCATCCGGTCCCTAAAAAAATCCACGACGATGTCCCTGCAGGCGCTCGCAACCTCGACGGCACGTTAACAATCGAGGTCACCCGGACGAGCACCGATTCAACCCTTTCAAAGATTATCACACTGATCACACAGGCCCAAGAGGCAAAACCCCGTTTGCAGCGCGTTTTAGACCGGTTCGGCAAGTGGTACGCGATGACGATCATCGGCCTTTTTATTTTCTTTGCCTTGACTTTGCCCTATTTCCTATCCCTCCCCTATTTCGGAGCGGAAGGGGGGATCTACCGCGCCTTGGCCTTTTTGATCGCCGCATCCCCATGCGCCCTTATCATCGCTACGCCAACCGCTTACCTAAGCGCCATTTCTTCCTGCGCCCGCAAAGGGATTTTGCTCAAAGGAGGAGTTGTCCTTGACGCCCTTGCCAGTTGCTCGAAGATCGCGTTTGATAAAACAGGAACGTTGACAACTGGAAAACTGAGCCTGATCGAAATTGAGCCGATCTGCGGAAATGGAAAATCAGAAACTGCTTTAGCAATAGCCCATGCCTTGGAGCGCAACGCTGTCCATCCGATCGCCGAGGCGATCAATGCTTACGCGCAGCTCCATCAAATCAAGCCCTATCCTATCACTGATTTCAAATCCGTTCCCGGGTTTGGCCTGCAGGCATCTATGGAAAAAAATGGCACGCTCCAAAATGCCTACATCGGACATGCCGATTATATCTCCATGCACATTCCTGAAAAAATCCGATCTCAATGGGCCTCACTTTTATCTGTATTAAAAAAAGAGGGGCATCTCAATACCATTCTTTTGATCGGCGATGAGCTTTACACTTTCCACTTTTTAGACGCTGTGCGCCCCCAAACAAAAGAGGTGATCGACGAATTAAAGACGAAGCTTCATCTGCATCCCATCATGCTTACAGGCGATCATCCCGATATTGCCGCAGCGATTGCCAATCAAGTCGGCATCGATGAGGTCTATGCGAATTTAAGGCCTGAGGATAAGCTTGAAAAGGTTTCTGCATTTGCCCAGAAAGAGGGGCTGATGATGGTCGGCGATGGAGTCAACGATGCGCCAGCTCTCGCTCGCTCTACCGTTGGCATTTCCATGGGAAAAATTGGGAGCGCGACAGCTGTCGATGCCTCCGACGTTGTCTTCCTTAACGATGACCTATCTCTGCTCGGTTGGCTGAACCGGAAGGCCCATAAGACCCATGCGATCGTCAAGCAGAACATCACCCTTGCCCTGTTCGTTATCCTCTTTGCCACAACGCCGGCGCTTCTTGGGATCGTCCCTCTTTGGGTCGCGGTCATCCTCCATGAAGGAGGCACTGTCCTAGTTGGATTAAATAGCTTAAGACTATTAAAGAGGTAAAAGAGGGAATTGCAAAACTCCATTCGGGGCCAAATCCGCGCTTTCTTTGCCGGATTCGGTTTTTCGCAAATCGCCTAATGCCCAAAAGGTTATATCAATTGCGCAAAACCAAAATAGCTTTGAAATCACCGAATTTGAGCCGTAAAGCATATTTGCAATTTCCTCAAAAGAAAACTATGAATAAAGGTCTTGGGCGTTTTGCCTAAAAATTTCGCCGCCCATGGCTTCTTCATTGAGATACTGAACCATGTCCTTCTTCATAAAGTACTGAAAAAGGATAAACTCAGGCCGATGGCTTTCTTGCACTTTTAAGCGCAAGAACATTTCCCTTCCCCCATATAATTCAAAGTACAAATCCTGACATGTCAAAGTAATGACAGGCTTTCCCAGTTCCTCTCTGCAAAGCCGGCTTATCGTATGAATCCTATGCTTAAATGCATCAAACCTAGGATTGGACGTATTGTTGTCGTTGGTAAGCCTAAAATTCAGCCATTTATTTAAAAACTCGGGAGCAGCTAACATCCTTAGGATCGGTCTCATTAGAGGTTTTGAACCTTGAGGAAGACCAAGTGTCCAGATTTGAATTTGGTGGTAATGATTCACCTTAGGCATAATAAATTCATCATCGCAGTCAATAAGATTTTCAATGTGGTCAGCTGCACCAAACTGAAATAAAGTATTCCCAGAATGACAATCACCAGACCCTTTAAGCAGTGCTAAAATGTTATACATCTGCACCATTGGAATAGAAAGATTTTTTAGCATCTGTCCTGCTCGAGGATCCTTGTAGAGAAGATCGGTTCCTTCCTGGCAATTTGGAATCCACTTCTGCAAGGTTCCTTGCAAATGGAACCAATTAGGATCTCTGCTGACAAGAAATTCATCAAATGAGTCTGTCTCAGATAATGCGCGTTCAACGGCTCTTTTCCTGTCTTGATCTGTCACAGGATCCACGTGTCCGTTCCAAGCCCATGCGAGTCCTTTAATCTCAATTAGGTGCCTATAAACCACATTCTTCAAATCGACATTTAACAGGTTGAACTGCCGTGTCGCTTCACTATAAGATCCGCTTTGAAACTTCTCATGAACAGCCTTTAAGGGAAGTTTTGAGTCCAAATATTTTCGAATTGCCTGGCTTCGTTCTTCATTTGTCACTGAATGAACATGATGCCCATTCCATGCAAGTTCGCCATAATTAGAAGGAGGATCAACAGGTTTTTTCAGATTATAGATCTGATAATAGATTTGATCGCGAAAACCAGGATCCAAAAGCTCAAACTTTCTTTTTGCCTGGTCAAGCCGGTCTGTTTCAAGAAGAAAGCATATTTCTAATAACTCGTTTCGGATAGAAAGCCAAACTCCCGTTGCCGCTGGGGCAAAGTCAGTCCCTAAAAGACAATTCAGCGATTCCCCTATCGCTTCTCTTGCTACTGAAGAGCTGGGCATTGGTTTAAATTTACCTTGGACTTCATCGAGATCTCTCAGTAAAAAAATCGATTGGTACTGCTCTGTTTTTTGGCGTACGACCCCCTCTTCCGGATGCAGCTGATGGTTTCTTAATGCTTCTTTAGCCCTTTTAAGCAGCTGAACAAGGCTCTCTTCAGTTTGCACAACCGATTGACTTGGACGCATTGCATACTGCTGATTAATAATATTCAGCAAATACTTGGCATCTTTTTCTCTAAGTCCATCTATCTGGATTAAATCATCTAAAATTGCACGATATGTGTTTAAAGAAGAAACTAGTTTAGCCAATCCACCCTCTGCAAATAATGGAACTGGCGAAAGGATCACCTGCATCAGTTTTTCATTAAACCCTCTTGAAATCTGTTCAGTATGGTTTTGAAAGATGTATTTCCAACTTGGATATTTTTGTTCTAACCTGGTTTTAAGGTTATGAAAATGCATTAGGTACTGCACCCGTGCTAATAATTCTGTTCTTATTTTTTCATCTACCTCAAATTTAACACCCCTTCTTAATTCATCAAGAAGAGGACACTCCGATATTAGTCTGCAGACAAGTTTGCTGGTGCCTGCTTGATAAAGATCTTTCCAAAGCCCAAACACCGTTTCATTGCGCCTCATTAAAAGAACTTGAGAAATAGCTGAGAATAGTCGTTCTGGCGAATCATAGAGATGATTGATTGCCCACTCTGCATCTCCATGTGGAATTGAAATGCCTGCTCTTCGAGCTTTTATTTCAAGAGCTTGCGTCAAAATCTGGAACTGAGGCTCTGAAAGCCTTGATACCTTTTCACGTAAAAAAACTGATTCAAGGCGCTGCCTTAACAACAGAAGCCCTTCAGGCTTCATCTCAGTAAATATTCTGCCTTCATCTGATGTGCTTGTTTCCGGAAACCAGCTTAAGATCAACCTCCTATCTTCTTCGCAAAGTTCATCAAATACAGGCTTAAGTTGTTTGGCATCGACATCTGAAAAACTCGATTTAGAACCCAGAACTGTAACCAAGCAAAAAAAACGATGGGTTGGATCCTGAAAACAATCATCTTTCATGACCTGTTCCCATTCCCTAACAAACTGAGAGAAAAAATCGTTGAAACTGGCAATTTTTTGAGGAATGAAGCGAAGTTGGGTATGAGCTTGCCTTCTTTGTGTTGCTTCCAGTGTCGAAATTTCAACTAGGCGAGAATCGATCCGACTAACTTGTTCGGGAGGTTCATTAAAAAACGAAGCGATCTCCTCTTTCCATAAATCGACTTGCTGATTATAAGGTTGGACTTGCGCTTTAACAAGAGTTATTTGTCTGTATATATCAATGCTGGTTCGAGTAGCCATGGCTGTAGTTGTGATTGAATTAAGCTATTTGTCACTCGCACGAGTGAATATTTTCCAAAAAATGATACTCCATTTTCAATTAAATTGTATATAAAATTTCGTATTCGGATGTTGGCTTCTCAAAATTCTCAAGAAAAAGCAGCTTGGAGCCAAGTTGCAATAAAACTGTCAATGATACAAGGCTGCGACATTGTCTCTAAAAATGGGGCCGCTCATCGCTTCCTCGTTAAGGTACTGGATCATCCCATCCTTCATGAAGTACTGGAAAAGGATAAACTCGGGCCTGTGGCTTTCATCCCGTTTTAGTTGCACAAACTTCTCCCTTCCGCCGTAGATTTCAAAGTAGAGATCTTGGCATGTCAAAGAGATTGAGGGTTTCTCAAGTTCTTCTTTGCATAACTGATTAATCTGCTGGATTCGGGACTCAAAAGCGATGACCTTTGGATCTGAAGCATCTTTGAATTGAGTACGGATGAATTTGATCCACTTATCGGTGAACTCGGGTGAGGCCAACATCATTGCAATCGGCCTTAAAAGGGGTTTTGAAGCTTGAGGAAAGCCTAAGGTCCATATCTGGATCTGGTCGATGTGGTTGACGTCTGGCATGATGAACTCATCATCGCAGTCGATCAGGTTGGCAAATTGACCACTTTCATCACTTTGAAAAAGGGTATTGCCAGAATGGCTGTCGCCAGATCCTTTAATGATCCCTAGAATGTTATACATCTGCACCCAAGAGACCGGCATCCTGCGCATCATCTTCCCTGCTTCATTATGCGCATAGAGCAATTCTGTCCCTTCAGTACACCTTTGGGACCAGGTCTGCAAAGTTCCTTTAAAATGGAACCGGCTCGGATCCCTTGTAATGACAAACTGCTCTAAGCCATCAGATAATAAGCACTGTTCGATAACAGCCTTTCTTTCCTCATTTGTGACAGGAAAATCAGAATGGCCATTCCACGCCCATTCGCCGTACTCATTGGGAGGATTTTCAGGATTTTTGAGAAGATAAAGCTGGTAATAAATAAAGTGCTTGAGACCGAAATTAAGCAAGTGGAACTTCTCCATCGCTTGGGCAGCATCTCCACAATTAAAACAGTCTCGAATAATTTCTAAAGACCTCTTCGGATTCAAATAGCGGTCGATGACCTCCACTCTATCCTCGTTTGAAACTTGGTCGCCAAGGGCCCCATGCCAAGCATGAGTTCCATAATCATCGACATATTCCAAAGGCGTTTTCAAATCGTAAAGCAGATAATAAATCTCTTCGCGTACCCCTTCATCGAGAAGATTGAAATGCTGCATCGCCTCTTCAAAACAATCATTTGCCAACAGGGAACGAATGCTCAAGAGTTCTTTTCGAATAGAAAGCCATACGCTGTTTGCCGAAGGGGCAAAACTTGTTCCTAAAATCGCATTGAAAGATTCTCCCAGCATCTCCTTCTTCAACGAATCATCGGGCAATGGCTTAAATTTACCAAGAATTCTCTCTTCTTTTCGTATAAAATAGAGAGATTGATACTGCTCTTCTTTTTGACGGACGCGTCCGCTTTCAGGAATCAGCTGACGATTTCTTAAGGCAAATTTAGCATGGCTTAGCAGCTCCAATAAAGTCTGTTCGCTTTGAACCGTTTCCGCAGATGGCCTCAAGGTGTATTGCTTATTTGCAACGTCGAGCAAATATTTCGCATCCGCTTCTTCTATTCTACCTGGCCTAGTTAGTTCGGTAGCAATCGACAAGTAGGTTTCCAAAGAAGAGACTAATTTAGATTTTGGGCTAGTTTCAGATGAGGAAGATCCAGTTGCAGACTGTCCGAACAACAAAGACGGGGATAAAATGATCTGCATCCGCTTTTCATTCATCCCTTTCGAAAGGGGATTGGAAAGATCAGCAAAAACCCACTTTAAAGAGGGATATTGCCGTTCTAGTCTCAATTGAAGGCTGTGAAACCTGTTCAATAGCGCAGCACGCATCTGCAGCTCGTAGATCTCTGTAGGGCCTACCTCAAGGACTCTGCCTCTTCGAAGATCTTCGAGCAAAGGACACTGCAGCAATAATCGGGAGGCAGCATGCCCAGACCCGACTCTTCGAAGACCCTTCCAAAGGCTAAACAGCGTTTCATTGCGGCTCATCAGAGTAAGCTGAGATAACGCAGAAACAAGCCGTTCAGGAGAATCATAGAGATGGTGGTGGCGCCAGTCCAAATCCCAATCTTCAATCACAACACCTTCACCTCGGGCTCTTTTTTCAACATCATGCTTCAAGAAATCTAGGTCGTCCGCTCCTAATAGGCTTACTTTTAAGGGCAGGTATTCCGATCTTAGCCTTTCTAGAAAAACTTCAAGCCTTACAGGCGGGATCTCATCAAATCTTTTCTCGTCGGTCAAGATGTTGTACAGCTCTTCTTCGCTCAAAGCGGCATCAGAACAAGAGGCTGGATCTGAAAGAGGATTGAAGTAATGCAAAACAACCAGTTTTTCCTCTGCTGGAAGTTGAGAAAAACAGAATTTTAGCTGCCCGTAATCGCCCCTTGTAAGATCGGTTCTAGAGGAAAGGCGGTTAACTTCAGAGAAAAACCGTTGAAATGGGTTCTGGAAGCCCTTATCGTGCATCATCCAATCCCAATCTTGAAAAATGGGATCGTAGAATTGGCAAAACAGGCTCAATTTCTCAGGAACAAACCCAAGAAATGCCATGGCATTTTTCTTAAGCTTTAATATCCTGTCTGAAATGTCGGCAATTCGGCTATTGACATGGCGTGCGGAAGCATCGTGACTGCTTAGCAGCTCGTTCAGTTCATGATTGCATTCTTCAACCGTTTGATTATAAGGCAATATCTGTGCGCGCATGCTGGAGATGTGAGATGAAATCATTGATACCGACAAATCCCGAGCAGTCATAGATCAAGCCCCGAAAAAAAATAAATAATATTTTTTTTATAATTCTTTTGATTAATAAACATTCAATCACCGACCAATAAAAACATTATATCATAACTTCTATTTGCATTACATACAAATAATTTCATCAATTTTTTTCGATAAAAGCAAAGTTAATTTTTTAATTTTCAAGGCCTAGAGTGCCTAATTGCATGTGATTGACAGGCAATAGATAAAAAATTTCTTCACACGGTCAATATTCTACTTTTTTGGGTCACCTCCATCAATTGGAGCTCTTTAATACAGAGCTAGTGGAGCATGGCTGCTTGACCTGCCAATAGCGAAGACTAGTTCGCGGCCAAGGCCGCCTCACCTACTCCTCACTGCCTCGTTCGTGCTCAAGGGCACTTCACCTGCTTTGCTTTTCCCGGTTCGCGGCCAAGGCCGCCTCACCTACTCCTCACTGCGAAGGTCCACAGGACCTTCTCGTGTATTCGTAGCCACAGGACCTTCTCGTGTATCCGCAGTCTCAAAATCATCGATTTTTCTGAGCAGTGCAGTTTTGCAACTGCCTCTTGAATTATTTTTTTAAATCGGGTCTATTAAGGGAAATGAGCTCTTCCAAGGAGAACCATCCGATGACAGCACCCCGCACCTCTCTTAGGCTAACCAAACAACAGCTGCAGGCAGCAATCCAACATGAGAGCAAAAAATTCGAAGAGTTCTATCTTTGGATTGAAGAGCACATGCCTCTTGGCTTCTTTGAAGAGGTCGACCAGGAAAGCATCATGCTGATCGTGCACAGCTTAATGGGCTTTAACCTCAATGACAACTACTCCCAAATCCATACAAAGAATGTCGGGTTCGTCCTCTGTCTCGACAGCCCCGACGCTGACCTTAAGATCCTGAAATACCATCAAGGCTATGCGATCAAAAACTACCGGGCATTCGTCTCGAACTCACCTCCCCCTTTTCCCAAAGTTGTCAATAATTTGCGGATCGCAGTGATCATCTTTGCTGAAGGATCCGAGCCCATCACAGGAGAGCTCTTTCCGCCGGACAAAGAAAAGGAGATCCTCGAACAAGTCAAAGCGCGCAATCCAGATGTAACCGATGTGGACTTCCGCAAGCTCATCGGACAGCTCGGTCCGCGATTTGTCCGTTCGATGACAAAGGAGCGCCTGATACTGGCCCTGGACATGTTCTTTAGGGCCAAGGCCCGCGATAACTGCCAGTATGAGGTCCGCTACAACGAAGATTGGATGGAGAAAAAAGAAACACCCTCCATGCAGATCGTCTTCGCTTGGAGGAATGTCCCCAAATACAACTTCCTTTACAGAATGGCCAGAACGAT
>JAFEGU010000392.1 GCA_018239725.1 Verrucomicrobiota bacterium | reverse complement strand
ATGGCAGGGTCTTTGGCGATGCGTTGGAGAAGGTCATTGGGCTGTCCGTGTTCTTTGATCTGTTTGCTCGCTTCTAAACTGTGGATCCGAAGCCGTTCATGGACTTGCTGCCGGTCTTTGCCTGATTTAACAGCTTCCATGAGGATGTGTTCTGTTGCAAGAAATGGTAGTTCTTCATTCAAATGTTTTTCAATCATTTTAGGGTGGACGACAAGATTGGCCGTGACGTTGCACAAAAGGTTGAGAATGGCATCTGCAGTAAGGAAAAGTTCGGGGATGTAGAGCCTTCGGTTAGCCGAGTCGTCGAGCGTTCTTTCCAACCACTGGGTAGATTCCGTATAGAGTGCATTTTCATTTAATGAGATGAGGAAGCGGGCTAGGCCGCAGATCCTTTCGCAACGGACAGGATTGCGTTTGTAGGGCATGGCGGAAGAGCCGACCTGTTTTTCTGCAAAGGGCTCTTCTATCTCTTTAAGATGGGAAAGGAGCCTGAGGTCGGTTGCAAATTTATGGGCGGAAGCAGCAAGGCTCGCTAGTGTTGCTGCAATGCGGATATCCTGTTTTCTTGTGTAGGTCTGTCCTGAAATAGCAAGGATGCGGCTAAATCCCATTTCTCTGGCAACCAAAGTCTCGAGCTCTTTGACTTTATGGTGATTGCCTTGGAACAAGGAGAGGAATGAGGCTTGCGTCCCCGTGGCGCCTTTGACGCCTAGGAAGTGGATCTCTTCGATGGCATGTTCGAGGTCTTTTAAGTCGATGAGAAAGTCTTGAAGCCAGAGGCAAGCGCGTTTGCCGACTGTTGTCGGTTGGGCGGCCTGGAAGTGGGTATAGCTCAAACAGGAAAGATGGGCGTATTGGGCTGAGAAAGGCTGGAGTTGCCGGATCACTTGGATTGTTTTATTGCGGATGAGCCTTAATGCTTCGCGCATTTGGAGCAGGTCGCCATTGTCGGTCACATAGCACGAGGTTGCGCCGAGGTGGATGATCCCTTTTGCTTCCGGGCACTGTTCGCCATAGGCATGGATGTGGGCCATCACATCGTGGCGCAGCTGCTTTTCATATTCTTCGGCTTTAGCAAGATCGACTTTATCGACATGCTGCAAAAGAGATTGAATTTGCGCATCGGTAATGGGCAAGCCGCACATTTGCTGGGCTTTTGCAAGGGCGATCCAAAGCTTTCTCCAAACTGTGTACTTATGATGGGGAGAGAAGAGATAGGACATTTCCTGGCTGGCATAGCGTGCAGAGAGCGGAGAATGGTAGATCTTGTCATTCATCATGTGTAGGAATTTTCCATCAATGTTTTCAGGGCTTTCAACCATTCGTTGATCTGTTTTTTCTGAGCGGAAGTCGGTTTAAACGGAGCTGTGCTTAATTGCAGGTGAAGCCGTTTTAGGGAGCTAATCGCAAAATCGCCCAAATTTTGGGCGCGTTTGTCTGATTCTGCCAGAGGAAATGTCTGACGGATAAGGCTGAGCAGTTCCTGCTTGGGCTGGCCTTGATAGCTCGCAACGATCTCTTTTTTCTGATCAAAGGACCCTTCGCGGCTGGCCAGGCTGTAGACTGCTTGCCGCGGCATTTCATCCAGTTTGGAATGCAGGGCAAGGGGAAGCGATGTGTAAAGCTCGTAGTACTGCAAAAAGTTATAGGGTGTTTGCCGGTTTCCATATGTGGCGACAAGCCAGGCGCTGAATGCTCCATCGCGGTATTTTTTTAAGATCGTTTGCGCTTTTTGAATCCTTTCTCCGTGCAGAATGATCGCTTGGTTATTGATCGCTTTGACTTCGGCGGTGATCGCGGAAAGCTCCGTTAAATCTTCTGAAATTTCTTGGGTCTCTTCCCGAAAATGATCCAGGATCTGCTGCAGAGATTCTTGCTCCCTTTCTGATAAGGGGGATACGCGGAAAACGCCTGAGAAGCTCGATAGATTGCCCGTAGAGGACATTTCGACCAGATTGGTCATTTTCGAGAGCTTTTCCGTCGCTACTTTTAATCGCTGAGTGAGAAGAGAGTTCATTTTCGCCATAGCAATGTCCAAATGTCCAGCTGTTTTACATGTCAAGTAGTGCGCATGAATTTAAGGAGTTCTTTTGTTAGTGCAAGATAATCTTCAGAAGCGCGGCTCTTAGGAGCGGTCTCATAGATGGGCTTCCCATACACAGAGGCCTCCGATACGCGGATGTCGCGCCGGATTTTCGATTTCAAAATTTTTCCGGGGAATGTCGTTTCGATCACTTCCAAAAACGCATCGTTGCTTTTTCCGCGCGGGTTCCAAAAGGAAAGAGCGACGCCGAGCACTTCAAGGCTGTGGCGCTGTCCGATGCTCTGCATAAACTGAGAGAGGCGCTGCAAGCCTTTGATGCTGTAAAATTCTGGCGTTGCACAGACAAGGGAATGATGAGCTGCGATGAGAGCCGATTCGGTCAGCCAGCAAAGAGAAGGGGGCGTGTCGATAATGATCGTATCATATTTAAGAGGTTTTAAGATCTCTTTGAGCCGTTCGTGGGAATACCTATCTGCAGCAAGCTGCCCAGTAACTTCTACCCGCTCCAGCCATGTATCGGCAGGGATCAGATCGAGGTTTTTTACGCCTGTCGAAACGATCACCTCTTCAATTTTTTTCTTTCCTTGCAGCACGGGCGCCATGCTGTCTTGAGCATCAGGATCGTATCCCAATCCTGTTGTCAAATTAGCCTGTGCATCAAAGTCGATGAGAAGAACTTTTTGTTTATGGAATTTCGCAAGCCCTGCACCTAAATGCAAGGCTGTGGATGTCTTTGCGGTCCCGCCTTTAAAACTGCTAACGGCGATCCTTTTCATTCCTTGCTACCCTCATTTGAAAAATAAGATGTTAGAGAACGATCGGCAAGTTCCTTTTCCAAAGTGCCCAAGAACGTTTTGAGATCGAGTTCTCCGTGAACCACGTTGTCGCGCGTTCTTAAGTTGATCGATCGGTTTTCGAGCTCTTTGTCGCCAACAGTCAGCATGTAATTGATCTGCATCAGTTGCGCGTTACGGATTTTTTTGTTTACCGATTCGCTCGTATCGTCGACCTCGCACAACAAGCCGGCTTTTCGAATTTCGATCGCAAGCTCATGCGCATATTGGGCATGCCGGTCTGCTACTGTGATGATGCGGATCGGATTCGGCGAGAGCCATAGCGGGAGCTTGCCGGCGAAATGCTCGATCAAAATTCCCATGAAGCGCTCAACGGATCCAAACAGCGCGCGATGCACCATGACAGGTCGTTTCGCATGTCCGTCACTATCCATATATTCGAGTTTGAATTTTTCGGGAAGAGACATATCGAGTTGGATCGTTCCGCATTGCCACGACCGTCCTAATGCATCGCGGATGTGGATGTCGATCTTGGGACCGTAAAATGCGCCGTCTCCTTCGTTGATCCGATAGGGTTGGCCCCATGCGTCGAGGGCGTCCTTTAATCCGGAAGTTGCAATTTCCCAATCTTCGTCCGTGCCGATGCTCTTTTCTGGACGTGTTGAGAGTTCGAGCCGATAAGCGAGGCCGAATGTCGAGTAGGTCTCATCGACTAAAGAGAGAACGTTGATGATCTCTTGTTTGATGTCGCTTGGCTTCATGAACAGGTGGGCGTCGTCTTGGTGAAAGCTTCGGACGCGGAACAGTCCGCTTAACGCTCCCGACGCTTCGTGCCGGTGGACGTGTCCCAGTTCTGCAACGCGCAAAGGCAGCTCCCGATAGCTGTGGGAATGGGCCCGGTAGTAAAGCATGCAGCCTGGGCAGTTCATCGGCTTGATCGCGAAATGGCGCTCTTCGATATTGAAAGCGTACATATTTTCCCGATAGTGGAACCAGTGGCCTGATGTCTCCCAAAGCTCTTGTCCCATGATCTGAGGAGTTTTGATCTCGACGTATCCAGCTTTTGTGTGCATTTTGCGCCACATATCGATCAGCCGGTTCCAGACGATCATCCCTTTCGGATGGATAAAGGGCATTCCGGGGGCCTCTTCATGAATGGAGAAGAGGTCGAGCTTGGGCCCTAGGATCTTATGATCCCTTTTTTTGGCTTCTTCTAAAAGGAAGAGATAGTCCTTAAGGGCCTTTCGGTCGGGATAGGAGATCGCATAGATCCGCGTGAGCATTTCCCGGTTGGAATCCCCTTTCCAATATGCTCCCGATGTCTTAAGGATCTTAAATGCCTTGATCTTTCCGAGGTTGGGAAGGTGGGGACCGCGGCACAGGTCGAAAAATTCTCCTTGTGAATAGGCGGTGATCTCGCCATCCTCGAATCCTTCGATCAGCTCGCATTTGTACTTGTTTTGCTTGAAACGCTCGATCGCGTCTTTTTTCCCTTGCAGCAGATGTCTTTCAGCGATGTAATTTTCGCCGACGATTTTTTCGACCTCTTTTTCAATGGCTGCGAAATCGGCATCGGAGATGGTCAGATCGGCAAAGTCGTAATAAAAGCCGTTTTCGATCGGAGGCCCGATGGTGGGCTTTGCATTGGGAAACAGGCGGAGGATTGCTTGCGCAAGGACGTGGGCGGAAGTGTGCCAAAAGATCTCTTTTCCTTCTGGGTCTTCAAAATGGACTAAAATGACCTCGTCCCCTTCATTGAGCTTTGTGTTCAGATCGCGGAGTTTTCCGTTGATCTTTGCAGCAAGGGACTGGTTGGGATTGCGCATGTTAAGCTTTTCTGCAAGATCCTTTGCAGAACTTCCTTCTGGAAGATTTATTTCTTGTTGGTTATGAATACGAATCAGCATAGAAATCTCATGGAGTAAGAGCTAGGTGCTAAACTTAAGATTCCCGGAAAATGGATGATTCTGAGCCATTTTTTGGGGAACCAGAGTTTTGCAACTGGCTTGTAAGTTTTACTATTGATTCTAAATCACTAACAGACAAAATAGAAAGGCAAAAAAAATCTGAACCGCGCTCTGTTATAAATAATTAATTGATTGGCGATTGCAAATATGGACACAGGCCCGCAAGAAGATTATCGTAGCGCAAGCGCAGCCCCCTCTTCCTTGACGGGACTTCTATTTTCCATCTATCAGAACCTCCCCCCTAAGAAAGGGCTTCCGCAGCTTTTGGGTATTATGGAGGAGGCGCTTCTTTCTTATTTAACCGATCAGTCCTCCCTTCAGGAGAGCATTCAATTCCGAGGGCTTCGAAGAGCGAGGGCCATTGCCGCTTCCCTCATCGATGAAAAGGGGGAATTCTTGCAAACCTCTCTTGCGCAATGGATCGATTTGTTTGAGAAGGAAGGCTACCTTTTTTATGCAGAAGGATTTAACGACTCCTGTCTTACCGAGCACACATTGGCCATCTTAAAGAAGCTAAGGGATGACGGATCGCTTGTTCAATTGTTAAAACGGTTCCAAAAACCTTTATGCAATTCTTGGACAGAAGAGATTGTCAGGCAAAGTCTTGGGATCTACCAGCCCAACGGACTGACAGATGCTCAGATCAGGATCGCAGTCCTCTCTGCGCTCCTAACTCCTCTGCGTCAAAACGTCGGCTCCTGCTTTGCGACAGCGCCAGCAATTTTTATCCAGCGCGAGCAGCCGCAAAATTTGCTGGAAGACCTTCACCAGCTTTTGACGCTGGGTAAATTAAAAAGAATATTTGGCGGAGTGGAATATTCTGTCCCAATCAGTCCAAGCACGGGAATCGGCGACCTAAGGCGGCCTGTCGTAAGTCCGCATAGTTTATCTAAGCCATGGTTGAGTCCAGGTTTAATGATCGCTTGCACCGTTTCGGGGCTCATTCAAGAAGGATTGAACTGGGAGCAAAAGGCAGAAAAGCTCAAAGAGCTCCTCGAATGGGAGCTTAAAGGGGAAAAAAGCGCAACGGTCGAGCAGTTTTTGCATCGGGCCTTATTGGAGCTGTATGGATTGACCGATGGGGACATTGAGATGGCTGCCCGCTTGGAATTAACGCGAGCCAAAAGCAGCAAACTTTCCCAATCTTACGCAGCCCCAGGAAGTTCTGAAAAAATAGACCTGTCCCATAAGTTCTCTAGAGTTGAAAAGCAGGCAAGGGCGGCATTCAAGGGATTTAGCGACCACGCTCTTCTAAAGGCCTGGGAATTTACCTTGGCCTCATTTTCCGAAGTCAAAATGGAGTTTTCCCGTTGGAACCTTTATTCAAGCTTAGGGCTGCATCATGAAGAAAGAGGAGGGATCGGGGAGGTCGTCTACCATCATTTGGAAGAGAAGATTGCAGAGGCCAATCAAAACATCCAAAAGTATCAAACCGAATATGAGATCGCCTTCGACCAGGTACGGGCGACAGAGGCTCTGCTGAAAAACGCAGGGTCTGAATCTGAGGTTAGAAGGCTGCAAGCAGAGTTCCAAAGCAGGGCCTACCACATGCGGGCTTGTTTGGAAATGAGGGACAAAAGCTATGCGGTTGGGTCCAACTACACGAATTTGTTTGCGTTTTTGGTCAAGCAATACGATGCCAAGTTTCCCGAGTATTTCCAGGAGATCTACGATGCGGAAATGCAGGATGTGCAAGGGGACATTTACGATGACAGCCCTGCAGGATTCCGGCTAGTTTATAAACACGGAAGGAGCGACCCTGCCCTTTGGACATTGATCTACGATGCAGAACAATATATCGAATCGCTAGCCGATTTCTTCAATGCAACCGAATCGGAAATTGCTGCCAATTGCGATTGGGAAGGCGGCGATAGGGAAGTTTTAGGGATCACATCCGCTATTGTCAACCATGTGCGCACTCCCATGTTTTTACAGACGGCCCTCCAGAGGATGGCTAAAGTCCATCTTGGAGGAGGACTTCCAGGCAAAGCCGAAGATAAAAAACCCTGGGTCTATACGTCCGGCGGGACGATGACGACGTTGCTAAAGACCTATTACCGGCGCCAAGGAGAGTTGACGGAAGAGAGCCGATGGGTGGAGAACGAGACCGAGCTGCTTATCTTTTTGATCGATTGTGTCAAAAATCAGCCTCCCTATGTGACAGACCTCTTTGCTAAAAACACGCAGCAATCATTGCTCATGGCCTCCCCTTCGCATGCTTTTCTTTTGCAACCGTCTATCCGCTTTTATAAAGAGGCTTGGCAAGAGGAGGGATTTACGTATACTTGGGTTCGCGATCAGGTCTTCTCGCCGAGCCATCAGTTTTATGCAAGGATGCTTTTAGATTCTCAGGAGCAGATGCTGCTAATCGACCTCTTTTCTGCTGAACTACCTCCGCTCTTAAGCCACCATCTGCACAAGACATTTACCCCAACACAAGATCCTCTGAAAATTGTCCCTTTTAGGACAAAAGTCCTTGAATGCCTGATCTCGGCAAATGCTTCTCCGAATTCCGAATATAGGCGGATAGCTGCCGATAAGATCGACGCCTTTCTTTACCAGACACTGCCCATAGTTCCTGGCCGGGAGTTCAAGGTGATTCTGAGGAGGCTGTTCGGAGACCGGTTTGATGAGAAGATCTCCGATGCCATGCAGGCTTTTGCAGATGCTCCCTCTCCGCTCATGACCGGCAAAATGATCAAAGAGGCTGCAAAATTCTGCTGGATCAAGGCCTATCAAAAGATCGGATACTCATTTGATCTGCATCAGCACATCGCGCAGCATGCCCGTTTTCTCAATATCAGCCCTCCAACGCCATTTATATTTGCCGATACTAACTGGGCAAATTTCTATTTTGGCTTTGTGATCAATCCTGGCACCGGAAGGCTTGAGCTTTGGAGGGTCGACCGGACCGCCTCTCAAGGGATGCCGATGAGCTCCTGGCAGCATTGGATCAATGGGGCCGACAAGAAGAATTGGTCCGTCTATGTCCGCCCCTCCGAATATTCAATCCAGACAAGCATTTTAGACACAAGACCCCGCGCCTAAGCCTAAGAAATGATGTATTTTAATTATCGTTAAGAGCTTTGCATCGCCTCTAATGATATATCGGGACTACGTCCTCATTACCCCGTTCGCGACCTTGGTCGCAAACCGGACGCGGGAGGTGCGCCTGCTGGACGCACCATCCGACATGTCTTTCATGGCCCTTCTTGAGTTGTTATTTCATTACAATGATTAAGGCAACTGGGTTGGGAATGAGGACTTGCAATAAGTCTCCTTGATTTTGAATAAGGTGAGCAGAGCAATTGCCAAGTAGATCGGAAGGGTCAGGAAGGCGGCTTGATAAGCGCTGACGGAAAAGACCCTTGCGCCCTCGACAAGCTTCCCATCCCATCCAAGATCGAGGAAAAAGCCGGTCATCGGGTCGGAAAATGCGCCGAATAAGGAGTCGAACGCGTTCATAAACCCAATGGCTGTAGCAGCCAGGATCGGCATGCTGATTTCGCGGATCATTGTAAAGCAGAGGAGAAAACTGCTGATGGAAAAGCCGAATAAGAACAACAGCATCATGAGCGAGTTGCGTGTGAGTCCGGGAAAATAGATGACAGCTGAAATGCTAAACAGCGCGATCACTGTTCCCCAGAACATGACGATCTTTCTTCTGCCGATCCAATCAGAGAACCATCCGAATGTAGGAGCGCCAACGGCAAAGCCGATGAAAATTAAGGAAACTGCTTGCGCTGAGAGGTTTTGGTTGAGTGCAAAGGCCTCGGATGTGAAGGCTACGCCCCAGAGTCCTCCAAAGATCATCACTGGCGCAAATGCGAAACCACTATAGACTGAGAGCCACCATCCTTGACGATTTTTAAGAACTTTTTTGAGCGAGTCGATGAATGTGATGCTTTGGCTGACGATGTGGCGCTCTTTTGTATGAGAGGGCGACATGTCGCGTACTACAAGCCAAAACAGCGCGGCGAGGATGAGTCCTGCAAAGCTGATCATTTCCATTGCAGAGCGCCAGTCCATTGCCTCGATGAAACTTGCAAGGGGGGCTTGTCCGCCAACAGCTCCGAGCATCGCAACGGTCATCATGAGGCCTGCCATAAATGCAAATTGCTTGAAGGGGAACCAGTTGGCGATCAGTTTAAGGCAGTTGACCGCGGCAAATGCGGCTCCAGCCCCGGTTAGGAAGCGTCCGATTCCTGCCATGAGCAAGGTGTCGGCTTTTGCAAAGATCAGGCTGCCTCCTGCGCATAGGGCGATCGCCAAGGTCGTGACTTTGCGGGGGCCAATTTTGTCGAGGAGAAGTCCTGCGGGGATCTGGAGCAGGAGATAGGCGTAAAAATAACAAGCAGCCAGGTTCCCCAGCTGCGTCCCGCTAATTTTGAAGGTGCCCATGAGCGTTCCCGTCATGACGCTAGGCAATACCTCAAGAGCATACTTATAAAACATGAAGAGGGCGCTAAGAAGCCAAATGGTCCAGGCGTGAAAATGGGTATTGAATGGAGATCGTATCGGTTTTTTTTTCGATGAAGCAGGGCCCATGGTTTTCCTCAAATTAGTAAAAGCTAAAACATTAGACAGTCTGGTTCAAAACGGGTTGTGGAGTTTCCAAATTCCAATTTTTGAACCCCTTTGTGTATATCACGACGATTTCCTTTTTAAAAACTTTTTTCGTAGAAAGTTCTTTCTGATTTTGCTAGTTTGACGAGGTATACTGCCTCTAGCACTAGTGGGATGTTGATGAGAAACTGTCTGCGAAATGTTTTCATTTTTGCTGCAAGCCTGATTTCAATTTGCAGGGTGGAAGCGCTCTATAATGGCAATCCTAGTTTTCCCATGATGCCCGAACGGGGACTTTTCTTTAAAAAAGATGCTTGGATAACGATCAAGGCGGGGTATGAATGGGATGATGTTTTTGATCGTAACTTGACAGTCCATGAGCGCAGGTCCCGTTTGAAGCGAAAAGTCAAAGACTATGCAGCGATGGGTAATTTTGGGTCGATCACTTTGGGATGCAATGACCGGGTCGAAGTTTACGGTTTGTTTGGCGCGGAAGAAGCAGATATCCATTATAGGCCCTATTCCGATGTTCGTTTGAAGTTCAAAACAGATCAGCACTTTGCATGGACAGTGGGCGGCAGGGCGATCTTGGCCTACTGGGGCGATACCCAGCTTGGGATCGATGCGAAATACTTTCAGTTTGATCCCCGTATCCATTCGCTAAAGTTGAATGGGAAGTCGATCGGGCCGGAAGGGGCATTTTATGATTATCGGGAATGGCAGGTCGGCCTCGGCGTCTCTCAGCGAATCAAGCTTTTTATCCCCTATATCGGCCTTAAATATTCAGATGTGAGGGCAAAATTCCATCATTTAAAGGCTCTTAGCTGGATTTTTCCAGAAAAGCATTTTACGATGAAGAACAAGCATCCTATCGGGATTTTCCTGGGCGCAGGGCTTTCCTTCGACAGGGGGCTCAACATCAATTTCGAAGCGCGCTTCTATGATGAAACGGCCATCACCGCCAGTACGGACATCCGGTTCTGATGGACGGCGCACGCTCGGTTTCCTTTTGCAAATAATTAAGATTCCCTATATAAAGCTTTGAGTCTTTCGAAATCGCCGTTGCCATTTTGATCATTTCTCCGGCCAATTTTTAGGCATTGGAATAAATTTTCTTCAGATCAATTCAGCATCGTGCAGGATAGGGATAAGGAGCCTCTATGATGAATATTAATCCGTTAATGCGCCGTTTTTTCTATCTGTGCGCGACCATCTGCTTTTCTTCTGCATTGCACGCTAGCACGATAGATGATGGTGATGATATCGATCAAAAGGATATCAATGCCCTGCGCGAATGGATCAACACGAAACGGCAGGTCACCGTCCGCGAACTTGGCGGAGCTCTTTCGATTGCAGGCGAGGTCCGGACTGAGTATCAGGGAACTGTAGAGACGGTCAACGGCGTCAATCAGAGGGGCAGAGAGGGATTCCGCCCTAGCGATGCTTTCGATATCGAGGTCAACCTGATGTTCGACTATCGAACAGAAAAATCCTGGGCATCTGTGAAGCTCGAATTTGACAACGATGCCGGCGTGTTTTCCGGAACGCTTCATAAGCTCAAACTGGAGCGTGCTTATTGGGGAGTCCGCGTGGTCGATGCCGATACCTACACGATGGATATTGAAGCTGGCCGCCGCCGGATGTCGACGATTGCTGATTCTAAAATCGAGTTCAATTCGTTCTTTGACGGTCTTTGGTATAAGTATGACCAAAGCTTCGATTCGATCGGCGATTATTTTCTCCACGTAGGTGTTTTTATCATTGATGAAGGCAAAGACCAGTTCGGGTATTTGGGCGAAACCGGAATTTACAGCATCGGCGGAACTGGATTGTACATGAAGTACTCGTTGGTCGATTGGGATACCAAGCATTACCATAAACCGGTTAATCGGCACCGCTTTGACTTTATCGTTTCCCAGCTGACTTTAGGATACCGTTTCCTTCCGAAACATTTTGATAGGGTCATCCAATTTTATGCAGCGGCGCTGTATAACCATGCTGCTAAGAGCATTAAATTGACCAACCACACCAAACAAAATTGGGGCGGTTATGTCGGCGTTTCCATCGGTGAATTGAAGAAACAATGGGACTGGGCCCTCGATGTCAACTACCAAGTTCTTGAAGCACAGTGCGTCCCCGACTTTGATGTACAAGGGATTGGATTGGGCAATGCGGCGGATGTTGGTTTTTATACAGTGAACACGAACGGAACAGGCGTAGCTAATACACGTAAAAATGCGCGCGGAAATGTCAATTACCGCGGATTCCAGTTCACGCTTGATTGGTTGCTAACGAACCAGCTCGACCTTCAGCAAAGCTGGCAGCAATCGATTACATTGGACAACAATATTGGCCCGCATCGACGTTTCAAACAGTATGAAGTTGAATTCATCTATGGTTTCTAGACACGATGATTCAACCTCATACATTTTTTAATGGTATTTGGCTTAGATTTTTCTGATCAGCTAAGTGCGCAGCGCGCCGGCATCATCTCGCAAGCTGTTTAGCGAGAGGACAAAGATGGACTGGAAAAGGTGAGTCAAAGAGCGCTGAAAATTGATGAGGTTGAGTACTAGTCTAGCAAAAGATGCGACTGAAAAAGAACCCATGAGGAATTTTCCCCATGGGTTTTTTTCAGGAGGGAGGTCAATCCACTGAACTGCTATCCGCTAGATCTGCTGCATCATTTGCCTCTGATTAGCCGGGAATCAATTGCACTAACGCCGCGCAGTCTTCTGGCGTAAGTTCTTCGAATCCTTTTACTTGCTGCAGATGCTCAGTAACCACTGCATTAGAAATGTGGGACAAGAATGGAGGAGGAGCGATCTTAGCTCCTAAGCGATTGCATTCTTGATTCACGATGGTGCGTATAAATCCTGAATTAACGCCTGCTGATTGCAGGACCGCGATCTGCTGTTTTACGCGTGCGACAATTTCACCGATCTGTTCCGCTTTCAAGGGCTCTAGAAAAGGCGCTTCCTGAAGTCCCTTAATAATTTTTTGCTCTGCAAATTTTTCGATCCCTCCATTCCTCTTAAGGATGTCCACTTGCGCGGCATCGAAATCAGCAGGCGGAGATTCTAGGGGGCTTGAAGCAGAAACAGATGGATCTTCTTGCCCACTTAAAACATCTTTAGGCTGCAAGGCATCGTTGTAGTACCTGACATGCTGGACCATTTTCTTCAACTCGCCCAGATGGCTGTGAATAAACGCAGCAGTGTCTGATACGTTTTTTGATTTGCCTTCAGAAAGTAGAAGTTGTTTGTCCAGATCGACATGGGTAAGCAGTTGGGCTGTTCTGGCGACCAGCTCGCCGTAGTTTTGAACTAGACGCTTTGAAGTAAGGGGTTCGACTTGAGCATTGATGTGTTGTTGCTGCTCGGGAACAGGAAAGCAGCAGCAGCAGATCGTGCGTATAAATACTGCCCAGCAGCCGGTTGGAGCTGGAGGAGGATTTGAAACGGGGATCATCGGAGGATCGAGTTGCATTTCAGTTGATGAAGGTGACTTTGTAAGTGGCGGAGTAGCTGTCGATGCCATATTTACCTCTGGTTTGCAAATATCTAACCGAATCTTAACAATGACATTTTTTAATTCCAACAAATACTTGTCATTTATAGAAACTCCTGTACTTTTTGCGCGCAGTAGTCGAGTTACGATTTTTTGAAATGGACGGCAGTGCCGTGCGAATTTTTATGGAACTCGGCGATTAAGATCTTGGCCGAAGAGCGTTTGAAAAAATCCAAAAGCGGATTGACATTTTGACAAATCTCTTTTGGACAGTGGTCTTCAAGGAAGAGGCAAGGGACAACGCCTTGCTTGAGATAAGTTTTAGCAGCTTCGAGCAATTGGTTGAAGTTGGCTTCAACCGGAACGCCGTGGAACGAATAAAAGATACGTAGAGGCCAAGGAAGCTTCTGGCCCTCTTTTATAGGAATAAAAAGATGGAGGCTGGGAATGGCGCCGATCAGAAGGAGGGCATCGGACCAGCGCCCTTTTTCCAATACGAGGATTGTGTTGCCGTTGTTTTCGATCGACTCGATCGCCGGACGTTTGAAACGATAGAGCGGATGGAGAACTTTGCGGGAAAAAAAGGGAATGGAGAGATCGGACAGCCGGACAGTCAAGACAACTGTAACGCAAAGAGTAATAAAGCCGATGACCCCGAAACTGCTTGCAGAAGAGAGGTCGAAGATTTGGTTAAAGACAAAAAGGGCGATCGAGGCAACCAATACCCCTGCAAAGCTCAAAAAATTTGCCGCTCCGATTGTCTGTCCCCGTTTTTCATTTTCACTGTAAAGCTGGATAAAAGTATCGAACGGAACAATGAAAATTCCTCCTAGGATACCGATCGATACCAAGCAGATAATATCGAAGATCAAATTCGTTGAAAAAATCGAGAGGAGGAAAAAGAAGATGGTGATGCCGATGCCAGCTACGCAAGAGATCCCAAGTTCGATACGTTTACGGGAAGCTTTACCGGCAAGAAAGGATCCAAGGGCGATCCCTAGGGCGGTCGATAGGAACAAATATCCGCCTGCAACTTCGTTCAAATGAAGCGATTGGATTGCAAATGGGATGATATTGAGCTGGGTAAATGCTCCAATAAAGAGAAAATAGGCTGAACCGAAAATTGAGGGCAAAAGGTGTCTTTGTTTGCGGCAATCGACGAGCGTATGGAAGATCTCTCGAACAAAAAGGAAATTCATTTTTTTCTTAGAGTCTTGCGCTGGCGTCTTTTTAATTCCGAAAGCTGCAACAAATCCTGAGATAGCGACAAGCAGGCAGAATCCGGCGATCAGCGTGAAATGACGCTCAGTGACCTCGGTCAAAAAGGAAGCTAAGAAGGTCCCGATAATGATCGCAAGATAGGTAAAAGAAGTGATCAGGCCATTGGCGCGGGAGACTTTGTCAGTGGGAACAAGTTCTGGAATGATCCCATATTTCGATGGCCCGAACATCGCGCTGTGGGTGGAAAGGCAAAACAACAGGGTATAGCAACCCCACACGCTCTTGGTTGCAAAGGCAAAAATAGCAAGGATCATTACGAGGATTTCAGCGCTTTTCATCACAACAAGGAGCTTCTGTTTGCTGAAGCGGTCTGCTAGAATTCCTGCTGAAGAGGAGAAGAGCAAAAAAGGGATTACATAGATAGCGCCTGTAGCCGATAGGATCTCGCTTGCCCGGTTTACGCCTAGTGCGTCAATGAGTAGAAATGCCATGACGAATTTAAAGACATTATCATTAATAACGCCTAAAAATTGGGTTGCATTGAGATACCCCAATGAGTTTTTTCCGTTGTTGAAAACGAAGGGGATCTTGTTCATCGCCTTTTTCAGGCCGCTTTCTTTTTTTTGACGGAACAATGGCCTATCTCTTTTTGATGAGGGAGTCTTATAGCGCGCGCTTCCCTCTAATTTTATTTTTAAGTTAGCATATTATAGGACGCATGTCCACAATTGCATGAGGAGTTCTGCAACTTCCTTGTTTATTTGGAGTGTAACGTGTTTCAAGGGTCTCGGTACTATAGCAATGAACTAAAAATTTTGGCCCAGAGAATGGGCGCGGACCTTTTTTCTTCCCGGACAGCTCCTTTTGAAAATCGATTGGTGATCGTTCCCTCTGCAGCAATTAAGGAATTTCTTGCGGCATATTTCGCTGAGCATCCCGACTATAACATTTTTGCCGGCGTGCGCATCATGCCCCTTGCGGAAGGTTTTTTAGAACTGCTTGCATCGATGAATTTTGAAAAGCAGCTGAGGATCCCGTCCATGCTCGAGCTTTCAATTCAGATCGAACAGCTCATTTGCCTGGCCGTACATACATCGATTGGCAAAGAAAAGAAAGAGCTGCAGCCTCTTTTGGAGTACATTGGCGAAGAGTTTTCTACAAACAACAGCACCGTGCAGGAAAAGCGAATAGCCTCTCTTTCCGTCCATTTGAGCAAATTGTTTTCCCGCTACGGACTTTACGGAGAATCATTTTTAGATGATTGGATCAAGGAAAAGGGGTGGCAGCAATGGATCTGGAATAATGTCTACGCAGAAGGATCGGGCTGGACCTATCCGATCAAATCGCTGAAACATTCGCTTGATCGAGCAAGCGTTGCAGCGCAAGTCCATGTTTTTGGTTTTTCTTCCATGCCAAAGCTATATCTGGAATTTTTCAATCGGCTTGGCTGCGCATTTTATCTCTTAAGTCCCTGCGCGATGTTTTGGGAAGATTTAGCGACCGATAGAGAAAGGATTGGCGCAAGGCGCCATCTTGAAAAAATCCAGATAAAAGAAACGGATGTGAATTTATGGGAACAGTATCTGCGCGATACTAATCCTTTACTGGCCAATTGGGGAAAAACAGGAAGGGAGTTCCTCAAGCTGATTGAAGAGGCTGATTTAGATTCGGATGAGCACTATGTAGATCCTGGTAGAGAGACGTTATTGGCACGCCTTCAGAACGATCTGCTCCATTTGCGCAATCCAAAAGAAATCGGACAGGATGAAAATTCCGGCCCCGACGGTTCCCTCCAGGTGCATTCTGCGCCATCTCTTTTGCGTGAAGTGGAGGTCCTTTACAATCAGCTTTGCGATCTGATCTCTATGCCGCATCCTGGCAATGCCGCAATCGAGCCGAAGGATGTTCTTGTCCTTGCGCCCGATTTGAACCTCTATGCGCCGTTTATTCAAACGGTGTTCGGCTCTAAAGACAGCGTCCTCTCATTTAGCCTAGAAGGTGTTGCTGATTCAGCTGCGAAAGAGTTGTTCGAAGCGGTCTTGCACCTACTCTCTATCCCTGAGAAGCAGTTTTCTAAAGAGTCAGTCCTTGAGCTATTGACGTTCTCATCGTTTAGGGAAAAGTGGCAACTCTCCTCCGATGACGTAGCAAAGGTCCGTCGTTGGGTGGACAGCGCCAATATCCGTTTTGGGAATTGGGAAAGCGGATTAGACCGTCTGATCTTTGGAACGCTCATGAAAGTTGATGAGGAAGCAGCGCTTGAAATGCCGTTTGAGCTCTGGCCTTGCAGCGGAGTCGAAATTTCAGACCTTGACCTTTTAGGAAAACTTTTCCAGCTCATCCGATCATTGCGCGAAGACCTCAAACCTGTTACCGAAAACCAAAAGAGGAGTTTGCCTAGCTGGCTCGATTTTATTGAAATGCTGGTCTCCCGCTATTTTGAACCGTTGCAGGGACAAGAAGCTCTTTTAATGGAAATTTCCAAGCTCCGCTCCCATTTCCCATCAAGCGATCTTTCCGTGCTTGGAGTAACAACGATGGCCCGCATTTTGCAGACATTATCCGACTCACAAACGGGCTCCATGTTTTCCCATAATGCGCAAAAAATTACATTTAGACCGCTAAAGAGCGGCAATATCACAGAGGGACAAGTCATCTGGCTCCTTGGAATGGACGAAGGCAGTTTTCCACGCACGGAGCCAGCAAGTTCTTTGAATGAAATGAAATCGCATAAAGACCAAGACTTTGTTCCCAAAAGGATCGACGAGGACCGCTATCTATTTTTGGAGTGCGTGACATTGGCAAAGCAGCATTTGGCGTTCAGCTACCAAAGGCTCGATCCCCAGGACAATAAGGAGAAGGCTCCAAGCTTGATCGTGCAAGAGATCCTTCAGTACTTCGATAATCGCGTTGGTGTAATCCACCATCCTGTGATCTCTTTTGACAGCCGTTATTTTTCTTCTGCTAATACTAATGGACCAGCGCTGCCAAGTTTTTCCAAGAGGCAGTTCGAGTGCGCGCAAGCCTTCTATTTTGGCAGCCGGCATCAAGAGCCTTTTTTTTGCAACGGTCTCGACATGCAAAAATCGGAAGAAAAGCCTCAAGAGCGGTTGGTCGATATCAAGCATTTAAAAGAACTGGCAAGGCATCCGATCCGCTTCCATTTCCGCCAGTCCTTAAAGATGTATATGAGCTCAGAGGAAGATGAAGATGGAGATTTCCTGATCTCCGCTTTGACCCGTTCGATCTTTAGAAAAACGCTTTTAAAACGCTCTCTTAAAACCCAAGAGAAAGTTTGGCAGGAACAGGGCAAGCTTCCCGTTGGAGTTTTTGGGGAAGCTGCCATGGAAGCGCTTGAAGAAGAGGTGTCTGATCTTAAGGAAATCCTATCGGTGTTCCATATCGCACCGGAGCAAATTTTTTCTGTCGAGCTCTCCTTGCTATGCTCTGAACCGTACTTGCAAAAAGAAGGTAGATGGATCCTTCCTGCAGTTGAAGTTCCGATGCCCGATGGCTCATTGGTCCATTTGGTAGGCAGTCTCGATGATTTGACGCCGCGCGGCTTGATTTTTCATGGCGAAGACAAACTGCATGACTGGGCGAAAAGCTGGCCTTTGCTGCTCGTTTTAGGCTGCTTAAATGATCCCCCTTTTACGGTTGAAAAAAGTCTGCTGCTCTCCAAAAAAGGCGCTGTTAAGGAGGGATGTTTTTCTAATTATCCAGCCCTCATGCAACAGTATATCAGCTATTACGAGCGAGCATTGCTCGATTTAAGCCCCTTTATGCCGGACTGGATAGCGAACATTCTCTCCGACTCTGAAGCTGGACTCGAAAAAAACATCGGCGACTCTCTAAAAAACGATCGTTTTGAAGATCCCGATCTGCTGTGGCTTAAACGGCGCAACGCCCTCCCCGATGCGAAGCAGTGCTGTGCCAATTGGTCGGAATATGCCAGGACGTTGTTCGGTCCTATGCTTGATGCTTGGGAAAAGGGAGGGGCCAATGCAGCAGACTGAAATAAGCGAATTTAATATCCTAAACCGAAATTTATCGGTCTTCGGACACCATTTTCTAGAAGCGTCGGCAGGAACTGGAAAGACGTTTGCCATCGAACACTTCGTCCTCCGTCTGCTGCTCGAATCGGAGGAGCCTCTTCTTCTCGACCAGATCCTTGTCGTGACGTTCACACGCGCAGCGACAAGAGAACTGAAGGCGAGGATCCGCAGCAATCTTATCTCCGCATGCGCTCAGCTCCAGACAAGTAAGGCTCAGCATGATTATCTCAAGGCAATCCTTGAACAAGGCGATGAGAAAGTCGGCAAGAGCATCCGCAGGATAGAAGATGCTTTAGCCTGTTTTGATTCTGCGCAAATTTTTACTATTCACGGATTTTGCTACAGGGCGCTTTCTGAATTTGCCTTTGAAGCTGGAGTGAGCTTTGAGATGAGCGATCCAGACGACTCCGAGCATTTAGGGGTCATCGAAGAGGCGGTCCAAAATTTTTTACTGCAAAAGATGGAGCGTTCTGTCTTTAGCTCGGGGCAAACGGCGCTTCTTTTAAACTACTTTAAGAGAAAACCGCAGAAGTTAAGGGGGCGATTGGTTTCTCTTGTCAATCAAGAGAAAGAGATCTCGCCATCGCCATCATTTACCGAATCCTTTCAGGCTTGGCAGCAAGCGCTGATGCAGTTCGACGTTTTGAGGAAAGAGGACTTGATCGCCGATTGGAAACTTCTTGCGTCCCAGTACAAGCAAATGGGCAATGAGCGTTATTTAAGCCAAATGGAGCTGGTTGGCCGGATGCTTGAGAAAAAGCAATGCGAGCCGAATGAGTTCGATCATCTGCTCAAAGAAAAGGAACTTTTCTTAGATAAAATGGAGAGCGGGAACAAAAAGGTCCGCGCAAAAATGCCAGATCCGAGCGCATTGCATTACCCTGGGCTTTTGGAGCAATTGCGAGAGCTCCTCCTTCCAATTATTGCAACAGCTAGGGACCCGCTGCTAATTTTGCTTCGGCTGGCCCGGGCATGCCGTCAAGAAATTAGGCCTTGGCTGCAAAGCGGCGATGCCCTTACTCCCGATGATCTTCTCCGCCAGATGCATCAGAACCTGCATGAAAAAAAGTTTGTTGAAAAGATCCGCGCGCGTTACCGCGCAGCGATCATCGATGAGTTTCAGGATACCGATCCTCTGCAATGGGAAATCTTTGAAACGCTTTTTATCGGCCATATGCGCTCCGTCTGTTTGGTCGGCGATCCGAAACAGTCGATCTACGCTTTCCGGAATGCCGACCTCTACACTTACTTAAAAGCAGCCGACGCGTTAGGACAAGAGAGCAGGAAATATTTAGACACTAATTATAGGTCGACGCCCGCTTTGGTCGATGCGTTGAACCGATTGTTCGCATCAGAGAAGACAAAAGGGTGGATGAGCTTGCCTCATCTGGGAATCAGCCTTGATGTGATCCCTGTCAAAGCAGGCAAAGAGGCGGTAGAGTCTGATGATCTAGGAAGCGTCCACTTTTTTGCTGCGGAGGCTGAGAAGGCCAAAAGGAACGATTCATGGCCATCCAAAGCGTTGGAAAAAAACACGCTTTTTCCCTACATCGCCCAAGAGATCCTCAATAGAAAAAGTAGAGGAGCGTGGAGCCAGTTTGCCATCCTTGTCAAAGACCGTTATCAAGCGCAGCGGTTATGGGAATTCCTAAAAAGTTGCCGCATCCCCTCCGTCATCCGCAAAAGCGGCGCATTGAATGAATCCGATGCATTTATTGCGTTGTACGAACTTATCGATGCCATTAGCAGTCCTTCCGATTTAAGCCGCCTCAAAAAATTTCTCGGAGGCCCTTTGATTGGATGGACCCATGGACAACTTAGCGGCTCGTTTGACAAAGAGGCTCTAAGGGAGGCAAAAGAAAAGGCGATCCTGCTTCAGGATCTGCTCCATCAATCAGGTTTCTCCCCTTTTTTCCGCGAGTTTTTAACGTCTGCGTGGGGTCGAGAGCATTCTGTAGAAGAGCATTTGCTGTCGCAAGGGAATCTCGATCTCTATTGCGATTTGCTGCAGCTTGCCGAGATGATCGTCGAAACAGCATGGTCCAAAAAAAGGGTCTCGGAGAAATGGATTTCCCTTCTTGACGAGATGGCCGTTGCATCAATGGAAGAAGAGGGCCGTTTGAAAAGGCGGATTGGCAGCGATGAAGATGCAGTCCAAATTTTAACGATGCATATGAGCAAGGGACTTGAGTTTGATGTGGTCTTTGCACTTGGCGTTGCATCATCCCAGCCTCTTAAAGATGAGATCGCCGTTCAGAAGGAAGGTGGAGGCGAGATTGTCCCGTTGGAGCTGGACAACCCAGCATGCGAAAAAGCGATTAAAGAAATCGATGCGGAGAAGCTGCGCCAGCTCTATGTTGCCCTGACGCGGGCCAAGAAAAGGGTCTATATCCCCCTTGCATTTGACTTGAAGAATACACCTGTTGAAGCTGGCCAGGCTTCTCCGATCGAACTCTATTTCACAGCAGCATCCCTTCCTTCTTTCGACTATGATCATGTCGAGGCATTTCTTAACGAGATTAAGGATGGAGCATCGATTACTTTTTCCCGAGTCCAACTATCCCCTCTTGCTACGGCTCAAGAGGAAAAGCAGATTATCCTTGACCTTCTGCCAAAAGAGCTGAAGCCATTTCCATTTCAACCGATCGTTTCCTACAGCTCCCTTGCTAAAAAGGGAGATCCCGAAGCGCAGCCCCTTCAAAAAATTGAAAAGATGGATGAAAAGGCATCTGCCCTTAACATGCCTTTTGGCGCGCAAACGGGATTGATCTTCCATTCGATCATGGAAAAACTTTTTCAACAGGGACTCCATTTCTTCCCGCAACAGAAAAAGATTGCCAATCTTATCGAAAAGCAAACGGCCAATACCGCGCTCTATGAATGGAGAGAACCTCTTTTTGAAACGATTTGGTATTTGCTCCATATACCTTTAAAAGGATTTTCCTTAAGTGAAATTCCACCTGCGCAAATCCAGGAAGAGATGGAGTTCCTCTTCCCTTTTGAAAATGGGTTGATGAAAGGATTTGCCGATCTTGTCTTTGAATGGCGCAAGAAATATTACTTGCTTGATTGGAAGACCAATTATTTAGGCTCATCGCTTCAAGACTATTCGCCGGAAAATATTTTAAAATCGATGGAGCACCACGACTATTTTCTCCAAGCATCGATCTACGCTGAAGCGCTCAAACGTTATGTAAAGCTGTTTGACAATCGTCCCTTTTCTGAATGCTTTGGCGGAGTCTTCTACATTTTTGTTCGCGGAAAAGCGATCTATCACATTGATAAAGCCAATCAAATCCGTGTATAGGATGATCAGGATTTGGCCCATTGCAAAGACCATCTTTCAGAACAGATAAAAAAATATTTTGTTCAATATTCAATTTTGTTGTTATATAAGGAGTGAATATGCTCGATCAAGGAGTTCTGAGATGGATAAATGCAAGCGAAACGATACCGGCGCTTTAAGAAGTTTTAGCCTTTGGATCATTCCTCAGCTCTTATTTGTGTTGAGCTTGGCTCCTATTCCATTGTTGTCGTACGGCCCCATGTTCCGAAACACGACAGCCACAGAACCAACACCAACTGAAACATCAACAACAGCTCCACAACAGGTCTCAAAGCAGGAAGCAGCTCCTCGAACCAGCTGCTGCGGTGGATTCCAAGATCCGAAGTGCACCCCGTGGACAATCCAAGTCCGCGGCGCAGCCTTTCTCCCATTGGAACACCAGATAAGAGAAATCTATGGAACAGCTTCGCCGACTTTAGAATTAGAGAGCTCTTATCGTTTAACTGGAAATCTTTGGCAAAAAGGGGACCAATTGCTCCTTTGGGAAAATATTGGATGGACGACAAAGACAGGAAGAACAATCGGATTCGGATATTATACGAAGCTCAACTTGATTCCTTTTAGCGCAGGCCTTGAATATGAGGTGCATTGCGGCGCTGGCCTTGATTTTTACATTGGCTTTGGAGCGACATATAGCTTGTTGCGGATTAAGAACTACGATGGATTTGAAACAACGCATTTAAATCGGGAAGCTTGGGGATTTACGACGAAGACAGGATTCCGATACACATTCTGCAAACATTTTTTCATCGATGCGTTCGGAGACTTCTATTATACCCGTTTTGGTGAGATGAACCATGATCCGATCCAGCCGATCAACCATAATTTCGATGCCTTTTTTGTCGGCGGCGCTGTCGGAGTGAAGTTTTAAATAAGTTCTACGGAAGAGAAATAAAAACTGAACGATGGCAGAAATTTCTCTGCGCTTCAGTTATGCAGTTCCCGTGTTTAGTACCTAAGTGCATGTTCACAGTTTGAGAGGAAATATGTTGAAAATGAAAAAATGGATTGGTTTTTGCATCTTGATTGCAAGCTCCCTAGGTCTTTCGGCTGGTGAAACGGAGATTATTTATGATTATGTGATTGTCGGAAACGGAACTGCTGGAGCGGTCCTTGCCCGCAAGCTCTCTGACAGCGGAAAAAAGAAGGTTCTTGTTCTCGAAGCAGGGGTCAACAATGACAGTGATCCTACGGTGTTAACTGTACAGCCCTTATTTCCTTTTCTCGAATCTCTAACAGATCTTACCTTCAATCCTAAGTATGCAATAACATATGGCGTTCCGACTGGGATTATTCAGGGCCAGGTGTACTCGGAAGGAAGGGGTTGGGGAGGAAGCAGCGCGCATAATTATACGGAGGCTGTTCGCGGCACGCCCCCCACCTATAATAATTGGGCGACCCTTTCTGGAAACCCGATGTGGTCATACAACAATTTGCTTCCAATGATGATCGCGTTGGAGAACTTTACAACTAATGCAACGACAACTTTCGATCCTGCTCAGAGAGGCTCGGGAGGCCCGATCAGTTTAACCCAATTTCCTGAAGTCACTAACGCCGATCCCCTTGCTTCTGCTTTAGCTTCAGGTTTTAATGCAGGATTTGTAGCTGATTACAACAATCCGGATGACATTAGCACGATAGGTACTCCTTACGTTGGATTTTCCGCATTTCAAATGTTTGCAACGCCGGCGCCTTCCCCAGAAATAGTTGGTCATCGCAGCTTTTCTTCCAATAGCTTCCTTGATCCCGTTGTTACTCCTCAAGGAAGAGGTCTAAAAGGGAGATTGCTTAGAATCGAATCAAACGCATTTGTAAGTCGCGTCATATTCAATGGAAAAAAAGCGATTGGTGTCGAGTTTTTCTATTCCGATTCACCAGATAAGGTGAGACAGGCATTCGGAAAGAAAATCATTTTATGTGCTGGAGCGATCAACAGTCCTGCGATCTTGCAGAGATCAGGAATTGGCGATGCTGCATTGCTTAACTCTCTTGGAATTGATGTCCTTGTCGATAACCCGAATGTGGGAGCCCATTTAAACAATCAATATGGGCCGAACGCTATTGTTAAACTGAACACGTTTGCGTCTCCCTTCCTCCATGGATTTGTAAACGGCTCGGGCAGCCCAGCTTTAGCAGCTCCTTTTGCCTATCCAAATGACTCGACTAGAAGGATTCAACCTGTCGGTCTGAACATAGGCGCTAATCTGGCCAGGGTTTTATTTTTCCTTCTTGATCCGAAAAGCCGAGGAAGCATAAAAATTGTCAGCAAGAGCCCTTTTGTTCCTCCTAATATCGATCTGAATATGTATTCCGATGGGGATGTGAATACCAATGGAACCGATGCTAATTTGGCTGTGACAGCTTATTACTTGCTGCGGAATGCAGTCGGTCCATTAAATGTGGTATTTCCTGGTCCTGACGACTTTATAGGCCCAAATTCCCCTGAAAAACTACTAGCTACAGCTAAGACTTTAGACGGGATGACCGTTGAGTCACACATCGCGTCAACAACGCGTATGGCGACTTCCATAACCAATGGGGTCGTTGATGGCAACCTACGGGTTTTCGGCGTTAAGAATTTGATGGTCTGCGATCTTGGCGTAGCTCCTCAAATGCCCGATGGGAATACGTGCTATTGCGTCTATCTTTTGGCCTTAGGGTTAGCAAATATTTTGGGTGCGCCAGTACCGCCAGCCCTTTGAAATAAAGAGTAATTGTAAGTAGGAAGGAAGATTTAAGGAGAATTCAATGAAAATGACAAAAATCAGTTGCACGATCTTTTCTCTGCTAGCTGTAGTCTTCGGATTAAATGCAGGAGAAAAAGCGAAGAGCGCATCTCCCTCCTCTTGCGATGTCAAAGGATCTTGCTGTAACGAGCAGACTTTTCGCGACGGTTGGTACATGGGAGTAAATGGAGGAGTGAACTTCTTGTGCACTTCGACCCATGAGCATCAGAAGATCAAACCGTTTGCAGGATATTCGCTCGGTTGGGAGTTCGGCTATCGCTGGCGCCGAGGAATCCGTTTGGAGATCGAAGAGGTTTTCAAAAATAACCGGATCCGGGCAGTCAGATTCCAAGGGGCTAATATCAGCACAGGCGGACATATTTGGTCTCTTTCGACGCTGGTCAATGCGCTATTTGAAATCCCCGGCTTCAAAAAATGGTGCCTGACTCCATATGTTGGCGTAGGGATTGGATATGGACACCAATATATTCATGCCAATAATTTCAACTTAGCGCACGCTGGAACAAAGAACGGCTTTGCATGGCAGGCAATTGCTGGAATCGGCTATTGGTTTAATAAGCGTGTCGATTTTGCTGTCGAATACCGTTATCGGGAAGGTCCTGTGACTTACCTATACGACCAAACTGCCCAAGGCGCAGTCAAATACCACTTTTAAATTATACACATCTCAATTCTTTTTTAGGATTTTTGCCTTCTCTGGCATCCCCACCTTTCGTCTCGGCTGCATCGGCCATATCGCCTTCGGATATGGCCTGCTTCGCCGCGCCAAAATCTGGGGCGCCAGCTTTGGCAAAATTTCCTAAAAATGAATCACGATGTGTATAACGGGGGAGTGTTGCAACTCTCTCGTCCATCCTCGTTTACTTATATACACAAACAAGATGAAAAATCGGTTTTTGGCTGTGTCGGGCATCCAATGACTTTGAGACCCGTCTGCATCGCCCAACTTATTCAAGTTGAGCTGCTTCGACGCCGGCTTTGCCTGGCTCAAATTCATGGCGCCTCCTTGCCAAATTCCCAATTTTTTATCTTGTATGTGTATATCCAAAATCCCTTGTAGCTTTGGACTTCTGCAGTTATAGTATGCTCCCATCAGGAGGGGTTGGATGCACGCTCGAGGATGGACATATCTCAATTCTTGTGTCTCTGAAGGGCTGTTAGATCCAGTTGACTTGATTTACGCCGAAAGGCTCCTTGCGCAGACCGATTGCAGCTTAGAAGAGGTTGCAGCATTCCTGGCCTTGATGATGGGAAGCTTTGCCGAAGGGCATCTTTGTTTTGATATCGAAACAGAATCTGCTGATCCAAAAGCGCAGCGTCTGTTCGACCTTGCTCGCCGAGGAAAGGATCAAATTCCTAAAAAAATCCATCACATCCTTGAAGGCAATGAGACGATGCCGCTCAAACCCATTTGTTCATTCGGCCGAAATTTTTATTTCCAAAAGAGCTGGGTCGATGAGACCCGTTTCCTTCAAGAATTTCTCCGTCTGCTTCAAGCTAAGCCCCATGTAGACATCGAACCGAAGCCTCTTTCTAGCTTGCTAAATGCTGAGCAGCAGCAGGCTATTCAATTGGCTATCTCCTCGTCCATTTCCCTCATCATCGGAGGCCCTGGGACAGGAAAAACATTTACCGCAAAGCATCTCGTCAAGCAGTGTTTAGAGGGACTTCCACAAGAAAAGAGGAAAAAATTCCGGATCGTTTTAGCGGCTCCCACAGGAAAAGCTGTGACCCATTTGGAAAAGCAGATCGGTTCTGTTTTGGAGGAAGAAGACCGGAAATCCTTGCGCTCGGGTACGCTGCATGCCTTGCTCCAGCTTCGCGAAGATGGCTCGCAAAAAACGGAAATGGTTTTGCTTGCCGATCTGATCATCATCGATGAGTGCTCGATGATCGATGCTAAGCTCTACGGGCTTCTCTTCTCTGCAATCCTATCCGGGACTCGTGTGGTGCTTATTGGAGATAAAGAGCAGCTTCCAGCTGTCGATGCCGGCAGTTTTTTTGCAGATCTGATCGATGCGGGCTGCCCGGCTGTTACCTTAAAGCTATCCAAGCGTGTTGAAAATGTTCAGCTTGCAGAGCTTGCCGAATCGATTTGCCGAGCCGATGTATTAGAAGTGATGCAGAGTTTTTCTCCATTTATGCTGAAACAGCCCGATGCCTTGCAGAAAAGTTTGTTCGAAATGGTAAATGCAGCCTATCCGGCTTTTTATGAAACACCTCCAGATCCCCAAGAGCTTCTTACGTGTTTAGAAAGCTTCCGTATCTTATCTTGCCTTAGGCAAGGTCCTTTTGGCGTTGATGCAATCAATCGCTTTTTATACCAATCTTTCCAGTCTCAATTGCCAAGCTCCGGGTGGTGGGGAATACCGATCATGATCACGCGCAACGACTACTCTTCACAGCTTTACAATGGCGATGCTGGGGTTCTCATGAAAAAGATCGATCCATCGAGCAAAAAAATGAAGTTGGGAAAGGAAGATTACGCGGTCTTTATCGACAGGAAGCCAATACCAGCCCTTGCTCTACCCGCATTTGAATATGCCTACTGCCTGTCCGTCCATAAAAGCCAGGGAAGCGAATATGATCGGATCATGCTCCTGGTTCCAGAAGGATCAGAGAGGTTCGGCAAAGAGATCCTATATACAGCTGTAACGCGTGCGCGTAAAGGTCTCGAGGTGCATGCTGAACAAGAGACCATTGAAAAAATGATCCGAAAAAGTTCTAGAAGAATATCGGGTCTTGCGCAAAGGCTTGCCATTGATCATCGGTAGCGGTTAAGAGATGAAGTTGTGCATCCGGCTTTAGGGCCTGTCGTCAATTCAGTTTCTGTCGATTTTTTGATTCTTTTTTTGGAGGTATATCAACATTCCGTATATTACCCCCCACCCCTGAAAAAGAATCAAAAAATCGACGAAACCTGAATTAACAACAAGCTCTGTTTTAATTGGAATTATTTATTTGCAATGTGCTTTAATGGCTTTGTCTGCAGGAGCAGTTGAACAAAGGAATACAGATGCGTCAATTTTTTTTACCATCGCTTGTTTTTCTTTCCTGTTTTTTAAACGCTGAAGTGGAAGAGGAGTTTTACGATTTTGATGAGGAACTTGCGTTTGATGAGATCGACTATGAGGAGTATAACAACGAGTCGTATGATGAAAATGCCGATTTTTCTAGTAAAGCTGGCTTAGGATGGGTCGCAGATCAGGACGATTCCTATCAAAATTCTCAGGGTGTTGAGTGCAGATCGCCTTTCCATATGATGCATGTAGCGATCCGTCATACAGAAGCTAGAGGCGTCGGCTATCATGATGGGTATACCACTCTGGAGGGTTATGGAATTCATAATCACAATTCTTATTTCATGCCTTTTCTTGATTTAAGGGGACATGTTTTTAATGATGGGAAGCTTGCTGGCAATATCGGTCTTGGAGCTCGTTCTGTCATACCTAAGATCAATCACTTTTTAGGGGTTTATTGCTACTATGATGTCCGTCAGGATAATCATGGCTTGACCGTCAATCAATTAAGCCCGGGAATTGAGCTGATTAGTAAACGGATGGAATACCGAATGAATGGTTATTTCCCGGTAGGCAATAATAAAAGTCGTCGATTTAACTACGCATTTGATCGTTTTAATGGTCATCATATTCTGCTGCGCTATAAACGTAAATCAGCGCTTACAGGAGGAGATGCAGAAGTCGCTCACACATCACGGAAAGCACTCGGTATGACCTCTATGCAGGAGCAGGCCCCTATTACTTTTCTACTGCGCATGCTTCTTCTTGGGGAGGCAAAGCTCGCCTTCTTGGCCGGTATAAAGAATACGTTGCGCTTGAAGCTTCCTATTCTTACGATCACCTCTTCCGAGGTGTATTTCAAGGAAGCGTTAGTTTGAGTTATCCCTTTGGTAAAAAACTCAAACGTTCTGGAAAGCAATGCCCGCAGCAAAACGATCTGTTGATATCGCGAGCGGCATTTGCCCCTTATCGATTTGAGATCCCCGTTGTAAAAAAAGTGACTGAAAGAAAAAAAGCGATAAATCCAGCTACCGGGAAACCATGGCAGGTCTGGTTTGTCAACAATACTAGCAGTTCATCAGGTACTTTTGAGAGTCCATTTCCTACGTTGGTACAAGCGCAAAATGCTTCCATTCCGAACGACATGATCTATATTTTTCCTGGGAACGGAACGACAACCGGAATGAATGCTGGGATCACGCTAAAAAATGGACAGCAATTGTTTGGATCTAGCATCGCCCACACCATTGGCACAGCTCAAGGAAGGGTCACCATTCCAGCATATTCAGTAAGCCCTCCTACTTTGACAAGTTCAGGTTCTGTAGTTGTGTTAGCCAACTCCAATCAAGTTTCTGGAATCAATATGACTTTAGGCTCAATCGGTATTAATGGGGCATCCGGAATTAATGGAGCCCTCATCGATCGCAATTGGATATCAGGCCCCTTAGACTATGGAATGCTACTTATTGGATCTGGGTCGTTTACAGTCTCTAATAACCAGGTGCAAGGGACTGGTGATGTTGGGATAGTTTGTTCTTATGTGAATGGCGGGGTATCTAAAACGAATATCTCGAATAATCGTATTTCAGGTTTTTCGCAATGCGTAAATATTGAAACGACTCCGCCTGGCGCTTCAGCAGGTATTGTTGATCTTACAATTGCTGACAATTTTTTCACTTCATTTAATAACTCAGGGATTTTTCTCAGCGCTGAGATGTCCAACTCATCCTATATTATTGTAAGGAATTCGGTTATCAATACAGTTGGCCTCGCGAATAGTCAAGGAATCAGCATAGATATGGATAACGGAATCGCAAGCAGCTTCATCATTGAAAATAACAATGTGATGACTTCCTCAACTAATGCTCCAGTCCAAGGCATTGTGATCGCATCAAACGGCTCATTTACCGGCTCAAATGTAGTAGGTCTAAACAATAATCAAATTCAAACTGGAATTGGATCTGGCAGTAACGGTGTTTTGATATCCAACAATGTTGCTAATTTCACAATGTGCATGGGTATTGCAGGCAATCAGGTTTCTTTGCAGGCGGCATCAGGCACAAATCGGATGACAATCAAAACAACAACCCCTACAAGCGTTATCAATATTGATGAATTTGCCAGCAATGAAGCTCCGCAGATTTCTATAAGCGGCAATGTCAACTTTGTCGCTCCAGGCGCCTGTACCCCCTGAGAGGTACAAAAGCAGCCTCGAAAGTTGGTATTTGGCAGCGCGGTGCATCAGCATCTTTTGGCTGAATGCATCGCCTTAAGCTTGTTCAAGCTGAGCATAGCAACTGCTTCGTTGCAGAGCTGAGGCGCGCCCATAAAGGCATCGAGGTGCGCTTTTAGGAAGAGGCCCTTGAAAAAATGGCCCAAAAAGTTCTAGAAAAATATCGACTTTAACAGCCAGACTACAGAGGGAATTGCAAGCTTCATTTGGGCTCAAATTCCTGCATTTTGCAATTCCCTCTCCAAAAAATCGGGCAAGGAGTTATCGAGTGGCGAGCTGCTGCAGAAATATTTTTATACTTCTTTCGCTGATCCTTTTTTCTGCCGGTGCTGAAGCTGGCTCCAAATCCCATTTTGATAGAAAGCAGGCTTTGTCCATCCAACGTGGAATGGAGCAGATCGTTGCAGCTGTCGATCCGAACGTCCATATCGGGATCGAGGTTGTTTCCTTAACAACCGGAAAAACGATATATGCGCACAATGCAGGCCATCTGTTCATGCCAGCTAGCACCATGAAGCTCATCACAGGAGCTGCTGCATTAGAGATCCTGGGCAGCAATTATCGGTTCCTCACAAAGATATATGCCGATGGTCCCATTGAAAAAGGGACCCTCAAGGGAAATCTGTGGATCAAAGGTTCAGGAGATCCCGAGCTTTCTACTGCCTCGTTAGAGGACCTCGTTTTTCAGCTTAAACTGAAAGGGATCCAGCGGATCCATGGGAATATCTACATCGACCGCTCCGATTTTGACGGGGTTGCCCAAGGGCCTGGTTGGACATGGGACGATGGTGCGGTTGATTGGAATTCTCCTTTGGATGCATTAACGATCAACCACAGCTGCGTTAACGTCTGTATCAAGCCCAATGCTTGCTGCGATCTTCCAGCAGAGGTCCATGTGCAGCCCAAAACGTCATATGTCACCGTGGAGAACCATGCGCTGACAACTGACATAAGTGAGAATTTGCAAGTAGAGCGGCGATGGAGGACCAAAGAGAATATCATCGATGTCAGCGGCAGCATAGTTAAGGAGCAAGAGGTTCAAAAATTTATGATCCCTGTCGAGTTGCCGCATTTGTACGCAGCCTCTGTTTTTCGCGATCTGCTTGATCAGAATGGAATTAAGTTCAAAGGGGCCATTGAAGAAAAGACGATCGGATCAAACCTTGCTGAACTAGCCTCCCATGCTTCCCGCCCTCTATTTGAAATGGTTGTCGAGATGATGAAAGAATCGGATAATCTGATCGCTGATACCTTGTTCAAAAAAATGGGGCAGCGGACATTTGAAGCTCCAGGTTCTTGGGAAAACGGATCGGAAGCGGTCAACTCATTTTTGAAGGATAAGGTGGGCATCGATCCGTCAAACACCGTGATTGTCGATGGAAGCGGATTGTCCCGTTACAATTTGCTTTCTCCCCATCAGATCATCGCATTGCTAATGTGGGTCGATCGGCAAGGCACATCAGCAGCTGAATTCATGGTCTCGCTGCCCATTTCAGGGGTTGATGGAACTCTAAAGAACCGGATGACCGATCCTGCAATCAAGGGCAAGGTTCGCGCCAAAACGGGTTCATTGATGGGAGTCTCGACAATAGCGGGCTATGCAACGACGGAAAAAGGGGAAACGATCGCTTTTTCGATCATGATGAGCGGTTTTACAGGAAAATCGAGAGAGTATAAATTGAAGATCGAAGATCAAATCTTAGATCTTCTTATCAAGAAAATTCAGTATTAACCGCTTGCTTGTTTACATAAGGGAGCAAATTGAATTGCTATCATCGGGGGGCGTACTTGGATCAGCACTCAATTGTTTGAAGTCGGAACAATCGCCAAGCAATTTCACTTCAGGACATCTCTCCAATTTGCATAAGTCGAGCAGATTAGGATTAATCTTTGCACGATCAGGATCAAACTGCGGATTTTGAAACCATGCTCGGACTTTACTCGCTTTGACTTCCAATGAATCCGTGACTAAAAATGTAGTTCTATTCTTCAAAGGAATTTGAAGCTCAATATCATCCCACAACTGCAACAGAGTCTGATCCTGCAATTGAATTTGTTGGCTTATCCATTTAAAGTGGGCTCTGGCCACAGGATATATCCCAGGTGGAAGAGGGATTGCATATCGATCTCTAAGCTGATCAGCAAGGAAAGCGAAACGCTCTTGATAGCAACCTTTTGAATCGATGTTGTTAGTATTTTCAATGAGAGTTTTTAGGCGCAATGGAAGGTTGGCTTTTTGTTCGAGCTCATCCCAATATTGTTGAAGACCTTCGTTTGAAAGTGTATTCAAGTCGACAAAACCAAATGGAGATGAAAAGTCTGCATTATCGCTTAGCTTGCGAGCGCAAAAATCTAAGGCAAAGCCCATAACAGAATCTTTGTTAAATTGTCGGAATAAATCTTATTGCAAAAAAAAAGCCGAGAATATTCTCAGCTTTTTGAATAGACGGATGCATCGATCGCTTTTTAATAGCGGACAGCTCTTAAGCCGATGTTTTAACGAGGCGGCTAAGTTTGGATTTAACGCGTCCAGCTTTATTCTGCTTGTAGATGCCGGTCTTCACGCCTTTGTCAACGAGGCTGAAAATGTCGTCGAGTTTTCCTTTCGCTGCAGCAGCATCTTTTTTGCTCATCGAATCTTGGAGTGAGCGGATCGCTGTCGATACTTTTGCTTTATAGGAACGGTTCTTTGCGTTCCGGCGCAAGCTCTGTTCATCCCTTTTAAGAGCGGATGGTCGTCTTGCTTTTTTTTCTTTGCCATTGCCTTTTTTTTCGTCTGCCATAAAAGAAACTTTCCTGATTAAGGATTTAAGATGGATAATAATATACCCAACTTCAGATAATTCGTCAAAATACAATTC
>JAFEGU010000391.1 GCA_018239725.1 Verrucomicrobiota bacterium | reverse complement strand
TGAATACATGGTAATGCTTTTCTTGATGGCTGAAAACATAACACACAAGGTTCCCATTCCTTTCGGGAATGTAGACCTTGTATTTGGTTTCTCGATTGTACTTTTCATCACTGCCTGGAGGTTCTACATAAAGATTGAGGTGGGGAAACCAGCTCCAGCCTCCTTGCATAATCGAATCACCGCGAATCTCTCTTAAATCCAGCTTGTATTTGCCTTCCGAGCGCTCAAAAGCTCCTGCACTTGTGTAGCTTCGGGTAATAGGGAAATGTTTCGCCCCTTTGATGACTCCGTCTTGAAATGAAAGATTGAGATTGCCTGAGATGACATTGACATGATGATAAAGAGAGAGGTCCTCTTCTTCCGAATCCCATTCTGCCCTAAGAAACAGAGGCAGCAGCAGAAGAAATGCGATAATTCGTTTCATCTTTAGCTTCAGCTATTAAAATGAAACCGATGTTAGAAAAATATTAAGTTGCCATCAAGGATTTTTCTAAATAACAGGAAAATTTTCTAAAGTTTCTTGAAAATGGAAACTGACTGTAACTTTGAGTTGCACATGGAATAAGACTTCTGCCTTGCTGAGAAAGAAACCAAATGGTATTATCAAGCTTTTCTTTTTTGCCGGGGCCCCTCTCGAATTGAACGGTCTGAACCAGGTCAGGACCGGAAGGTAGCAGCCTTAAGGATGCAGTTTGATGCGAGGAGAAATCTCCGGCTTTTTTTCTTAAACTCAACTTTGCACATTTTTTGATCCGCTTGTCCCCTCTATTTGCTCCCGAACGTTCGGCCGGAGGCGGAACTGGTCGATCTATTTAAACGGGAAGGGGTTAAAAACCTCTTCCCGTTTAAATAAAGGCCCTCGAGACAAATATTTCGAGACAAGCGAACCAAACATGTACAAAGTCGAGTTAAAAGCTGATCGTCATCCCAGCAAATAGACCGTGGATGATGGCATAGCCGTTCGTGTCGATCTCCTTCCCAGCTCCCGATGTTAGCCGTCTGCTGATCTGGTCCTCTGCTGTTGCTACGCTCGACAAAAAGATCATCTGGTAGCCAGCATGCAAGTTGATATGGTCTTTAAACTGAAACCGGAACCATGTCGCTATATCGACAAAGCAGCCGTTCTGCCATTTTTGCCGTTTGAAGTTGCGCAAGGTCTCCGTATCGTTGAGGTCTTTGAGCAGCTGCTTCTGTTCTTCATGGTCCATCATCAGGCCGAATTTCCCGAAAATCTCCCATGTGACAGTCTTTGTCGGATTAACTTGCAGATCAAGGCCTGCCTGAACACCGAACGCATCGCTTTTCGTATGGATCTTGTAATGGCTCTTGTCGGGAGGATTGACATAGGTGATGACGAGGCTCTCGTTGAAGTGAAAATAACGGAGTCCAAAAATGCCTGACAGAGAAAAGAAGTCGACATCTCGAGGCGTCCAATGGCGCCAATAATTAGCCTCTGCAGTCCAAAAGTCCGTGCCATAGTCCCCTTTTGCCTCATCGGCGAATATATAGTCGCCATCGTAGTTGATATCTTTGAACCCAAATAAAAGGCTTTCATTGCCTTTGCGCTCCTTTTGCCCATCCCAATCGGCAACCCAGAGAAAATTAGCTTCCAAGCTCATTTTGGGATTGTTCCGATACACCACATCAATACGGAAACCCGGCTCGAACCCTTGCTCGTTGATCAAACCTTTTGTTCGAAGAACAGAAAAATCTCTACAATGACCGCAATAACGAACCTTGTCCAAATCATAGACAACAGTTTTACCCGTCGAATGCTGCCTGCGCATATAGACAAAATCACCCGTGATGTTCCAATGGTCGTTCAAATTGACATCATGGGCCGCCATCAGCGGTTCGGAAAAGGTCATAAAAAGACCCGCAGCATAGAGAAATTTCCAAGGAAGCTTTTTAAGTCCTGATGCTTCTTTGACATCTCCTTTCTGCACTTCTTCCATATGCTCCATCCAGTTTCCTATCATCAGCTGACGTCGAGAAATAAATTTTTAAGTTCACTACTGTATACCCCAAATAAGCTCTGATTGCAATCTTCTCGTTCAGCTCATCGAATATCAATTTTTAAACAACTAATTACCAACAATTTAAAGATATTTTTTCACTAGCGGGGTGATACTAAAAAAATCAACAGAGAGATCAAATCCAGTTTTTCAAAAAGTCACTTTATCGCACTGTATTACCTAGTCAAAAATTCAATGATGATCATGAAAATTTTAATGCCCAATAAAACAAGTCAAACAAATTTAAAATACATCGATATTAAAAAATTACATATTTAAACAGCTAAATTCAAGTTTCTTATTAAGTTGATCTATTGTGAATTTAAAGCTATAATTAAACGCGAATAAATAATAAAACGAAATAAAAACAGGCAATTATTATGTCACTCTCAACTAATAATGCTACAGATGGTTTATTTGTTTCATCAGATCGCCCACCGACTACAACTACGCAGCAGCAGCCCTTCTGGAAAAGAGGACTTTCTGCAACCAGCAGCTTTCTTGCCAGCACAGCCTACTATGCATCCCGCCCTCTTGCATGGGTCGTCAACCCAATCGGCGATGGCCTAGCATCTGGAGTCGTTACAGGCGGACAGCGCGAATTGACAACGATGCTCCAACCCAACGGGCCTGTTGCCGAGCAAGTCAAAACTTTACTTACCGATGCGCTGATCAAAAGACCGCCGCAAGAGCTCTTCCGCTTAAAAGAAATTTTAGATGCTGTTCTGATCCACTCCGCTCCATTAACTCCTGCCCTTGCGAAAGAAGCGCACCAATGCATCGCTATTTTGAATGAAGAGGCATTGCAAAAACTGGTTCCCGACCTCTCGCCCCAAGGTAAAGAGATCATCAGGAATATGCAGCTCATGTTCATGGCTTTGGTTCCCGATGAGTCGGTCGTTTCCACCCTTCCTTCCGCTCCGCTCGACATCACTACTCATAGAGAAAATCTCGAGAAACTCTCTCAAGTGATCCATGTCATGGTGGAAAGGCACCAAGGCTCGCTTGTCCAAGCGATGGCATTTCTTCAAGAAGCGCTTGTTGGAAACCAATCGGGATTGATTGGCCAAGCGATCGATATCTTGAAATCAAAACTGCTTGATACAAGCCATAGTTCATTATCATCGGTAGAAAAAAAGTTATCCCAATTATTCAGCGAATCCCCAGACAGTTTAAGGGGCATGTTAAACGAAACAGAAAGAAGGGTTGTTGGTGACGCACTTGCGTTACTGCGTCAGAAGACAACCTCTTCTGCACATGCTCCTCAGGAAGGGTTGAAAGAAGAAGAAAAAGTTCTGCTTAAAACAGCCATTGCGATTGCCAAAGAAAAAATCGCTCTGCGCACAAATGCAGCGCTTGCAACCTTGCACGATCAGCTGAATGCACCTACTGGACTGCTCCGCACGTTAAGAACTGGTTTAAGCACATCAGACCAAGAAGCTGTGATGCGCGTACAAACCTTACTTGAAACAAAATTGCATCCGACAGACGGCGTTGCTGCGCCATGGACCCAAAGCGAATGCGTCCTGCTGACGCAAATGTTGCAACTGATTGGCCAAAGGCATATCACTGCCCACGAGGCCTCCATCAAAGAAGCGATTGATCTCATTGAATCCAAGCTTAGCGGCACAGAGGGGCACCTATCAACACTTACCGCCCCTCTTGAAGAAGCTAGCAGAAGGCTGTTATCTCAAGCAAGGATGCGCCTGCGGGGAAACTGGGTCTCATTAGGACAAACGCCTCAGCGCCTCGCCCATCACCAGTTCAAAGAAACAGACCGCCCTATCTTAGAAGCGATCCAATTCCTGCAGCCTCAGCTTCAGGACAAGCAGACATCCGTCTTAAGAGATGCGCTGGCGTTGATCCAAGGCCGTTTAAGCGCAGATGAGGAGTCTCTTGCACAAAACAAGCGCCTCTCTTCCGGCGAGAGGATCACTTTGCAGGAGATAGAACCCTTAATCGCTGCAGAACTATCGGATGCAGAAGATCTTACAGGCAACCGCCGCCAAATGATCTTATCCCAATTGAATGCTGCATTGAAGATCGTCCAAAATAAGAATGCAACAGCAGAACAAGCTCTTCGCGCAGCAACTCTCGAACAGCTTTCCGATAAATTGAAGCGGGAAATGTCAGCTCTCTTGAAGCTCAATTCAGGCTTAAGCGATCCTGTCGTACCCGTATTGCTGCCATTATTAAAAACTGCGCAGGATCAGTTGATCGCTCAAGACGGCCCGCTAGCCTCTCTTGAAGCTCGGATCGACAGCAATGCGCATGATATCATTACGCAAGCTATCGATTTGCTAAATGCGAAATTGTTTGAGATTGGAGGACCAGTCGATGGCTTCAGGCGCACTCTTGTTGATGAGGGAGGAATCATCGATGAGGCAATGCGCCTTTTAAATACCGGCCTTCTCGATTCAGAACGGGGAATTTTGACCAAGGCCACAACTTATTTGAAAACAGAACTGACCCAAGCGGCATCCGATTTATCGACCCAACTTTTAGATGAAGAGGAAGGAACATTTGCTAAGGCGATCGATCTTCTCAATAAAAAGCTGCAAGCAGAAGATGGTCTCCTTGCTACTCTCGATACTAAACTCAACCATAAAGAGCATGGAATCCTCGCAAAAGCGGCTGTTGTTCTCGACAAAAAGCTCAATGAGCCAGGCGCATTCCTTGACCGTTTTAATGCCCGTTTAAACTCAACTGCCCACCCTAAAATCTCAGAAGCGCTGATCAAAGCGAAAGAACTCGAAGATGCCTCTTTGAAAAATGCTTCGGCATCGCAACAGGGCCAGATCGCAGCTAAACTGCTGCTTGGCATTACAGAGATCTTAACCCACTACACAACAATTTTTAAAGATCTCGACCTGCGCAATCATGACTTGGACAAACTGACGACCCTCCAAGCCCAATTAGGACGATTTGCATCAAGTCCGATCCCAACACCTGCTGAAATCCAAACTATCTTGACCGATGCGATCGAAGTGCTCCAGCACCACCACCACAGCCAGCAAGGGATCGCAGCTAGGACCGGAGAAGTGCTTGTCGACCAGCTTCAAAAAGCCCTTGTCCAACCCCAAGGTCTGATCGATCAGTTCAATGACAGGATCAATGCAACAGCGCATCCCCATCTGATCAAAGCGCGAAAAGAGCTAGCTGAGCTGCAAAAAGCCTACGAACTTAGCGCATCGCATGCCGATTTACACCGCTTAAGCCAAACTTTGGCAGCAACACTTGGACAGATCGATGTCGACCATGCTGCGGTCTTTGCAAAGAGCCTGCTTCGCTTTGACGACCTCGACAAGGTCCACGGTCTGCAGGACCAGCTTAGACTATTTACCGACGACTCTTCCCCTTCCATTGATGTTATGCGAGACCATTTCCAAAGAATGGGCGAAATGCTCAACCACCATTGCGTGACGCAGGCGGGGATTATCGCTAGGACAACAGACAACTTGGCGACCCAATTTTCCCAAACGCTTCTCCAACCTAATGGGCCTCTCGACCAGCTCAGCGAACGTCTCAATGGAACGACACATTCAGCTTTAACACAGTGCGCACAATCGATGGCGCTGCTGAAAGATGCAATGACAAAAAAGGCCACAAAGCCCCACCTGCATGCGCTTGCAACGAATTTGATCAGAAATATCGATACGCTTGAACGAGACCGATTAGCCATCTTCTCGCGCGCTCCTTTGCGGGATGGAGATCTGCACGCATTGGCTAACTTAAAACGGGCGCTTTCCGGCTTTACACAGACAGCCGCCCCAAGCCTTCAAGAGCTGACCCCAGTTCTACAGCCTGCAGTTGCAGTCGTCGACCACCATGTGAAGGTCCAAGGGGGCATCATGGCCGGCACAGCGAAAGCTTTTGCCGACCAATTGACCCATTCGGTCATGCAAGACGATGGCATCGTAGAGCAACTAGGCAGACGCCTTACCGACCCAGCCCATGCTCATTTAAGCGAAGCGAGGGAAGCGCTGATCAAACTGCAAACGGCCGTTACCCAAAGGACGCCGCGCGCTGAATTAGTCAGGCACGCTCAAAATCTTGCCCAAACCGTCCAACGATTGATCTTATCCCAAGACGATGTGTTCCAAGATCCACCTCTGCGCGACGGTGATATCGAAGCGCTGCAAGACCTGCTGCCCCACTTAACTGGATTCGAAGGGGAAACTCTGCCGAGAAAAGAGGAAATCCTGCCCGTCTTAAAAGGGGCGCTTGCCATCCTCAATTACCACTTCCATGCGCAAGCAGGTTATGCTGACAAGTTTACCGATGCTGTGACAAAAGGGCTCGATCCATTGCTTTCACGCTTTGAAAAACTTCCAAGAGCGATGTACGACGCCTTCATGGGAAGGGACCCGGAAGCTGCTGGACCGATCGAAGAGGCTCCGCCTGTTGACGAATCGGAACAAGTAACGATCGGAAGCTACCTGAAAAAAGCGAGCGAATACCTTGGCCAAGCGATTGCTGAAGGTGCATCCGTAGCCTCCCAAAAGGCTGTGACAAGCGTTGCCGGGTCATTGCTTTACGCACTCGAAGGTTCTTTGGAATCGATCGAAGGAAGGGAAAATTTCGACCGTCCCCGCGAAATGCTCAAGAGCCTGATTGCCCAAGTCACCAGGATCCAAGCATCTGGATCGATCACGGAACTTCAAGCCGCCATCAAAGGCAGTTTGGATCTGTTCAACACGTTTAAGATCTACATCAACGGGTTCAGGGTTCCCAAGATCGGAACGCTTGGAGAGCCTGTGGAAAATCCTGAAACACCTTTCTTAACCAACATCGCACAGCTGAGGAGCGCTTTACAGAAAAGCCCTGGCGTCAATACCGATGAAGAGGTGGATTGGAAGGTCAAGGCGCAAGAAGAGAAGCAAAAGTTCGTCGATAATACGACCAAGTATCTAGCCATCAAGCTCATCTACGAAAAATTTTGCGGCCTGACACCCGTCAGCGATCAGTTGTACTTCACTTTGATGCGCGATGCAAAAAGACAAGAAGATCCGGAAGCAGCCTTAAAGGCAGCTTTCTTTAGACAGCTGGAAAATTCCAATGTCGGCTGGTTCAAACGGGGCATCGCCCATGCCGCTTACTTCATTTTCTCGTATGTCCTAAGCAAATTTATTCAGAACTTGAGTTCGACCTACTTAGAAGAAGCGTTTAAATTCATCGACGAGAACAAAGGCGATGACTTCACAACGCTAAAGAACATGTTGATCAACAACTTCACCCGCTATTTGACAATCCTCGGAGGCGCCTACGAAAGGGTTGCCCATAATCCGCAGCCTGGCGACCGCCTCTCAGAAATGTTGAAAGCGGAACTGGAAAAACCAGAATGCAACCTTGGCAAGAGCAATTCTGAGCTTTACGCTGGCTTTGCTGAAGAAGTGATCAAAAAATGCACTGGAAACCGGTTCGTTTCTTGGCTATTTAAGAAACTTGTCGGCAACGAAGAGGCGATCGTCAACGCGATTGTGAACCAAAGCGTCGGCTCCCTTATGGACACTAACGGCTATACACACGCGCTCAACTGCGTCGTCGTTGAACAGCTGCAAGAGGTCCTAGCTGTCATGCAAGAGGAATACGCTCATGCCCAAGAAGACGGAACATCTGTCCGCCAAGACGCCTTTTCAAAACACAAAAAGACCGAGCTTGCCGGACTTGTGAAAAACCTCTTTGAAATTCTGCAGAAGAGCAAGTGCCAAACAAAAGATGAACTGAAAGCTGTTGTCGAAGGAAATTCAGTGTCCCAAAATGCCGTTAAGCTCGTTGACGACCTTTTCATCCAAGATGTGATTGAGAATGTCACAAACATCATGGCATTAACAATCGGTACCCTTGTCAAAGAAGACCAGCTACATAAACTGACATACAAGTTCACTAACCTTGTGAACACAGTCTATGAGGCCGGAGAGTCTTATACCATCGATGAAGTCAACGCGAAGGAAAAAGAGCTTACCGAATTGACCGACCGGATCCTCAACCTCTCGATCTTGACAGCTGTGGAAGAAAAATTTGACTTCACAGGAACTAAAGAACAACAAGAGACAAACCGCCAGATCGGTGATCTAAAGAGAAAAACAGAAGCTCTGACAGAAGCGGCATCCCGCGACCTGCAGGCTTTAGCAGATTCTCCTGACCTGAATTCTGTTGAGTCGACAACGAAGCTTAAAACAGCCATTCAAGAGGCCCTCGCTTATGAAACGGAATGTTCCGCTGCATCCTTTGAGGCTAAAGGAGGCCAGCTGAACGCCGACAATAAAGAAGAGCTAAAGGCCCGCTACCTCGCTGTTGCGAAAAACTCAGCTCCTTACGTCGAGCACATTTCAAGGATGCGCACAGCCCAGAAGCAGATCGAAGAGCACGCTCAACTGCACCCTGAGCTTCGAGGCATGTTGCAAATCAGCCAAGAGATCACTAGGCGCCTATGCGGCAATACCCATACGCTTGCCGACATGAGTTGGGCAAGAGACCAGATCACCATCTTGGAGCACCATTTGGAACAAGCGAACCGGATCCGCAATCAGGCCTCTTTAACAGAAGAATTGACAGAATCGATCAGAGGACTTGCTTTCTCACTGAATGAACTGCACCGTTCGCTTTCCATCATGGAATTTGCAATGGAACAGGGAACGGACACTTGCTTAGCAGCTCAAATCGTCCGAGCTAAACAGCAAGCGTTCGGAGCATTGATCCTCCCTGCAGAGATCCGCTCCAACATCGAACTGCTTAAAACGCAGATCCGCAGTTTAAACGACGATAACTTGAGCAGAAGGCTTTTTGTCCAGATCGAAGCGATCCAAAACAGCAACTTCCAAGAACAGCTCGACAACGCCTTTGCAGAATTTAGACGGATCAGCTTGGAAAGCCTGCGTCAATCCGCAGCCCAAGTCAATGAACAAAAAAATAGGATCCGCGCGAACACAACAAAAATCGCAGAGCAGATCAATGGCTCCCACTTGCTTGATGAGACCTACGTCCAAACACGCATGCAGACAATGCGCGAATCGTTGGTCCAAGCCCGTCAGAACATCGAATTGATGAAGCGCAGCTACCAATCCGCAGATGAACGCCTCATCGATACAGAGACAAAGGCTCTTGCCCTTAAAAATGCGATTAAATCAGACATCGAAAGCGCTGAGATCAACGGCATGGCAAACCAGCTAGATACGGCAATCCAACAGCTCATGGACCAGCAAGCTTCTGTATTCCAACGATCGACCTTGACCGCTAACCAAACCGATGCGCTGGTCCTTGCCCAGCTATATCTGCGCCAGCTCCAGATCCAGGTTTTCCCTCATCAGGATGCCGAACATCGAGAAGAGACAGTCAAGAGAATAAAGGAAGAAGCTCTACGGAACCTCGCGCCTGCATTAGAGATCTTGAGCTTCCATACATCAGAGCAATCGAAGCATAACGTCTTCAAGCCTGTGGCCTACGTCAACAAGGCCTTGATGGATATGAACAGCTTTAAGAACTGGGCGACAGAGCTTGTCTTCGGACGTGTTAAAGACCGCGTCGACGGATTGATGACATTTATCCGCCGCGAAGACACCTATAAGTATGGGCTGACGAACCACATGTTCCTAATCCCTTACCTTCAGCATCTGAAGAATTAATAGATCTCTTGCATAACCCGCTTTGCCTGGAAAAAAACGGAGATTTTTTCACAGGTGAATGGGGTTACGCAAGAGGTCTAATGCACTTCTTCCCACTTGCGGAAGCGCGCTTCGTAGCGGGCCAATGCCCTCCTGAGCGCGCTTTCGCTGTCGATGCCCGCCTCTTCTGCTTGGGCAATCCCTTGAAGCATCGCTTCTCCCGCTTCTTCCTCGCTGATTTCGCCTTTGGATACAAGCAGTTCTTTAACTAGAGGGGCTTCCGATCGGATGATCCGTTTGATGATCTTCTGAGCTCTTGCTAAAGCAGGCAGGGTTCCCGGAATTCCGTCCAAGCGGCTTTTTCCGGTTTGATCCCCTTTTTCCTGTTTTTTGATCTGCTCCCAGTTCTTGACGACATCATCGACATGATCGACCTTGACCTCGCCAAAGACATGGGGATGGCGTCGGATCAGCTTTTCTTTGACGGTCCTAACGATATCTTCCATCGTGAACCTACCCTCTTTCTGGGCCAGTTTTCCATAGAAAATAATCGTGTAGAGCAAATCGCCAAGCTCTTCAATGATCTGCCTGTCTTCGTTGGAGTCGACGGCCTCGATCACTTCATGCGCCTCTTCAAGCACGTATGGCTGCAAACTTAAGAAAGTTTGCTTCTGGTCCCAAGGGCAGCCCTCAGGGCTTAGCAGCTTCTCAGCCACTTCAAGCAGTTCGTTAAATTCTTTCATGGCTTACAGCATAAAACGCGCTGCACAAAAAACAGAAGCCTTTTTTCCTTCCTTCTTATGAGCCTATCAGGAATCTAGAAAAAAAATTGGTGTATCTTCTCTCACCTTTTTACTGAGATAGGTTCGATAGTGTCATTGCTGTAATCAAAATTATTTAAGACAAAACATTTTTTATTACACCACTCTTGCAAACTTCTATTGACGGCAATCAAACTACACAGTAAAAATTCCATTCTCATTATTAAATATTGCAACATATGGCCACTCGAACTGAACATGTCCCAGATTCAACTTCCCGCTTCTTCCGCCAGCCGCCGCCATCAAACACAACACCATCGTCCAATCCTAATGTCCTACAAAGAATGTGGCGTTGGGGCACCAGCACCATAGCCGCACCTGTTAGCTGGGGTAGCACTGCGGCAGTTGATGGCGCTTCCTCGCGCATCGCAGAAATATTCGGAAACAATGAAAGTCAAATTGTCTCACGGATTCAAGGAACCGTCAACCAAGCCCTCTTGAGGCAAGCTCCACCTGGCTTTGTCGCAGCCCGCGATGCCATTGCCCGGTTTCTTGAGATTCCCCATTCTGCTCACTTAGCACAAGTACGTCAACAACTTGCGCTGATCAATCCTGAACAGCATGAAGCTGTGTATCAAGAGATCTCAGCCGAAGGGCAGGAAAGGATCAGAACGCTTCTTCTAGCGTTGCAAGCGATGTATCCGACGACACAACATCAAGTTGTCGTTGACGGGGCTTCAGACCAATATGCCCCTCTTGAAATTCAAGAGACTGTACGAGAACATCTCACTGATGCCCTTTCGATCATCACATTTACGATCATGCACAATAACGGATCGCTCGTCAGCGCCCTCGAGTTTTTAAGCGCAGCCTTTTTGGATGAAGAGAGCGGACTTGTCCAAAGAGGAATCACCTCTTTAAGGCAAAAACTGAGTGAAGAAGGAGGACTTTACGATGATCTCCAAAGCAGGCTTGTAACCGGGAACAACAGCGTTCTTAGCCTTGCGGTTCAAATGCTGCGCTCAGAAATGACTTCGACACCTCATGAGACGATCAAACAAACTCGGATCGCCCTTCTTCTTCTGAAGCAAGCCCTGGAGCAAGGGGCGGAACGGGAGATGCTCTCCCCTTTAATGCAAAATGCGGTCCGCTTGTTGGAAAACTTGGATCGGAACAAAGAGGAAATCTTTCGAACAAGGGCTTTGATTTCGGAAGAGCAGTGGCAGACTTTGCAAGCCTTCCGAGAGCATTTGCAGGAGCTGAATAGAGAAAACTCTCCACCGCCTCTTGTCCATGCCGAAGTCATAAGGCAATTGCAGGCCGTCTTCCAATACGTTGATAATGCACACAGAGGTCAAACAGGGGTGGTTCAAGAGCTGATCCGCGCTGGCGATCACCTGGCCGACAGGATCGAGCAATTGCTGATCAGGCTCGAACATCTTCCTCAAAGGATGGTCTCCAATACCTTTTCCACAAATCCAGTGCCAACGGCGCCTTCTACAAATACTGAACCAGCAGAGGGGACAGCAGCACAGTCAATTGCTACAACAGAAGGTGTTCCTACACTCGCTGAGACACCTGAACAAGCAGCAGACGGGTCGATCTCGTATAACACGCTGCTGGAGCGGAGCAGCTCGGTCCTTTCTCAGATCTTGGGAACTGCCGGCGAAGCAATGTCGCAAAGGGCAGCCAGCTCTTTGGCCACAATGATGGTCTTTATTTTCGATAAGATCAAAGACCACCTTGGGCAAAATCCAGAACACCAGCACATCATTGATACCATCGACCCGCTGATTGTCCGAGTGAACGCTGCGCGGGAAAACGGCTCCTGGTCGGAATTGACAGCAACCTTGCAACAGTGCAAACAGGTCATGCAACAGCAGCAAGTCTATCTGCAAGGCTTTCGGCTTCCGCTAAATTCCGTGCGCACAAGCCCGTCAGCGATCCCATCGTTTTTGACAAATATTTCGACCCACGATGAGGCTTTAAACCCGTCGAGATCTGCTCCGGCTCAGAGCATTTCCCGTGAAATGATCGTTGAAGAATCCCTTAAGCTCAAAATGAGGGCTTCTGCCTATGGACCGATCAAGCTCATCAACGAATACCTTTTGCAATTTGAACCTGATGATGCCCTTTACGCATCCTTTGTCGCCATCCCTCCTAATACGCCGCCAGATTCAGCACATGAAGTTTTTAAAACGCGGTACTTTGCGTGGCTCGACCAGTCCGATTGTTCGCTTGCCTCCAAATGGCTAGCTAAAATCACTTTCTTTTTAGCTGTCCATGTCTTTCATTTTTTCGCAGACGCCCTCATTTCAAACAGCGTTGAAGCCTTTCAACGCTGGCAAGATGGACCTGAAGACCTTTTGAACCCCAAAGAGATCCATATCATTCAACAGCTGAGAAACTGGCTTGCCATCTTAAGCGCTTCCTACAATGAAGCGGCACAGACACCAACTGGCCAAACGCGCGATTTCCAGCAGATGCTAGAACTTGCGATCCAATCCCCAGAGCGCAATGGAGGACTGAGACCAGCGGAGCTCTATGGATCATTCTCAGCTACCATTCTAGATGCCTACGGCCCGAGGTTTAATTGGAAGAACGCTGTTACAAAATACTACAATGTCCAAATCCCCTCTACTTCAAGCCTTTATTTTTTCAATCCCCTTCTTACCGCTCTCAATACCTTTTGCACCTGGACCATGAATGCCCTTCTGTTCATTCCCGAATGGATTGCCAACACAACCTTAAGCTGGGGAACACAATTTTTCCTTAAGAACAGCCCCCTATTGGAAAGGAATATGACCAGGACCATCGATGCGCTGAAGACCAACACACGCACCTCGTATGCGCTCAACCAGGCCATCCATCGCCAGCTGCAGCGGATCTGGCAATCGATCCAAGTCAACACCTCTTCGGAAGAGGAAGGAATCGACCTTCAGACCCAGGACTCGATCAGTAAAAAAATGGAGATATCGCGCCTTGTCGAATACCTCTTTGAAGTGCTTAATAAAAGCCGTTACGGTACGCAGGACAGGATGCGGGCATACCTCGAAGGCAGACTCTCCGTCAGGGACCGTGCTGAAAGAGAAATCGATGAGCTCTTCCTGCCCGAAGCGCTCGAAACATCAGCTAGCATGATCTCCCTTTGCTTTGAGGCTGGCCTGACTGAAGAAGCGCAGAATGAGTTTCTCTACGACATGCTCGCCATCGCCAATGGAGCCATGGACTCAGATGAACCTGTTTCCGAGGAAGAATGCGCGGCAATTGAACAAGCGATACGGGAGCAGACCGATCAGATCCTCGAAGCATCGATCTTTTATGCACTTGGAGAAAAATTCGATTTTGCAGGCGAAAAACAAAAAAATGGAGTCCGCCAGTTCGTCCAAGACCTCAAGGACCAATCAGATCAGATCGCGCAAACGCTCCGCTTCAATCGAGCCCTCGTCAACCCAGTTGCTCCGCTGAACCAAAACACGCTCGCCAATTTACGCAATTCTATCGAAGCCTCTGTGAATTTCCAACGGGGAAGACTTGAAGCCTTGAGCAGGTCCGACGGCAATCGGTACTTTCATACGGAAACAAAACAAAAGCTCAATGAGACCTCCCAACAACTTGTCAACCATTTCACACCGATCACCGACCACCTGAACCAATCGCTTAGAATCTATGAAGAAACCATGCAAACAGAACAAGGCGATCGGATACTCAGAGAAATGGACCAAGCTTTAACACAAGTTCAAGCCATCTTTGCCCGGCAAGGGATCCAGACAGCCCAAATTCACCAAGCTGTCCAACACGCTGAAAATGTCCAATCAGCTCTTGGCCAATTTCGATCCCTTTCCCAAATTTTCGAAAACCAGCAGCAATTTAATCCCGACTGGAACCAGCTTCAGACCTATTTGTCTCAAGCGCAGGCGGCACGCCATCATGTCGATGTCCTGATGCAGACCATCCCCCTTTTTGAAAGAATTCTCATTGCCAAAACCCAATCTTTAGGCGCCAACACTCTTTCTCCAGAAGCTAGGCAAAATGAAAGGATTCTGACAACGCTCATCCAAACATTGCCTGCAAGCTTTGCCCACCGCACTCTTCTCGACCAAGTCTTAAATCTGATGTATGCCGCGACACCGGAAGAAATTAGAAATGCCAACCATGAATTCCATCAAAACCTAGGCGGCATGATTCGGGAGGCAGGACATTCCCTCCAGGTCTCCAAAGACCTTGTCTGGCTTGCAGCAGAACAAATGAAAGCAAAAGGTGTGCAATACCGCCATCATGCAGCAGAACATATCGCCCAAAATCAAGTAGGACTGCAAAGCCGCTTAGCTCAGCTCAATGAAGGATTAGATGCATTTCAGCAATGGGTGCAAGAAGTCCACGAAATTCCCATCTGGAATTTCTTTGTGTTCGACATGCAGTGGGCAACCGAGATTACCAAAGACCTCGCTTTTGGAAGGGCTAAGCAAAAAGTGCAAGAATTAACAGGAGCTCTTTATCAGCGGCATAACTATATTGGAATCGTCCACCAAATGGTCATTCTCCCCTTCTTACACCATTACGGACCGCAACATTTGAGACAATCATGAGACAATTTACAGCTACAGCCTACATCCTTGAAGAAAACCGCGTTCTTCTGCATTTTCATAAAAAACTAGGAAAATGGCTCCCGCCCGGAGGTCATATGGAAGAGAACGAAACGCCTCCTGAATGCGCCATTCGGGAAGCAAAAGAAGAAACCGGCTTGGACATCGCAATCATTCAAGATGAGCGTCTATGGGTAACTTGCTGGAATGCCTCGAGCTTTGAAAGGCCCTTCCTCTGCCTTCTCGAAAACATACCCCCTTACAAAGACCAGCCAGCGCACCAGCACATCGATTTCATCTATCTCGGCAGACCCATTGGAGGCTCCCTTGCCCCCGAAGCGGATGCTTCCCCAGGCCTTCGATGGTTCAATCTCGAAGAGGTCCTCTCATTAAAACCCGATGAAGAGATCTTTGTAGAAACCCAGCAAACAATCCAGGCGATCTTTAGCTTCATTAATGGGAAAGCACAAGCTATGACAATCTAAAGTTCAACTTTAGATTATCTAAACCGCCCCTTCCGATCCTTGAATTTTCTTATGTAATCCCATGAAATTCTGGCTTTTCAAGAATCCGTCCATTGCGCATAAGAAAGTGAGGCAGTTGCAAAACTGGTTTACCCGAAAAAATCGATGATTTTTCTGGGCAAATGAGTTATGCAATTGCCTGAAATTATCAACACTTAAGTCAAAAAAGGCATTGTGAAAGGATTATTCATTGCATCGACCGGCCAGCACGTTGGAAAAACAACAACATGCCTCGGCCTCATTTCGGGTCTGAAAAAACGGTTTTCACATGTCGACTACATAAAGCCGATCGGACAAGAGCACGTTGAGATCAAAAAGGGCTTAAGCGTCGATAAGGACGTCTTGATCTTCAAGGAGCATTTTTCCTTAAAAGCATCCTACGAAGACATGAGCCCAGTTCTAATTCCTCCCGGCTTTACACGCCAGTTCCTTGATAAAAAGATCGACGAAAAGGAGCTGATCGACCGGATCAAAGATGCCGTGAAGGCGCTTCAAAAAAAAAATGGATTCCTCCTTGTTGAAGGAACAGGACATTGCGGGGTCGGCTCCATCATCAACCTCAATAACGCCCAAGTTGCTTCGCTCCTTAATTTTCCCATGATCCTTATCGCCTCGGGCGGCCTTGGCTCAGCCTACGATGAGCTGATGCTGAATAAAACTCTCTGCGAAATGCACGGGGTTAAGATGCTTGGCGTCATTTTGAACAGAGTCCTCCCTGAAAAGAAAAGAATGGTCGAGCACTATATGGCCCTGGCGCTGAAAAGATGGAACTTACCGTTGATCGGCTCCATCCCCTTTGATTCTTTTTTGAGCAACCCGTCGATGAAAGATTTTGAGAATCTGTTCGAAACTCGGCTTGTGACAGGCCAAGAGCACCAGCTCCGCCACTCAAAACACATTAGACTGGTTGCAACCTCTGTGGAAACCTATCAGGAATGGATCGTCAAAAGCCAGCTCATCATTACCCCTGCAAACCGAGAAGACATCATCCTGGCAACCCTGTCCAAACACTGGGATACCAAAATTGCCGATCCCCACGATGACCTCGAATCTGCCATGATTTTGACCGGCGACCACCCTCCCCGCCACTACATCGTCGAAGAGCTGCAAAAAGCGCACATTCCCATGCTATACACCCCATTTCATAGCCATACAGCAATGAAGATGATCTCTTCATTCACTGCAAAGATCCAAACAGAAGATGTTGAGAAGGTTCATGAAGCGATCGAAGTGGTCGAAAAGCATATCGACTTCGATCTACTTGACCAGCTTCTAAGAGAGTAATTCTTCCATCCATTTTGCAAACGGACTTTTAAGTTGCTTAAACGTCAGATTGCGGATGCATGCCCCCGTCGCACAGGAACGGAGGATGGGACATTGCTTATGAAAGGTCTTGCCATAAGGACAAG
>JAFEGU010000390.1 GCA_018239725.1 Verrucomicrobiota bacterium | reverse complement strand
GTAAGGCCTTCTGTAACCCCTTTGATAACAGCCGGTACGTATTCTTTCGGAATCGATCCGCCGACGATCTTGCTGACAACTTCGTTGCCTTTGCCTTTTTCGTTCGGTTCGATCTCAAGAACGACGTGCGCGTATTGGCCGCGTCCGCCAGACTGTTTGACGTACTTGGTCTCTGATTTGCCTGGAACTGTGATTGTTTCTTTGTAAGAAACTTCAGGCTTGCCGACATTCGCGTCGACGCTGAACTCACGCAGCATCCTGTCGCGCAAGATCTCTAGGTGGAGCTCGCCCATTCCAGCGATGATCGTTTGACCCGTCTCTTCGTTCGTTTGAACGCGGAAGGTCGGATCTTCTTCGGAAAGGGAGCTTAACGCTAAAGAGAGCTTTTCACGGTCTGCTTTCGACTTTGGCTCAATTGCCATCGAGATCACAGGCTCTGGGAATTCCATCTTCTCAAGAAGAAGAGGATTGTCTTCGCTGCAGAGGGTATCGCCCGTGCTCGTGTACTTCAAGCCGATGCAGGCTGCGATGTCGCCAGTGAAGAACTCATCGCGGTCTTTACGTTGGTTAGCGTGCATTTCGAGCAAGCGGGAGACGCGCTCTCTTTTGTCCTTTGTCGTGTTGATCAGGTTTGTCCCTTTGGACAGTGTTCCGGAATAGACACGGACGAAAGTCAAACGGCCGACGTAAGGATCGGACATGATTTTAAACGCAAGCGCTGCAAGAGGTCCGTCGTCTTTAGGTTCAAGCTCCATTGGCGATCCATCGGAGATGTTCATCCCTTTGATTGTACCGCGGTCTAGAGGAGATGGCATCCAGTTGACAACTGCATCGAGAAGAGGCTGGATCCCTTTGTTCTTAAACGCCGTTCCGCAGAGGACCGGGTTGAACTTGTTCGTGCAAACGCCTTTGCGGATTGCAGCATGGATCTCAGCTTCTGTCAATGACTCTGGGTTCTCTAAAACCTTCATCATGAAAGATTCGTTGCTCTCATCGAGAGTTGCGAGCTCTTCGAGCAGGTGCTGGCGCATCTCTTTGCATTTGCTCAAGAGATCTGCTGGAATTTCTGCGACTTCGTATTTTGCACCGAGTGTCTCATCGAGGAATAGGTAAGCCTTCATCGTAACGAGGTCGACCATCCCTTTGAATTCGCCTTCAGAGCCAATCGGACACTGAACTGGCACAGCATGTGCGCCGAGCTTGTCTTTCATCGTGTGGATCGCATTGAAATAGTCTGCGCCGACGCGGTCCATCTTGTTGACGAACGCGATGCGGGGCACACCATAGCGCTCTGCTTGGCGCCATACAGTCTCAGATTGCGGCTGAACGCCGGCGACGGCGTCGAACACAGCTACTGATCCGTCGAGCACGCGCAGCGACCGCTCTACCTCGATGGTAAAGTCGACGTGGCCTGGGGTGTCGATGATGTTGATCTTACTATCTTTCCAATAGACTGTCGTAGAAGCGGATGTGATCGTAATTCCACGCTCTCTTTCCTGCTCCATGAAGTCCATTGTGGCAGCGCCCTCGTGAACTTCGACGATCCGGTGGAGGCGTCCTGAATAATAGAGGATACGCTCTGTGCACGTTGTTTTACCCGCATCGATGTGAGCCATGATGCCGATATTGCGGACATTCTTTAACTTGTCAGTTTCTGGCCGGTTACTCATAGTTGCTTATCCTTTACCATTTGTAGTGAGCAAAAGCCCGGTTTGCTTCCGCCATGCGGTGCGTATCGTCTTTCTTCTTGATCGTCGTTCCTTGGTTTTGGAAGCAGTCGACCAGTTCTGTCGCAAGAGCTTCTTCCATCGAGCGGCCCGCTTTTTCACGCGAGTGCTTAATGATCCACTGCATGCCCATCGCTGTGCGGCGGTCAGCAGGAATTTCTACAGGAACTTGGTAAGTTGCGCCGCCGATCCTGCGAGATTTAACTTCGAGGGATGGCTTTGCATTTTCCAGAGCTTGTTCGAAAGCGATGAGGGCGTCTTCAGCCTTAACTTTCTTTGCAAATTTATCGATCGCATTGTACACAATGCGTCGAGCAACGGATTTTTTTCCGTCGATCATAACTTTATTAATGAACTTGGCCAAAACATAGCTGTTGTAGAGAGGATCTGGAGCGCATTCTCTTTTAACAGCGCGGCGTCTACGTGACATGGTTTTTTTCCTTCAATTGTTTAGTTTCGTATCAATCCACTTCACTTGGCATGCATTGTCTTGCATGACGGCCCGCGATTGACTCTATTGGCTTTATTCAAGAGTCTATAGTGGGCCAGGATACCTATGAATCGTCATCGAGGTATCCTAAGATTACTTAGGACGTTTCGCCCCGTACTTGGATCTAGATTTTTTACGGTCTTTAACTGCTGCGCAGTCAAGTGTTCCGCGGACAATATGGTAACGTACGCCAGGCAGGTCTTTAACACGGCCTCCGCGAACAAGCACGATGCTGTGTTCTTGCAGGTTGTGGCCTTCGCCCCCGATGTAAGCGATCACTTCCTGACCATTGGAAAGGCGCACCCAAGCGACTTTACGCAGAGCAGAGTTAGGCTTTTTCGGAGTTTTTGTTTTGACTTGAAGGCATACGCCGCGCTTTTGCGGGCATCGTTGTAAGGCCGGAGATTTTTTACGTCTCACTTTTGGTGTACGGCCATCTCGGATCAATTGGTTAATAGTCGGCATTTTTCCTTTTTCCTTCAAAATATAGGGAAATGATGTAACGAGCAGGTCTTGCAACCGTGCTTTCGTGCGATTAGCTCTATGGCCAAGCGCACAGTCAAAAGAACGGATAATATGTTCTCAAGACATTGAAGCAATATAGCTTGAATAGAGATTTATTTGCAAAACCAATTCTAGAGGAGGGCTCTTCCGGCAAGTAAGAGAGGCGCAACTGTTCAAAACTATTTTTATAAGGTATCGCCATGAGACCTCATGGCGATACCGCGTCTTTGCCTCTAAAAACCCGTTAGACTTTTTGAGTGAGAAGTTCTGCGATCGACACCCGATAGTCGAACCGGTCGCTGTTTTCATCATAGCCGTGCCTAGAGAACCCGGCATCTTCCAATATATACCAGCTGTACGTGTTTTTAGGCGCTGCAGTCGCTTTGACGTAGGTCAGCTCTCCGCCCATATCCTCTCCAGACGATGAAGTTTCGTGGAGGTTAATGAAATACCCTCTTTTAAAGAGTTCAGGAGCAAGCCCTTGCACGATGGCTGCTGTGGACTCTTTTCCAATCCCCAAGTGTTGAAATTTAGAGTTGATAGCATATCCAATTTGCGCTTCCCCCTTCTCATCTCCATTGCCTAAAGCGATGTTGCCCACAACTTGCCCCTCGTAGACGATGGCAAACCCGCTATAAGGATAAGGCGTGCCCTCATACTTGCCTCTGCCAAACCACCTGTCTGCATACATATTAAGGCGCTGGATGGTTTGCTCGCGGGTCCGTCCTCCGCCTAGATAGAGGGCCATGTTCTCCGCATCGCCGAATATTGCGTCATACGCATCGATGTCTTCTGCTGTCGCAGGCCTCAGTTCCAGCCGGTCCGTCTTTATCCTGATCGATTCGAGCCGTCCTGTATCCCCCTCTTTAAAATCGACCACAATTTGGCCGGTGTAGGGGTTGGGTTGATGGGTAGGAGGGAGTGTTGTTGATACAGCCATAGCATCACCTGGGTTAAGAATGGAGTTTTGTGAATTATTTCTTTAGGTCGAGGTTTCTTCGAAAAGAAAAAATTCGGAGAAGATCGTATTCCAATGTTTAAAAATTATCAATGGATAAGGTTCTTATTTGCTGTTATTACCTTTAGTTTGTTACTAAATAGGTTTTGTAAAATTAATTTAATTATGATAAATAATGAATAGGGTTAATTATATTTAAATGCAGAGATGGTTATGAAAATACTTCGAAAGCCTTTTGTTCTTATTCTGCTTTTTTTGACCATCTGCTCTTTTGGCACTCCCCAGCGCCTCAAGAAACAGGACGTGCGCAAGACGATGCAAGAGATGCTTGCCTATCACGTTGAATATAAAGAATTTTCCTCTCTTCTTGCCCGCCGCTCGCTGAAGCTCTATATCCAGCAGTTCGATATCGAAAAAAACTACCTGTTTGCCAGCGAAGCAAAGACTTTCTTGGATCCAAGGGATGAGCGGGTCCAGTCGGCTGTGCGCAAATACCAGAAAGATGACCTCTCTGAGTTCGCCGCAGCCAACCAGGTGGTCCAAAATTCGATCATGCGCGCCCGAAGGATCAGGGCGGAAGTTGAAAGAGAGCTGATCCTCAGTAATGAGAACTTTACCTACCCGCAAGGGGAATCTTATCTTGACTATGCCCGCAATGAAGATGAACTGAGGAACCGGATCCGCCGCCAGCTGGTCCGCCTTTTGGTCCTAGAGAAAAAATGGAACGATATCGCCGATTGGACACCGCAGGACAAGCAAAAAATATTTGCTCTATGGGAAAAGAGGCTTGGCCGCTATGAAACCCCCTACCTGACGATGGACAGCAGCGGCAACAGTATCCCCGCTGAAACAGCCGACCATTATCTGTCATTGCATACCCTCAAGGCGATGGCGAAGAGCTTGGACGCGCACACTTCTTATTTTAGCCCTGAAGAGGCCTTTGAGATGCGCGCCAGCCTGGAAAAGCAGTTTGAAGGGGTTGGGATCGTACTTCGCGAAGGGATCAGCGGCGTTGTCATCAGCGACCTGATCAAAGGAGGCCCTGCAGATAAGAGCGGCAAAATCACCCCTGGCGACCTCATTGTGAAGATCGATGGGAAATCAGTCGAAGGCGCCTCATACGAAGAGATCTTGACTAGTCTGCAAGGAAGCGGATCTTCCATAGTGCGCATTGGGTTTAATAGGAAGACGGGCAAGCAAGAGGTGGTCTACTACGAGGTCGACCTGAAGCGGGAAAAAATTGTGATGCAAGACGAAAGACTGCAGTACACGTTCGAGCCCTATGCCGACGGGATCATCGCCAAGCTGACCCTCCCATCCTTTTATGAAAGCGGCAATGACTCCAGTTGTGAAAAAGATATCCGGGATGCCCTTAGAGAACTGAGAAAAGAAGGAACAATCTATGGAGTAGTCCTCGATATGCGGGAGAACTCCGGCGGGTTTCTTAATCAGGCTGTAAAAGTTGCCGGCCTTTTCATCTCTTCAGGAGTGGTCGTGATCTCGAAATATTCCGAGGGAGAGGTGCAGTACCTGCGCGATATCGATGGCCGTAGCTATTACTCAGGCCCACTAGTGATCCTGACCTCGAAAGCCTCCGCTTCAGCGGCTGAAATTGTGGCGCAAGCTCTTCAGGATTACGGCGTGGCCCTCGTTGTAGGGGATGAAAGGACCTACGGCAAAGGGACGATCCAGTACCAAACAGTCACAGACGACCATGCCTCGGTCTTCTTCAAGGTGACCGTCGGAAGATACTATACTGTTTCTGGCCGTTCGACCCAGATCGAAGGGGTCAAAGCAGATATCCTGGTCCCGACCTTCTATAGCGCATTCAACATCGGTGAAAAGTATTTGGAATATGCCTTAAAAAGCGATCGGATCGCTCCTGCCTACGTTGATCCTTTAACCGATATCGATCTGCGGAACCGTGCCTGGTTCCAGCGCAATTACGTGCCCCATATCCAGAAAAAGCTTTCCGTCTGGAACCAAATGCTGCCCACTCTTAAGGATAACAGCAGCTTCCGGCTAAAGCTGAACAAGAACTACCAGCTTTTCCTAAGCACCCTGGAAGCCCAAGCTTCCAACCGGTTCAGCCCAACGATCAAGCAGAACTGGGGAGCTGACGACCTCCAAATGAACGAGGCTGTCAACATCCTCAAAGACATGATCATCATCCAAGCCGAGTCCTCGATCCCCGAGGCCGTCGGTCAATAAATCTCTTTTCAGATGCAAATGAGCCAGCACAAGGCTCATTTGCATGGCCTCTACGCCAGCCAGCCTTCCCAATCTTTTATCCATAAGAGGTAGTTGCAAAACTGCTTTGCCCGAAAAATTCACAAAATGATTGCAGAAAATCCCTAAGCTTTTTATTCTCTTGAACTTTCTCGCCTTATTCCTATGGCCAGATAGCTCAGTCGGTAGAGCAGAGGACTGAAAATCCTTGTGTCGCTGGTTCGATTCCAGTTCTGGCCAAAACAAACCCTGCAATGCAGGGTTTTTTTTTGACCAGAAAGAAAGCCAAGAGTTTTCGGCAGGCTTAAAGAAAAACTGAGAAATTCTCTCTTGCGGCGAGGACCAAACTGCTGTGTTGCCCTGCATCGACAACCCGCTGAGGGGTTGCCTGCTTCGGGTGCCCGCCATAGGCGGCGCCTTGCATCTTGGCTCTCGGCGCTACGAGATTTTTTCTCACTTTTTCTCTGCGACTGCCTTGGCTTTCGTCTAGTAATCGAAGTGAAGCGCTCTGCATGGCGCGAACCGGCGGGTTGCCCGGATTCCAGTTCTGGCTATATTTCACTCAAAGAATCCACTCGTGGATTTTGATAATTCCAAGATGACATCTTCAAACATAACCTGATGTTTACCCATACCAGAAAGGAAATTATTCCAGCGTTGTTGCGTTTCTTTGTTATCATAAAATTCTGCTGTAAATGCTATGGGACGTTTGAGAGGGGTTTTGCGATTTGCAAACACTTCTCGGATAGCAATACTTAACTTGTCTGGTTTTATCTCATAGCTCTTTAAGATGGTCCACAGGTCGTAAAAGTCTTTCATACGAGTGTTAGCGAGGGCAAGTTTAACCACCGATTCGAGTTTTTCAGCTATAACGGTTTCCAAGGTATAGCCCAATAAAGTTGGTTCTGGCATACCTAAAAGTGTGGGATATTGGATTGGTTGAGGTTTAGGAATGACGATGTCATTAAATCCAATGTCAATAAGAACAGGCATTTTTGTTGTGAACAACTTTGCTGAAAAGCTACTGCTCACACCATTATATTCCCCACCCGTCTGTGTATTGCGAAGAATAAGTTTTTGCGTATCGAATACGATCCCATCTTTCTCACAAGCAATTTCCGAAACCTCTGTAATGATCCGATGTAAATTATCAATTTGATTGGATGTCCTTGCAAGCAGATCTATATCCATCGTGGCTCTGTGATCCAATGAATCCCAAACTCTCAGCATTAAACCGCCCTTAAGGAAAAATTTCTTGGCGTGGCAGCTAATGCTAAGGCGGTATAAAAACCTTTCCATAGCATAATACCGAAGTATTTCATCAAAGGGGCGATTTCTCTGCTCGGATAGATTTTTTAACCGCTGGCGTATTGATTCGCCAAGATTCTTATTGGGTTTTTCGATTGTATTACCCACTGACGATTGTCTCCATAATCGGTTTTAAAATCTTTTCGACACGGAATAATTTAGCATATTCAAAAAGTTTGTCGAGATTTGTCTTTCTACTTTGCCAATACATTTTCAGAGCTTCGAGGACGACATCCGTTCCGATTTTATTGCGAAATTTAACGCAATCAACGAGCGTTTTCTCAACGTTAAAGATCATAACAGTGCATCCATCTATGGAATGTTCCTGAACTCCCGTGCTTAAAAGCTTTTGGCTGTACCAAAAATAACGCATAGGTGGATGGGAAATCGAAGGCTTGTGTCCTTGACTTGGCAATGCAACGTAAACGAAATGAGGAATTTGAGTTGTTATTTCGTGAAAGGCAAGCGCAGAAATGAGGCAGATAACTCCATGAGGAATCTTTTTTGCTACAGGAATAAAGTCTGGTAATGAGGGATCAGGCATATCAACCAAACGATATAGTCCTCTGCTAACGACTTCTAAATCCCCCCTGTCTCGAAGAGCATAAAGCTCTCGACGATGTATGCCAGCTTTCATAGCCTCTGACATGGTAAGAATCCCGCCCGCTTTTCTAAAGGCGGCAGTAGCTAATTCGAGTTTTGATTTTTTCTTCATGGTACAAAATTGCGGATTTACTCGTCTATATCCGTAATATTGTACCAAAATAAGAGTAGTGTCAATAAAAAATCGAAAATGACACCCCGCGGGGCGGGAACCGGCGGGTTGCCCGGATTACAGTTCTGGCCATATTTGCCAAAAAAATTTGGACCGAAAGAAGGCCAAGAGTTTGGTCGCTAGCAGGCATTGTTTGGCGGCGCATTAGAAATTTCGGTTCGTGTCAGCCATAAAGTTGGTGTTGTTCGCCAAGGTCATATAAGGGGATTTTGCAATCCGACGCTTGCCTGCTGAGTAGGTGATTCCAATAAACACATCCGATCCGTAGTTTTTCGATCTTGCTGTACCTGATCCTCCTCTTGGCGACATGTAGGATGCGCGTCCTTCCAGGCTGAGGGAACGGGTGACGGGGATTGAGAATTGGGCGCCTAGGATAAAACGGCCGGCCCTGCCCGATTCGTACAATAGGCCGCGCTGGTAGGGAGTTCCTACCCAAAGCATCGTATAACCGTGGGTCTTAAAATAATGGCTCCAAAATACATTGACTTGGCTGATCCCTTTAAATTTTAGGTGGAGGGCATGTTCATGAACTGTTCTGAACCCGTAAGTGCCCCAAACGCCTAGTTCATTGCCTCCCTTGATGAGATATCCCACTTGGCCCCTGATTTGGTCAAAGAACGGGTCCTCTGAAAAATATCCAAAATTCTTGTTCAACATCCAATCGTACGCGACTCCGGCATTCCAGCCGCAGGAGCGGGGAGTTTGATAAGAAGCGGCAAGAGTGATGAAACCTTGCTGCTGCAGCGACTTTGAATTTTTAAAGAGCGATGATGATGTTCCGGCCCAATTATAAAGGCCGTAGCTTCCAGCCAGCTGTGTTGAAAATGAGCGGGCAATAGGAACGGTCAGGTTAAGCGCTGTCAATGCGCCAAAGGAGTTAGGATTTCTTCCCGTGTAAATACCGCGGAAGTCATCGAAGCCTAAAGTGAGGTCGATTTCGATGGGGCAGCGGGATTCATAAAATAATGGAGCTTGCTTTGCAGCAGCGCTAGGCGAAGTTTCTTCCGCGTTGCCGATATGACAGCCTAAAAAGGGGATCATGCAAAGTAAAGCGTGAAAGCGGCGAGCCATAATACCTCAAAGAAAGGGGGTGGATTTTCTATTCGTCATCTTCATCTGAAATAGCATTTAAAATGGCTGCATCCAGATAGAGATAGGTCCATGTGGTCGGATCGGAAGGAGTCGGCGGCACAGGATGAAGGGTTGTCCAGCCAGGAATGAAAGCCCTGGTCATGGGTGTAAATCCAAAATCGGGGAACACGGTCTGTTCGAAGCTGATGGGAAGGGCTTTCGAACCGCTGGTCCCTGAGTAGGGTGTGCGGACAGGTCTAACCCGTCTATTCTGTCTGAGCATGGAGAGTTTTTTTTCAGAGTAGCGTAAGAAATATCCTCCCCAGTCAATATTAAAAGTGAACGGAGAAACTGGAGCGCCCATCGGGTTAACAAGGTTTTTCGAAGCGCTTATGGGATTGATATTTTGAGGAAAACTATTGAAGACGGAAATAAAGCTGAATTCCCGTCCGTCCATACATCCAACAATGGAAGCTTGCGTACGGTCGCCCAAGTATCCTGCAGGTTCGCTGTCGCCCATAAAGAAGTTGGGTGAAATGTCTCCAGCGCTCCTTGAAAAGATATCTGTGACGAAAACCACTTTTTTCTTCGATTTCTTTGAGCCCTTAAAGACAGATCCGGGGTAGAGCTTTTCATTCAATGAGACATCGAGGTATTGAGCGCGTTGGAAGTGTGTGGCAGTTTGAGAGACCGGATGAGATCTAAAATAATTGCGCGGATACTTCTCAGGATCTTTAAACACATTATACGTGTAATAGAGCTGTCGGTCGGAGCCCATGAACTCCACAACCGATAAGAGGTCGGGTTCTCCTCCCAAATTTCCTGTCTGATCGATGATGATCGCTTCACAGTCGATCGAATTGAACCACTGCATCATTTTACTGTAGACAGTCGATAACGATTCACGAAAAATGCGGGCATTTTTTGATTTGTTGGGATTCTCTGGAGCATAAACGCCGCGGCTGTCCATAAAAACGTCCGGATCCATAAATCTGCAATCCCTTTTGTAGAGATAACCAATTATTTTTCCTCCTGTGAGGGCTGGATTAATTTGGCCGAAGTAATGGGCATTTAAGTTCAACTTGTCATCATGGTAGGAACCCATGGCGGCATAGTTGGGAGGTATATTGGGCTGAATCACTCCATTAACGACGTTCGCAGGAATGACAAGCCCTTCAAAATGCGCTCTGCCAGCTGAACGATCTTCGATGAACGGATAACCAAGTGTTGAAACTGGGTCTGGTTGATCGGGTTCAAGCACGCCGCGGATCGTGAAGACTAAATTTTGGACGTTGATGAGATAATTACCGAGGGCAACATCATATTTGAAAAGGGGGTTGTAGTAATTCACCGGGTGGGGACAGTTAACCATATTTTGCAGTCCGCCAGTTTTTTCTATGCCCAGACCGGAAATCAGAGGCCCATAGTCAAAGAAATCGTGGTAGTACCAACTCACAAAAGGTTGTCCGTACCTTACGCTGTCGCCAAAGGAACTATTTGCAGTTCCGTTTTGAAGAGCTGTTTGCAAATGGCCAAAGGTGTCGATCAATCGGCAGCTTCCCGGTTCGGTATAGATGTTTCTTTCAACGTGGGTTGCAGTCCGAAAGACGGCGTAGAACCATGCGGCGCAGGCGGCACAAAACTCATTGTAGGTCGAGGCTGATGATACCGAATGATTGACAGTGACCGTAATACCGGGAGGAAGATTTATCCATCCCGTAGCGGGATCGGCTAGCGGTTGTAGGCTCGATGTGTCTAAATTCAATAAAAAGCTGTAGAAAAGGTCGTTAAAACTTCCATGGATCCCATTATCGACAAAGCTGTGTTTCAGTCCAAGGTTAGCTCCTGCATTGAGCAACCCTACTCCATTTGGATAAGTTCCATTAAGGATAGACAAGGCTCCCGTTGCGCCTTGAATGGTCACGTTCGATCCGGGAGTTGCATAACTAAAGATCCCATTGTCGATCTCAGGGTTCCCTGTATAGATCGTGGTCCAAGCATCGTTGGGGATCCCGATCGTTGCATAGAAGGCTGTATTCGTGACCCTGATTTTTCTTAAAGGAGTTGTTTTCGTAAATGTTCCATTCAAAAATTGGCTGGTTATATTCTTTGCTTTCTTCTTCCCTACATAATTTTCAGCCCCTGTGTGCTCGCTAGTCGATAAATTTGAAAAAGTGTTGGCAGAGGTATAATATTTAAACAAGTTGACCGGATCATTCCAGTCTAGTCCGCTCGTATCGGTCGGCGGATGCTCCATTTTTTTGTAAATAGCCAAACCTGCTAAGGTCGTTTGTCCGGAGTAGTGGTAGTTGTAATACTTAAACGCGCTAATCGTTTCATGGTCGATCAATCTTAATGTATCGCCATTGATCAGTGATAAAGTCGGATCAAAATGCCCTTTGAAAGGGGGGTTATAACCGTTGACCAATTGGTCGGGTCCCTTATAGAAAAAGGAATTAGAGGTAGGAACGCCCGGTACGGGAGGAAGCTGGATTGGACGCGTATCAAATGCATCAGGTTGCAATCTAGGATATTTATCTGTTCCATAAGTGGTATAGATTTGGACAGGATAGACGGAAGTGTCAATGAAGATGTACTGATCTTGTATCGCTGAATAGGGTCCGCCTGCGTTAAACCCATTCATCGCTCCAATCATTGTATTGCGCCACCACCCATGAAATTTAGAGTTGTCGTAGTTGTAAGGAGAATCTGCAACATCGGCATGACTTAAAGCAGTCGCCAGAATCAGTAATAATAGGTGTGGTAATCGACATCGGGCCATGAAATAATTTTTCCTTCTAGCATCGTGTCTTGTCGTATGGAATTTAGCCATGCGAGTGCATAGCTAACACTTGCTTTTTTACTAGTTTTATCGGAGGCGCTGCATCCTATTTTCTTGGAATTATCGTCGAGAGAAAAATGAACCGACAGTCCGTGCAAAAGGAAGTGAACCATGACATCTTGCGAGGGAACTTTTTAACAGCTTTACGTCTTTTGCTACAATGTTTTTTAAACCCAAAAACAATGACAAAGCCCTTGCTACTTTTCTCGATTGTTCTTGTGCATAAGAGTTCTCAAACGACATGCCAAAAAATGATAATGTTCTTTATAGGAATTTCTTTTTGGTGTAGCTTTCCAAAGAATGTTTGAAACTCTATTGGGATTGTGGAAATAGCATGCAGACGCAGAAGATCGGTATCTTAGTCATTCTAGCTCTTTTCATTTTTTCGGCAGCGCTGTCCTCTTTGCAAGCAGAAGAGGTTGGCGCACAACACGACAGTAAAATGACAGGGTCTTCCACATTTGGAGAGGGCCTTCCGAATATCTCCTCGCGGTTTCATGCCAATACGCACAGTGTGGATCTATTTGCCTGTCTGCTTGTTTGGAGTGCCAAAGAAAGCGGGATGGAGGCATGGGCCCAGAAGCTCACAGAGAGCAATTTGAAAACGGACTTTGACTTGCTGGCTGTCGATTTCGGATGGGATGCGGGTTTCCGAGTGGGCATTGGCTATGGAATGCGGCATGATCAATGGGACACCCAGCTTTACTATACCTGGTTTCAAACGCGAGGACATGATCATGTGTCCGGGGGACCAGGAACTATCCATTCCTCTTTCTTAGGCAATTTTTATGTCAATAATCCTAATGGGGATGGGCTATCTGGGATCGCTTATCAGAAGGCTAGTATCGATTGGTCCATTCACTACAATATTTTCGATTGGGAATTGGGAAGAGGCTTTTGGGTCAGCAAAGCCCTTTCGCTGCGTCCTTTTATTGGGATCAAAGGGGGATGGATTGATCAATCGATCCACTCGAAATGGCAGAACCCCGATGTGGCTGCTTCTGAGTTTTTCGATACCGGAGTGGAAAACCTGAAAAACAACTTTTGGGGCATTGGTCCTTCTGCCGGACTCGACACAAAGTGGAAGATGCTAGATGCCCACAATCACCGCTTATGGCTTTTTGGAGACCTATCTGGAGCAATTATGTATGGGCACTGGACGTTTTCCGACGCTTACCATAATGACATTGATCAAAAAGTAAAAGTTAAGCTCTCGCATCTCAATAGCGGAGCCTCCATGGTCAGAACGTGGATGGGGCTGGGGTGGGATGTGACCTTTAGCAGAGGACGATACCAATTCGCTGCCCAATTGGGATATGAAATGCAATTTTGGTTTGACCAGCTTCAGTATTATTCGTTTGATGACGGGCGACTGGTCAATGAATTGACATTGCAGGGAGGCTCCCTTGAGTTTCGCTTCGATTTTTAGAGGCAGTTTTGTAACCGCCTCTTTAACCTACGGATTGGTTTTTTTTCATCTATGAAAAACGTGAAAAAATGGCTTCTTATTTTCCTTGCAGTCGGTGCAGTGCTCCTCGCTGAGCGAGGGTTTGCAGACTCTGCGAGTGAGCCCGGACAGCAAAGAACAGACTCTCCAAGAGGCTTGCCGAACGTTTCAACACGATCTGAGAATTCGGGAAGGGTGGATCTCTTTGGAGATTTTCTTTTCTGGTTTGCGTCTGAAGAAACGGCGTCAATTTGGACGAATGTCTTCAGTGTAGGGTTCAATACGAGTACTTTTGAAGCGAAGGGATTCGACTTTGATTGGGATTATGGTTTTCGATTGGGCGCCGGCTACAATTTTGCCTATGACCAATGGGACACGCAACTGTATTGGACTTGGTATCGTACGCAAAGCCACGACTCTGTCTCTCCCAAGCCTAACGCAACAGTGATCCCCGAGTTTGAAGCAGGTCTTCTTAGCCAAAAGAATGCTGCAGGGGCGCATATCGGTTGGACCATCCAGCTGAATATGATTGATTGGGAGTTAGGGCGCAAATATTGGGTCAGCAATGATCTCTTCCTACGGCCTTTCATCGGTCTTAAAGGGGGATGGATCGATCAATCGCTCCGGCTCCACTACGAAGATCTCATCGTGAATAAAGTTAATACTGACACGATTGGAAAAGAACGGCTCAAGAATGATTTTTGGGGAATTGGGCCTGTCGGCGGCCTCAATACAAAGTGGAGGTTGCGCAACTTCGGCACGCATTTCCCAAGTCTTTTTGGGGACTTCTCAGTTGCGACTATGTGGGGAACGTGGAAATTGCACGATCGGTATCGAGACGAAACGGGGTTGGTCTCGACGACGCATTTTAAAACGCTGACCTTGGGCGCGATCATGTTCAGGGGAATTGTCGGCGTCGGTTGGGATGCCCAGTTTTGCCGGGGCAAGTGCCATTTTGCGACCTCTTTAGGATATGAAATGCAGCTTTGGGTGAATCAACTTCGATTGTCGACTTTGCAGCTGCTTCCTTTGCACGGCGATCTTACTTTGCAAGGGATCACATGGAATACCCGATTTGATTTTTAGGAAGGGAAGGACATGACTTGGATGTTATACTGCGAACGCTTAGGTTTTCTGAATTTCAACTCGGCGAGACAAAGTAAAATCGAAGCGAAGCGTTCCGACAGACGAGGCTCTGCCCCAAGTGGGCAGGGTGAGGATGAGGATCGATTTGACAAAGTCGCAGCAAGTCGAAATTCAGAAAACCTAAGCGTTCTCAGTATAATCAGGATTTGCTCTGTGGTTTTCCTGTCGATTGCTGGAATGCAGCAGGCCTATTCAACGGAAGCATCAGCTCTGAAAGAGGGCAATGGACTTCCGAACCTGTCCGACCGTCCACCTATACAGGATAAAAATATCGATGTCTTTGTGGATTTTCTCTATTGGTACACAAGCGAAGCAATCGACTGGGCTTTTACCATCCCAACGAGCCTAAATCCGGAAACAACCACCTACAAAACAATCGCTTTTGATTGGGCTCCGGGATTTCGGGTCGGCCTTGGCTATAACATGTTCCATGATCAATGGGATACTCAAGCGAGCTATACTTGGTTTCAATCAAAGGCGACCGACGATACCAGCGGGCGGGTTGAATCGGCCTTTTTTGCTGCGAGAATTTCCTTGTTGGAGCCCTTTCAAACAGGAAAAGTCCGGCTTGATCTTCATTACAACATGTTCGATTGGGATTTGGGCCGTCGATTTTTGGTCAGTTCCTGTTTATCCCTGCGTCCTTTAATCGGCGTCAAAGCGGGCTGGATTGATCAGACCATCCGCACCAAATGGACGATCCGGGACGTTCCCTTAATCGGCTTGTTTACTGGAACAGAGGATCTAAAGAACAATTTCCGAGGAGGAGGCCCTAAAGGCGGGATTCACGGAAAATGGATATTGGGGAATGTCAATCGGCATCAATTTTCCATTGTTGGAAATTTTGAGGCTGCCTATATGTGGGGGCATTGGACGATTCGCGATGAATTCACCGACATACTCAATACGCGCACATTTGCAAAAGTGGATGACAGGAACTTCGGATCTCTCATGTTCGGAGGGCTCATGGGGTTGGGATGGGACTTTAACTTTGATAACACCCGTTCCCATTTTGCATTGAAGATCTGCTATGAAATCCAAGACTGGTTGAATCAAGTGCAACTGTTTACGAACACCTCGGGCGGACAGAATAACGATTTGATCCTACAAGGGCTAACCGTCGACTTGCGGTTCGATTTCTAACTCGACTTTGCATATTTTTTGATCCAAAAACTTAACGAAACCTGAATTGACGACAGGCCTTAAGGTCATATGGAAGTTAACCCATTACGCATTGATGCGGGGCTTGTCCGCTCTTTGGTGGCAGCTCAATTTCCCCAATGGAAAGAACTGCCTGTTCAACCTGTTGCATTAAGCGGATGGGACAATAGGACTTTCCATCTTGGAGATCAGATGCTCGTGCGCTTGCCTAGCGCTAAGGAGTATGCCTTTCAGGTTGAGAAGGAGCACCGGTGGCTGCCTAAATTAGCGCCTCAGCTTCCTCTTCCCATTCCAGTGCCGCTTGCAATGGGAGAGCCAGCGATGGGGTATCCCTGGAAATGGTCGGTTTATCGATGGCTTGAAGGGGAAACGGCTGCAACGGCTCCTATCGATGATCTCAAGAAGTTTGCAGCTGACCTTGCTGACTTTCTTAATGCTCTGCAGAAAATTGATCCAGAGGGAGGACCTCTGCCGGGGCCGGAAAATTTCTACCGTGGAGGGCAGATCAAAGTTTATGAGCCTGAAATGCTCCAAGCCCTTGTTCTTTTAAAAAATAGGATCGACGTCGAGGCTGCAAGGGGAGTTTGGGAGAAGGCTCTAGCAACAACTTGGAGTCGGCCTCCAGTGTGGATTCATGGGGATGTCAGCGGTGGAAATTTATTGGTCCAAAAGGGAGAGCTCAGAGGTGTGATCGATTTTGGGCAAGTCGCAATCGGCGATCCGGCGTGCGACTTAAGCATGGCATGGACGATGTTCTCAGGGGAAAGCCGGGAAGCCTTCCGTTCGAAGCTTTGCCTTGACGAAGGAACATGGATGCGCGGCCGCGCATGGACATTATGGAAGGCGATGATCATTGCAGCAGGCCTTGTAGGCGCTAATGCTGCCGAATCAAAGCAATGTTGGCGCATCATCGGCGAAGTGCTTGCTGATCTCAACTAGTAGGCATTTTCTTTTTTGCTGAGCATCGAATGGGTGACTAACAATGCGGCAACAGCAAAGAAGAAATAGGTCAAGTTGTTCATCAGATAAAAGCCATAGTCTAAACAGTTCAAGTAAAGAAATCCCAAAAATGAAATGAACAGGCTAGCATGAAGTCCGTTGAACGGGGCTTTTAGAGCCCTTATTAACACGGATAGGATAAAAAACAGATAAGCGGCAAGGCCAAGCAGGCCGTTTTCTGCCGCGATCAACAGATAGCTGTTATGGACAGGAGCTAATTTGTCCAAAGGTTCTGGAGTGGGGTTGTACAGGCTTTTGACGATCTGATAGCTATCGAACCCAACGCCTAATAGGGGCTTGTCTGCAATCATTCCCAGGGAAACCCTAAAGTTAACGAACCGTTCTTTATTAGACCCTTGGACGGTATCATTTTCATTAATAAACCCCCGCTCGGTGAATGCCGGATGAAAGATGGCGATGCAGCTGATGATGCTTATAACCACGGTTAAGACAAGCGGCATCAGGACCTTTTTGGGGCCTTCATCAGAAGAGGATTGCTTTAGCTGTCTTCTTGTCCCCCAAAGCCAAACAACTGTTCCGATAAAGGCTGCAGTCAATCCAGATCGGGAAAAGGAGAGGAAGAGAGCAGTGATTTGCAGATAGATCCCAATCAAAACAAGGCTGCAGGCCTTCTTATTTCGAAATTCAAGATAAAGGCCGTAGCTGACCATGATCGTGAAGAACAAAATCGATCCAAGGGTGTTGGAGTGCATCGCTGTTCCAGCAGCGCGTTTGATGAAAGGGTAAACCATTTTAGAGGGAAAGATCGACAGTTCGCCTCTTGTGCTTTCAAAGGCGGAACTCCAGGACTCTTCTCCCAGAAAGGACAAGCCGATGCTGTTTTGCGTAAAATATTGGATGATGGCAATGATCGATTGAATGATTCCTACAGTGAAAAGGGCGATAAAGACGCCGCGTAAAAAGGGACGGAATGAGGTTGCCTTGAAGCAGTAGGGGATCAAACAAAAAAGAAGAAGGGGCATCGAGTGTTGGAAGAGTTTAACGTATTGGAGGGGAAATGAGGGAGCTTTTGAAAAAAAGAGAGATAACAGGGAGATGATGGTCAGGAAGAGGAGGTACTTGGCGGGGCCATGCCAAAAGCATCTGCGCCATGGAATCCTGTTGAAAAAGAGCATGGCGAGCAAGGCGGCGACAAAGAGGAAATCCGTCGTAAAGACTAAAATGATTCGAATGTAACACCAAGGAAAAGGGTTTGTTGGGGGATAGAGCTTTTGCGAGAGGTTGATGAACAGTTGCCAAAGGCTCATTTGGAAAGGCAAGGAGGCAAGAAAAAATGCCAGGAAAAACTCAAAGCGTGGAATGGGTATGTTGTAGCGGAAAAAAAACACCTGTTGCTTAGCGTTAGGTGCAAGATGGTCTTGGAGCTTTCCTGAAGAGGTCGTCATGCACATCTCCCATGGTGGAAAATAATTGGAAAGATTGTGCACAATTTTTGAAATGAGTCAAATTCGAAAAAGCACTTTTTTTAAAAAGCTAGTTGAACCTATCCCAGCAAAAAGTTTCAGTCGATTTTCCGGTTCTTTTGAGCTGATTTTCGTTCCAAAAACCAGGGGTAATATCGACAATTGTATATTATCCCTGGTTTTTGGAACGAAAATCAGCCAAAATAATCCTGAAAATCGACGAAAATTATTACTGGGATGGGTTCTTAAGCGCACTATTTGAGACTTTTATGGGGGATCCGATGCGGCCAATTTCTACTGTTCTTCTCTTCTTCGTTTCCTTATTCCACACCCTGTTTGCATCGGATAAAGAGCTCGTTGCTCCGTATTTTGATCGGGAGTATTACTGCAAAAACTACGCCCATCAGTTTTTAGTTGGGAAGACAGATCCTTTGGATCATTTTTTATCGATTGATTTCAATGGGGATTGGCCGCATTACACCGATCCGAACAGCTGGTTCAATGCAACCCTTTATCTGCGGACATTTCCCTGCTCTCGAAATCCTTTCGTCGATTTTTTAAGCCAGCCTCCGCTTGCGTTGCCTGCGAATGCTCCCATGATGGATGTGTATGCGAGGCAAGAAGAAGCTGTCAGAGCCTGGCTTGCCGTGGAAGCATTGCTGCGGATGAACCAATACGAGGTTGTGTTGCATCTTTCGCCAGACTTTCCCGATGCGCAATTACCGATGTTCGAGCATCAAGAGAAAAGAGGGCTTCTGGTTGTCTTCGACAACACCGATCAGATCAGTTTTTATACTTCTTCGTTTTTACAAAACCCAATCGATGGGGGAACCTATCCGTCTTACGATTGGAACAGGGCTGTTTCCTTATGGGACAACGACCCTCGGATCCTCGTTCATCGGACATATCACTATAATCGTTGGTTTGAAGGGCATTATATCAATCCCTTGAGGTTTAACTTTTTTCACTATGTGGATGAGCCTAACTTCAGCGTTGGGCCCAACTCATTGGAAGCGTATGCGAGAAAAGTCAGCCAGGGGTTCGATCTGCTGTTCTGTCCAGTACGATTTGCAGACAATGTCAGGGTTGTTCCAGGCTATATGCACACCTGGATCAATACAGATGAATTGGAGCCTGAAAAAGAGTTCAGCGTCTCTTACTTGCTGAGCACAGGCTTCCAAGGGTACAACCCGAACTGGAACTACATTCCGCGGATATATGTCTGGAACCAGGAGCATCGGATAACGATCCCAACCCGTTTCTACGTCACTCGGCGAGGGATTGAACAGTTCCCTGAAGAGATGCGCCTTCGGTGCTTGCCGACCGATTCCAAAAAATGGATTTTCAATAGCCAATTTACCATTGCGATCGAAAACAACCGGCAAGTCAATTACATGACGGAAAAGCTGCTTGGCTGCTTTGTCTCATTATCCGTTCCGATTTACCTTGGCTGTCCTAATGTGCGCGATTATTTTGATGAGAGGGGAATGTTGATTGCTGAATCGCCTCAGGAGATCATTCAGATCTGCCAGTCGATAACACCGCAAACATATGAGCAGATGCTTCCCTATTTGATTGAAAATAAGAAAAGGGCCCTAGAGCTCATGCAGCTGGACAGAAGGATCATTCAAGAGTTCTTAGACGGCTTGCCTTAAGAGAGTATCTACAAAATTCGACAGAACCTTACTTTGTAGACACACGCTTAGTTACTTAAAACGTTTTCCGTGCACTTGGACGATTCCACGCATTGCTTCGATGAGAGGGGGTAGCCCTTCATTGTTGGCTGCGGAGATTGTAAACAGCGTCTCTTTTGCGTAGGGGTACTTCTTAGCAAACTCTTCCGCTTGCTTTTGCGCGCCTTCCGTATCGATCTTGTTCAGGGCGACCAAGAAGGGTTTTTCCAGAAGATCTGGCCGGTAGGCCCTGAGCTCGTTCTGGAGGACTGTAAAGTCGTCAAAAGGGTCTCTGCCTTCAATGCCTGAAATGTCGATGACAAAGACAAGGGCGTAGGAGCGCTCGATGTGCTTTAAGAAGGCGAATCCGAGGCCTTTGTTCTGGTGGGCATTTTCGATGATGCCGGGGATGTCGGCGACAAGGACCCGGGATTTATCGGGGAGTTGGATGTAGCTTAAGTTCGGGAATAGGGTCGTGAAGGGATAGGCGCCGATCTTGACCCGGACGTGGGTGATCTGGGACATCAAGGTGGACTTGCCGGCATTCGGCATCCCGACCAGGCCGACGTCGGCAATCAGTTTGAGCTCGAGTTCGATCTCCCTGTGCTCTCCTGGGGTGCCTGGAGTGCAAATGTTGGGGGCTTGGTTGGTGGGCGATTTAAAGCAGTGGTTCCCTTTGCCGCCTTTGCCGCCTTTGCAGATCTGCCAGCTTTGGTTTTCTTCGGTAAAGTCGAACAGCACTTCCTGGGTCTGCGCGTCTTTAACGAGCGTGCCGCAAGGGACGGGTAAAATGAGGTCCTTTCCGTTACGTCCCTGGCGCAGGTTGCCTCCGCCGCAATGGCCGTTCTCAGCTGCAATGATCCGCCGATTTCGATAACTTTCAAGGGAAGGAGTATGGACATCAGTCTGGAAGATGATCGATCCGCCTTTTCCGCCATTTCCGCCAACAGGGCCGCCTTTGGGGATGTATTTTTCCCGCCGCCAAGCGACGACGCCGTTTCCACCATCTCCTGCACGCAGTGTGACTTTGACTGAATCGATAAACATGTCCAAATCCTTAAAATAAAAAACCCCTAGAACACAAAATTGAATTGTTCCCAGGGGCTCTTAATACGTTAACTTCGTAAAGCTTATGCAACAGGCAGAACGGAGACGTGTGTTCTTGCGCTTTTGCGGTAGGTAACAATACCATCGCACTGAGCGTAGAGTGTGTCGTCTCTTCCGACGCCGACGTTCTTAGCTGGCTTCCACTTCGTTCCGCGTTGACGGACGATGAT
>JAFEGU010000038.1 GCA_018239725.1 Verrucomicrobiota bacterium | reverse complement strand
TAGTCGATCGGCACGCCTTCGAAAGAATGGCCAAAGTACTCGATCACTTTTTCATGAAGGTATCCCACGGATAAGATGAAATGGGAAACGCCTTGCCCTTTCCAATACTGCATGAGATGGTAAAGAAAGGGTTTCCCATTGACGTCGGCCATTGGCTTAGGTCGGTCTGCGCAAACGGAGCGAAGGCGCGTTCCTAATCCTCCCGCTAAAACAATGGCTTCCATTTGTCCTCAGAGCTTAGGATGAGCAACCGCATGATCCGCAAGAGCCGGCGCCTGCCAGCTGCTGCATCGTCGCTTCATCTAAAATCTTATGGATCCGTTTGATATCATTTCTGACATCGGTCGGATGGTTCCCAATAAAGAACCCATGATCGTGCGCAATGTTTGCGTTGACGATCTCTCCGTGGCACTCATGATTGCAGTACTTGATCACATCATGGCGCAAGAAGTTTCCTCCTGTGATGATCCGGAACTGGATCCCTTCTTTTTTTAAAGTCTGGAAAATCTTTCGTTTATCTAGGCCAAGCTCTGGGTTCAAAATGACCGTAAATGAGAACCAGGAGCTGATCCCATTTTCCTTCTGGATGATGAAGCGCTCATCGTTTCCGAACAAGGAGACCCACGTTTCTGCATTTTCTCTGCGGATTTTGACGAGGTTGTCGAGTTTTTTGAGCTGCTCGATCCCAATGGCGCCGGAAAGTTCTAATGGCCGGACATTGTACCCAGGAACGATAAAGCGATAGGCTTCATAGAAGTCGTCGTCTGTTTTCTCGTAAATATTTGTTTCAGGCGGGAGATGCCGCGTCCATCCATGCGAGCGGATCGCTAGCATCAAATGATAGAGCTCTTCATCGTCCGTAATGCTGACTCCGCCTTCCATTGTGGAAATATGGTGGGAGAAAAATGTGCTGAACGTTCCGATGTCTCCGAAGGTTCCGCAGCTTTTCCCATTTAAAAAGGCGCCCATCGACTCGCAATTGTCCTCGAAGAAATAGAGGTTATGCTTGTCGCAGAATTGGCGCATCACATCGAGGCCGCAAGGGTTGCCCAAGATGCTGACCCCTACGACCATTTTGGTCTTCGGTGTAAGCGCTGCTTCCAGCTGGCTGACGTCCATGTTCAATGTATCCAGCTCGACATCAACGAACCGGAGCTTTAATCCATATTGCATCAGTGGATAAAAGGTAGTGGACCAGGAAATCGCAGGAACGATGACCTCGTCCCCCGGCTGCAGAGGGTTGCCTTTTTTATAGCAGAATGCTGCGATCGCAATCAGGTTGGCAGAAGATCCTGAGTTGCTCATCACCGCATATTTAGAGCCAAATTTTTGAGCAAAATCTTCTTCAAACCGGCGGACGTTCTCACCCATGGTGAACATCCCTTTTTCAATAACACGGTTGATCGCCTTATATTCTTCTTCGTCCCATGTGATGCTAGCTAATTCGTATGTCATTTTTTCTCCTTATTCCGGAATACGGTAATACCAGATGCTTGAATGTTCTCTTGTTCCGTTTACAAACAGTGCTCTTTCAGCAAATAATTGTGCAGCTCCATTAAAAAACTCATCAACAGCTTTGATTACTCCAACATGAATTCCAAGAGCAAAATCGCAATCTACATTTTTAAGCGCTTCTGGGGAAAAATTATATTTAGGAAAGTTTTTTGGTCTTGCTTCACAGTCATGGCCGCAAATAATGCCGCCAGGCCGTACTTTTGAATACCATGCTTTTAAATCAGCCAATACCCCTTCATAGGTATGATCTGCATCGATAAAAATGAGGTCAAAGGAATGATCGGGAAACAAATGGCTAGCTTGAACTGTGTCAGATTCTACAAGAGCTATTCGGTTGTCATGGTTGTATTGATTGATATTCGCTGAACAAATTTCAAAAAAATCATACTGGCGTGTTGTAGATTGCATAAACGGATCATTTTGATTTCCTTTCCAGTGGTCTACACAGGTGAGGTTAACTCCAGCGCCATAGAAGAGAGCGGTTGTTCCCGTGCCTAAAAACGTACCCAACTCTAAACAGTTTTTTGCCTTGGAATCTTGGATCAGGATAGAAAGAGCTTTCAAATCTCCTAAGCTTACACCAACGTAATTATCAATCGTCAGTAGGCGTTCAAATGGGATTGCGCTTAATTCAGGAAGCTCTCGAAAACGAGAGGGGGGCACTGGGGTGACAGCGGCTTGTAAGTAGACAGTGCAAGAAAGTAAAAAGGCAAATAGTAACTTCATTCTTTCTCCTTAAAAATCCCTGCTTTTGAAGGCTGGGGATTTTGTTTTTTTTGACTGTGAAGCAGATGCTTTAGCCAGTTGTTAAAGCATCTGCAATTCCCTATGATTTTAAGATGGATTCAATGGCTTGTTTCATTGTAACAGTGGATGGATAATAAAAGTTCTCCAAGACATTGCCTGCTGGAGAATGGCAGTCAGGCAGCCCAACTCGTTTAATAGGTGCTTTCAGTGATGCAAATGCCTTTTCAGCAACTAAGCATCCGATCTCAGCGCACACGCCGCCCATTGCCCAGCCTGTATCGACGACAAGGAGCTTCCCTGTTTTTCTGACCGAATTGAGGATGATCTCTTCATCCAAAGGTTTGATCGTGCGTAGGTCGATGACCTCTGCTTCGATGCCCGATTCATTCTTGAGCTGCTTGGCAGCTGTCCATGCCAAATCGATGGATTGGGATGTCCCGACGACTGTGCAGTCGTTTCCTTCTTGGCGGATTACTCCTTTGCCAAAGGGAATTTCGTAGTTTTCTTCAGGAACGATCCCTTCGCGGCGCATTAGCCATCGGTGTTCGATGAAAATGACCGGATTGTTATCGCGGATCGCTGTTGCCATCAGGCCTTTTGCATCGTAAGGATTGCTAGGCATCACAATCTTGATGCCCGGAACGCCTAAAAGCAGACCTTGGATCGCTTGAGAGTGTTGAGGGCCAGAGCCCCAGCCCCGGCCGATTGCCGACCAGATGACTAAGGGGATGTTGTTTGTCCCATTGTCCATCCAATGGATCTTGCTGCCGTGGTTGACGATTTGGTTGAAGGCGAGGAGCAAGAAATCGGGGCGGTTGTGGAAATAGATAGGACGCATACCCATGAGAGCGGCGCCGTTGCAGATCCCTGTCATCCCTTCTTCCGACACAGGAGTGTCGAACACGCGAGCTGGACCATAGATTTCCTTAAAACCTTTTGTGACGCCGAACATTCCTCCTGGATCGTCTACTCCTTGGCCAAGAAGGAAGACGGAGGAGTCGTTTTTCATCGCGTCTTCGATTGCTTCCCGAAGAGCTTGGACATAGCTGACGACGCGCCCTTCCTGTTTTTGTTCAGGCTCTAGTACGGCTGCATTCTTTTGTACGAGTTTTTCATCCCAAAGCATCTTTTTTACTCACTGTAAACGTGTGTCATTAAATCGGACTCTTGTGGAAAAGGGCTTGCAAGTGCAAATTCAAACGCCTCTTCGATCTCTTGGTTGATCTTTTCCGCCATCTGTTCTTTTTGAAAAAGGCTTAAGATCCCTTTTTCCATCAATGCTGCTTCGAAAAGATGCAGCGGATCGACTTTTTTCCATTCGAGGAACTCATCATGGGTCCTATAGCCGGGATCGCTGTCTTCTTTCGGACCGTGGTGCCCACGGTAGCGATAGGTGTGCGCCTCGATGAAGACAGGGCCTTTGCCGGCTCTCACTGATGCAACGGCATTGCGCATGGTCTCAAAGACATCGAGGATGTTGTTCCCATCGATCGAATGGCTCTCAAGGCCAAAGCCTTTAGCTTTTTGGAAAATAGGCACATCGGGATGCTGCCGGAATTCAAGCGGCGAGCAAACCGAATAGTAGTTGTTTTCGCAAACGTAGATGATCGGAAGGCTTTTCAACTTGGCGAAGTTCAGGCTCTCCCAGCAAGCTCCCTCTTCAACAGCGGCATCGCCGATGTAAACAGCTGTAACACGGTCTATATTTGCCATCTGGGCTGCAAGCGCAGCTCCTGTTGCAATGGGAATAATCCCTGCGACGATCGCAGATGACCCGTCCATCCCGACGCTTTTATCGATCAAGTGCATCGATCCCCCTCGAGACGCGCAGCAGCCGTCGATCCTGCAATGCAGTTCGGCCAGCATCGCTTTAAGATCGCCTCCCTTGCCGAAGTAAACACCATGCGTGCGGTGTCCGCAGAAGACCGAGTCGCTCTTTTTCAAAGCTGCGCAGGTGCCAACAGAAACAGCTTCTTGGCCGATAGCAAGGTGGATTGGAGATTTCATCTCATCCTGGGAGTATCTATCTGCAATGACCTCTTCGATCAGCCTAATGCGATAGACGTCGTGGTAAAGTTGCATCAGAAAGCGGGGATCATACTGATCCATCTTCTCTAAGTAGCCGGCTTTGCCTTTTCCTTTATACGGATGTTGAAAGACATTCATGAGGGGTCTCGTTTGTTAGGTACCAATTGTAAGTGCGGCGGATCCCTTCTTCAAAGGAGGTCGAAGGTTTCCATCCCATCTGGTTGATTTTTTGATTGTCGAGCAGTTTTTTGAGTGTGCCATTGGGTTTAGCTGCGTCCCAATTCAGTTCTCCCTTATAGCCCACAACATCGGCCAATTGCTCGGCAAGTTCTTTGATGGATATATCGTATCCAACACCGATATTTAGTGGTAAAGGAATATTGGACTTGTCCAGTAAAAAACCGATTGCAGCTGCAAGATCGTCAGCGTAGAGGAATTCCCGCCGGGGTTCGCCGGTGCCCCATAAGTCGATCGACGGCCTATCTTCAAGTTTAGCTTGATGAAAGCGCGCTAAAAGAACAGACAGGACATGCCCTTTTTCCGGTGAAAAGTTATCGTTCGGGCCATAGACGCTATTGGGAATAAGCGCAACAAACCGTTCAGTTTGATATTGCTGGTTGTAGGCTTTTGCCATTTGAATGCCGGCAATTTTTGCCACTGCATAGGAGGCGCTTGTTTGCTCAAGAGGTCCTGTTAATAGAAATTCTTCCTTCATCGGCTGTTCGCAAACTTTGGGATACATGCAGGAAGAGGCAAAGAAGATTAGTTTTTTTACTTCAGCTGCATTTGCTGCTGCAAAGGTATTGAGCTGCATGGTCAGGTTTTTAACGATGAAGTCTGCAGGGAAGGTCGCATTGTATTGGATCCCTCCGACAAGCCCAGCTGCTAGGATGACGTAGTCGGGCTTGTTGGCCTCAAAGTAACGTTGAACTTGCTCGGCGTTCAGGAGATCGACTTCATTCCGTAAAGGGAGAAGCAAATCAAAAGAACCCTCATTAAGGAAATGTCTTTTGCAAGCGGAACCGATGAGTCCTGTCGATCCGAAAATTAATAGTTTTTTATTCATGTTATAAATCGAGTTAATTAATTGGAGCAGTCCATACATTTGCATGACCTTGCAAAAGAGGAAGTCCTTGATGTGATTGGACTCTAATTAATTTATTTTTAATGATATCTTGAGCATTTTGCATTCCCAAGCGTGTATTATCTTGGTTTTCTTCAAAAAATACCCCCCCATCTCTGATCCAACGATCTTGGATTAAAGAGATATACCAATTGATTACTTCACTTTTCATTTCACTCATCGAAAGGGTATTGATCACTAAGTCAAATGAATCTGTGATCTTGTCTGCGTCAATATTGGATACATATATAAAATCAGACGACTTGACCGTTTCTGGATCATCCAAATTTGCAAAAGCATGATGATAGTTTGGATGGGTGAGGGTTAAGTAAAGAGCTGAATAAATCAAGGACTCTGGAATATCAACTATTGTATATTTTGCGCTAGGCAAGATCGTTTTAATAAATTGCGCTAAAGCACCATATCCAGCACCAATCTCTAAAATTCTAACGGGTCTGGTTTTGCTGATGTTCTTTAGTCTATCAAACAAACCAAATGCATACATGATAGAAATACGCTCTTGATAAGCAAATACATTGTAATTATAGAAAATCTCTTTAAAAAAAGGAAATAGGAACGTTTTCATTCCTAATTGTCCTAAAAACAAGGGGGGCTGATAGATATATTCGTTCGGAACTTTAAAAGAAAGTAGCTGGTTTTGGTAGTTGCTATAATGAAATGCCCATCCGCTAAATATTGAGTTGGACGAAAGCTCTTTAATTTCACTTTCATATTGGATAGGATCAAATTTGTCTTTTCCCATGAAAAATGGGGTGTGATAAGGGCTATACTTTTGATGAACAAGATCAAATCCGGTAAAAAATCGGCAAAATAAAATAAGGTTCTTAAGAATTTGTGAGTTTTCACTGCTTGATACTAATTTAAAAGCCTTAATGTATTCTGAGTTTTCTTCTTCAGGAGTCCAAAAATTATCTCCTGTTCCGTGGTTAGGATCTCGATCTTTAATAAGAATTTCAATTTTCTCAATGACAGGTCTGCATCTAGCAATTTCCGATTCAGTGAGGTTTCTATTATCTGATAGAGTAACTGGCGTATCACAAAATAAAAAGGGTGCAATAGATAACATCAAGCATACAAGAAGGAATGGAAAATAAGATTTCTTAGACATAAAGGTTCTTAACTCCATAAATGGATAGGGGGGGAGTTTTCGGATCTTTTTTTTCGGACGACCCTGTGTTTTCATGAAAAATAACCCGGCTTCCCTGATTTTCAAAGGCAAATGGGATATAGATCAGGTTGGACAGCGCTGCTTTAATTTTTTCTTGGTCTTCGGGGGATGCAAAGAGAAGAATGAATCCGCCGCCGCCGGCTCCTAGCAGCTTGCCGCCGATGGCTCCAGCTTCTCGGGCTCTTTGGTAGATCTCGTCGATCGCATCGGTGGAGACCTTGTCGGAAAGAGTGCGCTTGCATTCCCATGCTTGGTGCAAAAGCTCTCCAAATTCCCGGATGTCCCGTTGGGGATTTTCTAAAATCTCCATCGCATCATCGACCATGGCGCGCATGAGATGCAGAGTTGTCGTATTGGCCTTCATGTTACTGATTTGCGACTTGGCAATTTCGGAAGCAAATCGGGAAAACCCGGTAAAAAAGAGCATGCAATGCTTTTGCAAGGACTCAATTTTAAGAGGATCGGCAATGACAGGGGAAATCGTGAATTTTCCATCCCGGTAAAAATCGACTCGGTTAAAGCCGCCGTGTGCGGCGAGAATTTGATCTTGGGATCCGACAGCCTCATTCAGCATTTCTTGTTCGATGTAAATGGCGAGTTTTGCAAGCTCTTGTGTCGGAAGACGGGCATGTTTGAAGGCGATTAGGGCATTAAGGAGTCCGACGGTGAATGTGGAGCTTGAACCGATTCCCGAGCGTGCAGGGAGGTCGGCATCATGGTGAATTTCCATTCCAAGCTCTTGAAAGCCAAGATACTCAAGAACGGCTCTGACGACAGGGTGTTCGATTTCTGCAATCGATTTCACATTTTCTGTTTTGGAATAGGCGATCCGGTATTTGTGCTCGAAAAAGGGGGGGAGGTGGCGGCAGCTTAAATAACAGTAATGATTGATCGATGTGCCGAGGACAGCTCCACCATGCTCTGCTAACCAGGTGGGGTAGTCTGTCCCTCCACCAAAGAACGAAACGCGAAAGGGAGTTCGAGAAATGATCATCACAACCTCCAGCAAGTGATCGTATTAATTAAATTTGGCATGACTGCATACACATTTCGGGGACAAGGCGTCCCCGATCTTGCAAACTGTGGATTAAACTTCAGCAAGGGATCGAGCTTCTTCGACAATCTTGCGGCGAAGTGTAATTTTCGTCATTTCTTTTAGGTGATCGACAACTTCTTTTCCAAATTTTTTCTCCACTAAGCTTAAATATTTTGGAGAAGTGAAGTATTGGTGGAATGCTTTGTCCCGGAATTCAAGCACTTCTGCTGCGGTCAATTGCTCTGTGCGCAGAGGCTTGGTCTCATAGGCATGCTGGGAGAATCCAATCCATGTATCGGGCAGTTCCCATCCTTTTTCCAATGCCATTTGATATAGCTTGGAGCCGGGATAGGCCATTGCGCAGTAGAAGTTGGCGAACTCGCAGTTAGCTTCCAAAGCTAAATCTAAAGTTTCCTGCATCGATTCAAAGGTGTCATCGGGAAGACCGAAGATGTAGTTGCCGATCACATTGATGCCGGCGGCTTGGATTTTCTGAACAACGCGCAAGATATCTTCCGTTCCGAAACGTCCTTTTTCTACACCATCTCGGACGTGCTTGCTTCCCGATTCGATGCCGAGCGCAAGCCAGCGGATGCCAGCTTTATAAAGTTTTTCTAGAAACTCATCACGGACTGTATCGACGCGAGCATAAGCCCAAATGTTCAGATCGTAATTTCTTTCGATCAAAAGATCGCAGATCCCGTTCACATGTTTGGGAGTAAGGACGAACATTTCATCGACAAATTTGATGTTTCTGACGCCATACTTGTTGACGAGGATATCGATTTCTTCGATGACAGCTTGAGGGTCCCATAAGCGGTAGGATGATTTGCCAAACGGAGCGTTGATGCAGCAGAATGTGCAGCGGTAGGGGCATCCAAGGGATGTATGGATAGAGGCGTAGGGCTGTCTTTGGAGCTTTCTATCGAAGCAGTGCCAGTTGTGGGCGCGGTATTTGTCCATGGGGAGCAGGTCCCATGCAGCGCCTGGCATCACTTCAGTTAAGTTTTCAAGCAGAGGGCCTTTGGGTGTAGATTTGACTTCTCCATTTTCACGGTAAAACAGGCTGGGAACTTGGCTGAAGTCGGTCCCTTTGTTGTTGAGCGTTTCGAAAACACCCCAGATTGTTTGAGGGCCTTCCTGACTGCAGACGAAATCCACTTGCTCTTCATCGATCGTTCTCTTTGGAAGGGCGGCTGGATGGGTCCCTGTCATGAGGATCTTTGCGTTCGGCATTCTTTTTTTGATCTCGTTGCAAATCGCTCCAGCGACGGTCATGTTTTGCGTTGAGGCGGAAGGTTGGAAGCCGTAAACAACAACGACGATGAGCTTTGGGGAATAGTTGTTTTCGATATAGGCGGCAGTCTGCGCTGGATCGAAGTTGAGCGCTGCAGAGTCGATGATCGCCGTGGTTGCTCCTTTTTTTCTGACGTAGGTTGCAAAGAGAGCTGTTAGGGAAGGAGTTTCAATCGCAGAAAACTCATTTCCGAGCTCTTGATAGACGGCTTTCAACGAGCCTGGATTAATGAACAAGATATCTAGTGAGTTGGCCGACATGATTAACTCCTTTAACCTAATTTTCAATAAAGGTGTGAAATTGCGCTTTTGCTATGTAGTTGGTCAAAAGCGCTTTTTGTAAAATAATGATCGCAAGCGGTTGGTTCTTTTATTTTTTCTGCATAAGAAGAGATGGGTTCAACGTTAAGAATAGGACCTTTAGCAAGTTTAAGCGTGGCTCTCTCTTGAATCCTAATAGCAGCAACGAGATCCCGAAGAAATTCGACCTGAAGGTCGTTACCGGCAAAAATAATCAAATTCTTATTGGCATGCAACGCTTCTCTAAAAATGTGGAAGTGATGGGATAATTTTTGGAGAGCTCTATCGAGATAGTAGAATTGGGCAGTTACTTGGTACCACTTCGATGGATAATATTTAGGGTGCCGAAACAGGATAAACAGGGCCTTAGAGAAAATATAAAAGGAGTTTGGAATGTATTTCTTACGTTTTTTTCTTAGACTTGTCGTCAAAGGGGCTCGTATTGTTGTTTTCACGCATTGAAGTAGGAGCGCAATATTTAAAACAATCTGAGAAAACTTCCTGATTGTAGATGGGCCTGCTGCATTATCTTTAAAAGGCTTGTTAACGGTAAGATCTGCAGCTTGTGGTGTGCCATCGAAATTGTAGCATAAACAATCATCATTTGTCGAAATATGGTATGTCTTGTTTGCTTGATGTTCAACTTTATCTTTGCAATTTAGAAAGTCCCAATCGGTGATTAGCATGTTTGCGCTGGAAATTCCCCTTTCACACACTTCATTGAAAGCAATCGATGCACCTTTCTGAATTTCATTGATCAAGGTATTTGCGACATGAGGACTTGTTCTTCCTGTTGCAATATGGTCTAGTGCAGTTGTCGACATATTGCGTCCATCATGCGGACCTAGGTAATTGTTGACTCCATCGCTGCCAGGATGCCAAGTGTGGTATAAAAATTCTTTGCGGTGCCAGATCTCTTTTCTTCCTAAATTGCTCAATCGGAAGGTCAGATCGTATGGCCCGCAGATATGCCCAACGTAATCAATGTGCTCGTCGGCGCCTCCAATAGCAATGTAGTCTGTCCTCTTGCAGCAAAAGCAGGCCCCGTAATTGCGCCGATGGAGGAGATCAGAGGTGGCCGCAATCCCTGTTGTGATCCCATCTATCCAATTGTTGCAGCCTTCGCCGATCACGTCTTCAAAAGAAGGGTAATTGAAGGGGTATAGGTCCTTTCTGTTATTTCGAAATTGGTCGATATGCAGGATAATGTTGGGATCTTTTTCGAACTCTTTGATGATGCTTTCGATGAAAGTGGGCTTTGCCATGGCATCGGAATCGCAGATGACGATGATATCGCCTTTGCTCAATAGAAATCCGATGTTGTACATGAGGTGCTTGTGATAGTAGCTCGATTTCGGCATTTCAAGGGCAGCGATCGAATCGAAGTCCGCTTCGAACTGAAGGAGCGCAGGAGAAAGGGTCGAATAGTATTCTAAAACAATGACCTCGAATTGATCCCGCGGAACAGTTTGGTTTCTTAAATAGTGGCAAATGTGAAAGCTCTCTCGGACGCTCCAATCAAGAAGGATGAGAGAGACTTTTGGAGATGCAACTTTCGATTCCTTGTGTATCCGCATGGATCCTTAAACGTTCGAGTAGTTGGCGTTTTTGATCATGGTGAATCCTTTGACGAGTTCTTGGATTCCGGCGTCCAATGAGAATTGAGGGGTGAAACCGGTCTTCTCAATTTTCTCATTCGAGACGATGTAATCCCGCTTGTCCGGGTCCTCTCCAATGGGGGCTTCCACAAAGGTGAATTGGGGAAGATGGGCTTTGATCCGTTCACAAAGTTCTTTCTTAGAGATATTTGCGCTGGAAAGGCCAACATTGTAGATCTGCCCCTTCATTTGGGAAAAGTTGTCGATTGCATGAAGAAATGCTCGGCAGACATCGCGGATATGGACGTAATTGCGTTTGAAATGGCTCTCAAAAAGCACGACAGCCCGGTCATGAACAGCGCGATAGACGAAATCGTTAACGAGCAGGTCGGTGCGCATGCGGGGAGACATACCGAACACGGTTGCCAATCGGAAGCTGACGGCGTTGGGATTGTTCATCAGCTCTTGTTCGATTTTGACTTTTTCCTTGGCATAGTGGGAGATAGGATGCAGAGGGGATTCTTCTGTGCAGAAGTTGTTTGCCTCGCCGACGCCGTAGGCGCTATTGGTCGTAGGCATCAGGACCCATTGATTAGGAGAAAGGTCCTTGATCATGTCAAGGGTAGCCTGATAGTTGACGGAAGTTGCTGTGTAAGGGTCTTGGTTGCATAAGGGAGCGCCGACTAAAGCAGCGAGCGGGATCACCACATCGGCCCATTTCAGATGGGTCTTTAGTTTTTCCCGATCCCTGATATCGCCTTTGACAATGTGGAACAGAGGATTGTAGCAGACATTGTTCAGGCCAGACTGTTTGTACATGAAATTGTCATAGACGGCGACTTCGTAGTTTCTTTTTAGTAATTCAGGAACGAGGATGGAGCCGATGTATCCTGCTCCTCCAGTAACGAGGATTTTCATGTTCGTACCATTTTAGGGTTTGAATGTGGGACGATAACAAATCCAGAATTATAAATTCCAATTGTTTTTGTTCAGCGTACAGCTTGCGAAATCTGTTCGCTTAAGAAATTTCCGATCGAGAGGCAGGATGTTGCGGCGGGCGACGGAGCATTGAGGACGTGCAGTGTTTTGTTCTTGTGCGCGATCGCAAAGTCGTCGTGCAAGTTCCCATCCCGTTTGACAAGCTGCGCCCTGACGCCGGCTCCGCCTGTTACTAAGTCCTTTTCCTCAATCTGAGGAAGAAGTTTTTGGACGTCTTTGACAAAGGCCTTCTTGCTCATGGAACGGTACATCTCTTCAATGCCCGATCTCCAAAATCGTTTTGCCATTTTCCAAAAGCCCGGGTAAGCGAGATATTGGGCGCAGTCTTTAAGATTAATTTGGGATTTTCGATAACCTTCTCTTGCCCATGCTAGAACGGCATTCGGTCCCGCTGTCACCCGGCCATCCACCATCCGGCTTAAGTGGACTCCTAAAAAGGGAAGCTGGGGATTGGGAACGGGATAGACCAATCCTTTGACGAGGTCTCTTTTATTAGCGGCAAGCTCCCAGTATTCTCCGCGGAAAGGGATGATCTCGAAGGGGACGTCTTCTTTGTTTAGCACAAGGGATGCGATCCGATCAGAATGAAGCCCTGCGCAATTGACCAAAAAAGACCCGGTAATGGTTGCGTTCGCCGTCTCAACGGCCACTTGTTTCTCATTATCTGTAATCTTGAGGACCTTTTGTCCGAATAGGACATTTCCCCCTTTTTGAACGATCTCTTCAAGAAGGTTTTTAACGACATCTTGGAAATTGATCGAAAAGCAATTAGGGACCCAAAGGGCTTGAAGTCCTTGAATGTGGGGTTCGATATCCGCCAACGCTTCTTTGCCGATGATCTTCAACCCCTCTAATCCGTTGTTCGTCCCTCGATAGTGCAGCTCCGAAAGATAGGAGAGCTCCTCTTTTTTTGTTGCGACGATCACTTTCCCCATTTTTTTAAGGGGGATCCCTTTCCGATTGCAAAAATCGAGGAGCAAGGCCCTTCCTTCTGTGCAGTTGCGCGCTTTTAAGGACCCTGGCTTATAATAGACGCCTGAATGGATGACTCCGCTATTGTGGCTGGATTGGTGCTGGCCCGAAGCGCTCTCTTTTTCAAGAATCGCAATTTTAAGGCGGGGCATCCTGTTTTGCAATTGGTAGGCTGTTGCTAGGCCGACGATGCCGGCGCCAATAATGATGATGTCGGCAGACATGGTGATGCGCTCTGTCATTTTCTGCTCCGCAAATTTAAGGGCGGTCGCAGTATACTATGCATAAGCTCTTAATATTCGGAAAGGTTCATTGAAAAGATGGCAAACCTTTCCTAGATCTGTTAATCTCCAAAACTTCAATTAGCTACACTCAAACTTTTAAGCGGTAAAACATGGTTGAAATTTCGATTCTTGTCCCGACAAGAGGCCGCCCTGGCCGCCTTTTGGATTTTTTGCAGTCGGTCATAGAGACTGCCGCGAACCCGGGCAATGTCGAGGTCGTCCTTGGAATTGATGAGGACGATAGATCCTATGATCAGATGCAGTGGCCCGATTCTCCATTGAAGATTGTCAAAACGATCGCTCCGCAAGCTACGATGGGAAGCTTAAATACCCGGTGTATGGACAACTCTTGCGGAAAGTTGATCATTTTAGGAAATGACGATGTCCTGTTCCGGACAAAGGGCTGGGATGAGATCATTATTAGAGAAAGCAAGCAATTCCCAGATGGTGTATTTTTGATGTTTGCAAAAGATGGCATCAAAGACGATGCGTTCCCTTGTTTTCCGATCCTTTCAAGGGAATGCTGCTCTCTGATCGAAGATCCTTTTCCTAAGCTCTATCGGGGAGATGGGATCGACAGCCACATCTTTGATATTTTTCTAAGGCTGAAGGATTTCGGGTACGACAGGTTCTGCTACCTTTCCGACGTCTATATGGAGCATCGGCATATCTCAAACGGAAAGGGAGATGTTGACGCGATCTACAATCTCCGTTCTCATCAACTTGGTAATTACAATTTTTACACGTTGTGGGAACTGCGTGAAGATATCGTGCAAAAGATTTTATGCTTTTTAAAAAAAGAGAACGTTTCCAATTTGAAGCATACCGATCCTTTTGATAAACAGACCTTTGGTGTCTTTTTGATTTGGAACTGTTTCTTGCAATCCAAACAGAGTTTTTCCTATCGATGGAAATATCTTTTTTATCACATGGCAAGAGAGGTTTACTTTTTCCTCCGGTTGCATAAGGCGAAGCGGTTTGTCCTTCGGATCAAGAATCGCGTTAAATTTTGCAGCAGCTGAAGCCTCCTTGCCAAACTCCCTGTTTTTCAAGGTATTTCAGTATAGTTCCTTCCTCAATTTCAGCTTGACAACCTTAGGTTTCTTAAAGTAGATTTCTTTTTTTAATTAGTGAATTTGTTTTCTTAACCGACTGAAAATGAGCTTGTTGCGATGGGTTCTGGCCATAGAGTTTAGTTCTAGTTCAGAAAACGTTACTAAGGGAGATCATAGTGGCAAACGAGATTGTATTCTCTTTAATTGTTCCTACGCGCAAAGCGGTTGAATCATTGCGGCGGTTTTTGGAAAGTCTGTCAGCAACTGCTGCCAATCCATCTACTTGCGAAGTCATTCTTGTAATTGACGATGACGATGAGGAATCAGTCCAGTTTGATGTCAGCGGCATGCCCTTTCAAGTGCAAAAAGTCATCGTAAAGCCGGGCTTGTCGATGGGCGGCTTGAATATGGCTGGATATAAAGCTGGCAAAGGCAAATACATCATGCTGGTGAATGATGATGTGATTGTCCGAACTCAAGGATGGGATAAAACGATCTTGTCGGTTTTTAACTCTTATGCTGATGAAATCGTTCTTGTCCATGTGAATGATTTATTGTTCGAAGATAAATTATGCACGTTTCCATTTGTCAGTAGAAAATTTTGCGAAATTGCCGGGGGAATTTGTCCTGACGTTTATTTGCGCTACCGCATTGACGACCACATTTACAATCTCTTTAACCTCATTGCTGCGCTTGGCCACACGCGCATCATCTATTTGCCTGACGTTGTCTTTGAGCATCTGAATCGGTCTGATGAAAAAGCCGGAGGAGTCCACTATCAAGTGAACGAGAGAATCCATTCGATCGATACAAAGGCATTTGATAGCTTGCTTGAAGAACGGAAGAATATAGCCTTAAATCTTGTTGAAGAAATTGAGCCAGCAGAATCTAGCCGAACAATAAAAAATAGAAAAAAAATATTAGACGAAATTACAGATTCGGTATCTTTGCGCAAGCCGGAATTTGTGATAACTCGTTTAGCTGAATCAGGCCTCTCATCGAAGAACACTCGGGTTACGGTAGGGATCGTTTCTGGAAACATCCAATCATCCTATGCAGAGCAGTGCATCAAGCGCGTCAAACAATTTACTGAGAACTTTGAGCTGATCATCATCGACAATAATTATTCGAAAGATTTCAATCATCCAAGGGAAATGAATAGGATAATATCCCTTGCTAAAACGCCGTATTTAGTCCTCATGGACGATGATGTTTTAGTCGAAGAAGGTTGGTTGGACGGACTGCTCCGTTGTGCAACGGAAAGCGTTGGCGTCGTGACGCCGATGCATAAGGATGCTGAGGGTAAATTTTCTTACGCCGGCATTGTGATGCGATCCGATTTTTCTGGCTATCATTCTCATATTCTTAAGACTTTAAAGAAGCCAACTTGCGTGCAGAGCATTTGCAGCGCTTTGATGTTGATCGATGTTGCAAAATGCCGCCACCTTAAAGTGGATGAGTCGTATTCCAAATACTTTCTCGATATCGATTACGGTTTTCAAATTTGGGAAGCGGGCTATCGAGTCGTCTGTTCTTCTTATGTAACGGTGACTCATATTGGCGGCGCTACTTTAGCTTATGGATCTAAGGTTTCCGAAGAGCTTGTTGAAAAGCAAAGGATGATCTTTCTGGAAAAATGGGTGCACAATAAGCGGTATTTGAAATTGATTGAAGAAATTTGGCCTAAGGAACCGGATATTCGACTTATCATGCAAAGACCGGATGAGGTGCCGATTGCATATTCTGCGGTTTTGTCTTTAGAGGGGTATAAAGGCTTTAACATCATTCAATACGATGAATATTACGGTGTGCTTCAAATTGAGGGCGCTTTTGACTTTAAGAAGGTTCAGGAAGGGAAATACAAGTGGATCATAAAAGGGAAAAGCATCGATGAAGTCATGCAGGGCATCGATTCTTTGATCTTGTCAGATCGTTATTGGAAAATCCGGACTCTAATCAGGACGGTTTTTCAATTGAGGAAACGATTTGCGCTTAAGCGGCCTAAAGAGGAACCCAAAGCTTATTTTCTTAATTTAGTTAAGGAAGGCTACAAGGGTTATAATATCATTCAATATGACAGTTTTTACGGACTTCCTCAAGCTGAAGGACAATTTGAGATTAAGAAGATGCAGGAGCGGGGATATCCTAGGATCATTAAGGAAAACAGCATCGAAGAAGTAAGGAACAAGATCGATAAGCGTATTCGATTGAGCCGTTACAAGAAATTGCTTAACCCAATTAAAGTGGTCTCATATCTGCTGAATAGGTTTATATCCAAGGTCCCATCCAGCAGCATCGATCCTGACAGGCCCCGTCCATTGTCAAAGGAGAACTTAAACCGTCAAAAACACTTTGATTCGGAAACGATTTCTGAAGCCGGCAAGGAATATCGAGGGTATAGGATCTTTAACTACGAACACAAATTTTTCTGCATTAGCCTAGAAGAAAATCGAAGCTGGGACAAGAAGTTTGACTACGAAACCTTCCAAAAAGGGGGATACAATTCAGTCGTGATTGCCCATTCCCTTGCTGAAGCCAGACAGGAGATAGACCGCCAATGCTTGCAAGAGGGATCGGATGCAAGGCCTTTGAACTATTTGGTCTTTGCCAACCGGTCTTCGAAAGAGCTCCTACGGAGTTTAAAATTGCGTTATTCCGAGCAGAAGGCAAAGATTTTTACGCCGGACGAGAATCACCTGGGATGGGGTGAGTTCCAAACAGTCCATTGTCCAGAACCAGCTGTAAAAAGTTGGCTCAATAAGAATGCCTCGAGTGCAGGCAGTGCTGTGGCCGAATTAAAAGAGGTCCAATTCGACCGGGTTGTCATCCCATGGTTGGACAAGGAGGCATGGCAGGATAATCATATTGAGGCAGGCGCTGCAAAATTA
>JAFEGU010000389.1 GCA_018239725.1 Verrucomicrobiota bacterium | reverse complement strand
GGGAACTTGCTGCAAGTTGAATTTGAAGGAGACATCCGGCAAGGAGAGGTCTGCATGGTCCGCCTCGGCGGCGGGACTTCCCTGAAGGCAGAGGTCATTGAAATTGTTGGCAACACTGCCAAGATCCAAGTCTTTGAAGACACACGGGGAGTCCGCCTTCATACATCTGTGGAGTTTAGCACCCATCTTCTGGAAGCCGAGCTCGGCCCAGGCCTATTGACATCGATTGTCGACGGACTTCAGAACCCTCTTGAGAAAGTCGCTGACGCAACGGGTCTGTTCCTTTCTCGAGGCGTGTACTTGCCGCCTTTGGACCGTTCCAAGCATTGGGACTTTCAGCCGACTGCAAAAGTCGGGGACACGGTTGCCCGAGGAGACAGCTTAGGCTACGTCATGGAGGGGAGGTTCCACCATCAGATCATGGTGCCCTTCACCCATTTCGGACAGTACACGCTCAACTGGATGATCAAGCCAGGCTCATATACGATCGATACTGTTGTTGCCCGAGCAGTGGATGAAAAAGGGGGGGAGCACCACTTCACGATGCTTCAAAAGTGGGCTGTGAAAATGCCTTTGTTCGAAGGAGAAAAGACAAAAGCCACCAAAATGATGGACATTGGGATGCGCATTGTCGATACCCAGTTTCCAGTCCTTAAAGGAGGCTCTTTTAGTTCACCCGGACCATTCGGCGCTGGCAAGACCGTATTGCAGCACCACCTTTCCAAATACTCCGCTGTCGATGTCGTTGTCATCGTTGCCTGCGGCGAGCGGGCCGGAGAGGTTGTCGAGGTATTAAAGACATTTCCCCACTTGACCGATCCGCATACCAATGAAGCCCTCATGAACCGAACGGTCATGATCTGCAATACCTCATCGATGCCTGTTGCTGCGCGGGAAGCCTCCATTTACATGGGAGCCACCATTGCAGAATATTACCGCCAGATGGGGCTCGATGTGCTTCTGCTTGCCGATTCGACTTCCCGATGGGCCCAAGCGATGCGTGAGATGTCAGGGCGACTCGAAGAAATTCCTGGCGAAGAGGCCTTCCCTGCTTACTTAGGGTCGCGCATTGCTGCGTTCTATGAACGCTCAGGCGTCATCACTCTGCGCAATGGAAAAACGGGTTCGTTGACAATTGGCGGAACTGTTTCACCTGCAGGTGGTAACTTTGAAGAGCCTGTCACTCAGGCGACCCTTTCTGTCGTCGGCGCATTCCATGGCCTGTCGCGAGCAAGATCCGATGCGCGTCGTTATCCTGCGATCGATCCGTTGATCTCCTGGAGCAAATATGTTGATGATGTTGGCCAGGAACTCGAAGCGCGCGTCGAAGGTTGGAACAAGATGGTCAAGCGGGCAGCTAAAATTTTGCGCGAAGGAGATGAGATTGGCAAAAGGATGGAGGTTGTCGGCGAAGAGGGGATCTCGATGAACGATATGATCACGTATCTCAAATCGGAGCTCTACGAGTTCAGCTATCTGCAGCAGAACGCGTTCGATAAGGAAGATGCCTATTGCCCCTTGCAAAGGCAGATCCCGTTGTTCAAGCTGATCTACCAGATCTTCGATACCCATTTTGCTTTTGATTCCCATGATGCTGCTCGAACATTTTTCCTCGAGCTGCAAAACGAGATGAAAAATATGAACTTCCTACCCTTTAAGTCTGCCCGGTATGAAGAGGCATTTCATCGGATAGAACACAAACTGCAACATGCTGCCAAAAAAGAGCACGCTGATACGCACAGAGGAAAAAGATGAAAAAGGTTTATGATAGAATTCTTGACATGCGTGGCAACCTGATCACGGTAATGGCCCAAGGCGTATGCCTTGGCGAGCTTGCCCGCGTGCACAAACATGATGGCAGATCCACTTACGCATCTGTGCTTCGTATCGATGGCGAGTATGTCACGTTGCAGTGTTTTGAGAACACGCGCGGGATCGCAACAAACGACCGAGTGACGTTCTTAAACCGTCAGATGGAAGCTGTCTGCAGCGATTCACTTTTTGGAAGGCGTCTTAATGGAGCTGGCGACCCGATCGACAATGGGCCTGTCATCACAGGGGAACATATCGAGATCGGCTCTCCATCCTTTAATCCGGTGCGCCGGATCGTCCCTCGGGACCTTGTCCGCACTAATATTCCGATGATCGATGTTTTCAACTGCCTTGTGAAATCGCAAAAGATCCCGATCTTTTCGATCGCCGGCGAGCCGTACAACCAGCTTTTGATGCGGATTGCGAACCAGACCGATGCCGATGTTGTTATCATCGGAGGAATGGGCCTGCGTTTCGACGACTATCAAGCCTTCATCGACAATGCTGAAAAATCGGGCTCTTTGGACAAAACGATCATGTTTGTCCATCGCGCAACAGATCCAGCAGTCGAATGTCTGCTGGTCCCTGACATGGCGCTGGCTTGCGCTGAGAAGTTTGCCGTGCAGGACAAGGATGTGCTCGTCCTTCTGACAGACATGACGGCATTTGCCGATGCGATCAAAGAGATTATGATCACGATGGACCAGGTCCCATCGAACCGCGGATATCCCGGTTCGCTTTATTCCGACTTGGCCTCCCGCTACGAAAAAGCGGTCGATATCGATGGCAGCGGCTCGATCACCATCATCTCGGTTACGACGATGCCTGGCGGCGATGTGACCCATCCTATCCCTGACAACACGGGCTACATCACCGAAGGGCAGTTTTATCTGCATGGCGGCAGGATCGATCCATTCGGATCCCTTTCCCGCTTGAAACAGCAAGTGATCGGCAAAGTCACTCGTGAAGACCACGGAGACATTGCAAACGCGCAGATCCGCCTTTACGCCGATTCGAAAAAGGCGCGTGAGCGGCAAAGCATGGGCTTCCGCTTATCGCGTTGGGATGAGAAACTGCTCCATTTTTCCCATCTTTTTGAAGACAGGATGATGAACCTGCAAGTTAACCTTTCTCTGGAAGATGCGTTGGCCTTAGGTTGGAAGACCTTGGCGGAATGTTTTGATTCCCACGAAGTTGGGATCAAACAGACTTTGATTGATAAATATTGGCCAAAAAAGTGATCACTGTGGCCTTAAAGTATGAGATGGATGCGTGGCTGACGTAAAGCTAACAAAAACCGAACTAAGGATCCAGCAGCTCAAGCACGACCGTTTGCAAAAGTATTTGCCGACGCTCCAGCTGAAAAAAGCGATGCTCCAGGTAGAAGTCAACTTGGCCCAAGCTGAGATTGAAGGATTGCGCATCGATTTTTCGACGGCTCAAGGGCATGTGGGAAAGTATTGCTCCCTCTTTACCGACCGGAATGCCCCCGATCTGTTCTCATCGGTTGAGATCGTCCAAGTCGAAAAGAGCTTTGAGAATGTGGCGGGCGTCGACATCCCGATCCTTGAAAAGGTTGTGTTTGCACCCTCGAATTACACCCTTTTCGACACGCCGATCTGGTTTGAATCTGCAATCGAGGGGGTCAAGGACCTTCTGACGGCACGTGAAAAAATCGCGATCGCAGAGGAGAAGAAGAGGCTTTTGGAAAAGGAGCTGCGAGAGGTTTCGATCCGCGTTAACCTTTTTGAGAAAATTTTGATTCCAAGAGCTCAGCAGAACATCAAGAAGATTAAAATCTTTCTTGGCGACCAGCAACTAGCAGCAGTTTCTCAAGCTAAAGTGGCCAAGAAAAAGATCCAAATGCGCAATGAAGGGAAAGGGCGATGATCATTAATGTAAAAAAGTATCTTCTTATTGGAGCCAAAGAAGAGATCGACCGCTTTTTCTCCCGCGCGCAAACACAGGGGGTTATCGAGTTTATTTCCCCTTCTGGAAAAAAAGTGGTCGAACTGCCTGCAGAAGTGCAAACCCTTTCCCATGCCATCAAGATCTTGCGTAAGCTTCCCGTAAAAAAAACGTACGAAGGCGATATCGAACGTGCGATTGCTTTGGAAGTTGCCGATCGGGTCTTAGAGCTCAAGGCTGAGGTTGAAAAGCTATCAGAAGAAAAACGACTGGTCGAAGCGGAGATCTCGCGGGTTGCTCCTTTTGGCGACTTTTCCACGGATGATATCGACTTTATCGAAAAAGAATCGGGCAGAGAGATCCAGTTTTTCTGCATGAAGACAGCTAAAAGCCATGCAACGAACTTTACCGATGAAGTGATCTACATTGGTACCGATTACGACCTGGATTATTTCGTGACGATCAATCGCAGCCCTAAAACCTACCCCGATATGATTGAAATGAGGATCGACCGTCCTCTTGGCGAGCTGCAGACCCACTTGACCTTTGTCAAGGAGTCTCTTCATCAAATGGAAGCGGAGCTAAAAGGATTTGCAGGGCACATCGACTACCTTCACCATGTGCTGATCGATTTTTTAAATGACTACCACTTGCATATTGCTAAGAAGGACCTTGCTTTCCCCTTGGAAGGCACCTTATTTGCTGTCGAAGCTTGGGTCCCTGAGAACAAAACGAATACCCTTTTTGCTGTCATCGACGGGATGGCTGTGCATTGCGAGCCGATCGTGATTGAAGAGCAAGACAAAGTTCCCACCTACATGGAGAACAAAGGTGCCCAGCGGATAGGTGAGGACCTTGTTAAAATCTACGATATCCCTGCAACCTCGGATAAAGACCCTTCCGGATGGGTCTTCTGGTTCTTTGCCCTCTTCTTTGCTATGATTGTAGCCGACGGCGGCTATGGGCTTCTTTACCTGGGGATCGCGCTTTACCTCAAGTTCAAGTATCCTTCTCTTAAAGGGCAAGGCAAGCGATTTGTCAAGCTGGCCCTGATCCTTTCAACGGCATGTGTATTGTGGGGAGTGGCCACTTCCGCCTTTTTCGGCATCCAAGTTCAGCCAAAGAGCTGGCTTGGAAAGGTCTCTCTAATCCAATACCTCGCCGTTAAAAAGGCAGAGTATCACCTGAGTGTCAAGGATGATGTCCAAAAGCAGTGGGTTGCCAAATTTTCCAACCTGACCAATGTCAAAAGCGGACAGGAATTCCTAGATGGAGCTGTTTCGGAGGAAAAAGGAAGGATCAGCTATGAGATGTTCGATGCCTTTTCCGACAGCATCCTCTTAGAGTTTTCGCTGATCATTGGCGTCATCCATATCGCATTTTCTTTCTTGCGCTACCTGTTTCGGCACTGGGCGGGGATCGGATGGATCGCCTTTATGGTCGGGTCCTATCTCTATTTTCCTGAAACGCTCAATGCGACGTCCCTTTTGCATTTTTTAGGGTTGGTCGATAAGCAGATAGGCAATGAATTAGGGCTGCAGTTAATCTATAGCGGCGTGATCGCAGCCCTCTTTTTAGCCTTGGTCCAGAAGCGGCTGAAAGGATTAGGGGAAATCGCGAACATGGTCCAGGTCTTTGCCGACGTCCTTTCCTACTTGCGTCTTTATGCCCTCGGGCTTGCAGGATCGATCATGGCATCGACATTTAATGAGATTGGCCAGGACGTGGGGCTGTTCATCGGATGGATCGTCATCCTTTTTGGCCACAGCGTGAATATTTTACTTGGGTTAATGGCAGGGGTCATCCACGGGCTTCGTCTTAATTTCATCGAATGGTATCATTATTGCTTCGATGGCGGAGGCCGTTTGTTCAATCCCCTGATGCGAATGAAACCAAAGGAACACTAATTTTTTAAGGAGTTAACGTTATGGATTATGGAATGGTAGGACCAGCTCTTGTCCTTGGGCTAGGTTGTGTTGGCAGCTCAATTGGTTGCGGTATCGGCGGTATGGCATCGCATGCAGTGATGAGACGAGTAGAAGAAAACCATGGTAAATTCATCGGGATGTCGGCTGTCGCTTCTTCCCAATCGATCTATGGGTTTGTCCTGATGCTGCTGATGAAGAACAGCATTGCTGCTGGCACTTTATCTCCTCTTTCAGGGATCGGCATCGGCTTCTCTGTAGGGCTTGCTTTGCTCTTCTCTTCGATCTATCAAGGGATGTGCGCAGCTTCGGGTATCCAAGCTTCCGCTAAACAACCAGCGATCATCGGTAAGTGCTTTGCTGCGCTTGGCATTGTAGAGTCGTTCTCTCTCTTTGCCTTCGTCTTCGCGCTGCTCCTGATCTGAGTTAAAGGCAGGGGGGCGGGCAATGGCCTAGCCCCTCGCCTATAATGCCCTTTGCATGAGATCTTCTTTAAATATGACAAACGCTTCTCCAGCTGCTGCTATGTCCCTGTCGAGCTTTTCTTTAGAATAAGAACCTGGATCTGCTAGAAACCGTCGATAGCAAGCTTCTTCGTGCGCTATTTTTGCAATTTGCAAGTTGCTTAGCAAGTTTCCTAGATATTGATCATCAGCCAAGTGCGCGTCTACCAGCTTGTCAGCCTCATGCAATAGCTCTTGATAATCTCCGCCAGCTAACATGTAACGGACAAATTCAAGGTCTGGAAGTCGGACATTAGGCAATTTTACGTCCGATATGAGCTTCATGTCCCGATTTGAGAGAGTGATTGTATTCTCTTCAATGTTCACAATTTGATAATCAATAGCGGATAGTTTTCGAACGATGAGGATTGTGGTCAGAATGACTAAGGGAGCTGCAAAAATGATAAATGGATTGATGAGAATGCTTAAGGCCACAAGTCCAATGACGCCAACTGAGCCAATCAGTAGAGCAGTGACCTGTTTTCCATTCCATGTTGCCGATCGGTATTTTTCTAAGGAAGCTTCTGGCGTCACGACTCTATTAGAAGTAAGAGAGGGATTGGGATGAGCGCAGTCATTATTGCATGGGAAATAATAGGATGCATCAAGGCCGTTCCCATTTTGCAAAGATTTATTTTTAGACGAAAGGTAGTAGGAGACATTGAGACTACCTCGGTTCGAGGAGGGAGCAGTGAATAAATTAATTGAATTTGTTGTAGCAGTTGTCATGTTATATTAAATTGTCTTTTTTTGTTATTATAACATTAATTTGCGTGTTGGTAAACATTGAATTTACGAATATTATCGCTGTCTAAATAAAAATTATTTTATTTTGGAAGATATTTACTTTTTAATTTAATATATTAAAGTAGCTGCGAAAAGCAAACGGTTTTAATACAGAGAACGTCTCTTAGCGTAAGTTCAAGCGCGGAATGTAACGAGATGCGGAGATGGCCTGTTCCAAAGGCCGTTTTCTATGTCGACCAGATCAGGGTTGTTCGGGTTGTAGATCTTGATGCAGTCCCAATGGGAGGTCGGGCTAAAATGCGATCCGTCATGATAGGCGACATAAGCACGAAGGCGGCCTAAGATGGGAACTGCATCGAGAAGACCCGACTTGATCTCGACCATCCCTTTTGCTGCATGGTATAGGTGCCCTTTGTTCTGCGTGACTAAAGCAAGGAAAGCATGGCCAATGATATGCAAGACTGCTAGAACAACTCTTCCAATACTTGCGATAATTCCGACAAGGGGGATGCGGGAAAGCTTATTTAATGAGTTTGTTTGATGTTCTAGCAAACCTTCTCGATTGATTACAGTCGCGCAGTCGCCGTAGAGATAAGGCCCAGTCCAACTTTCTACGTCGGTGGCAACGACAAAGCATTTTGGAGTAGTCCTTGTGCCCCCTTTGTCCACAAAGCCCATGATCCCATATCGGCATAGATTGTAGAGAGGAAAAATATGTCTCGAAAAGACTTCGAGCACTTCGTTATAGGAGTTAAATCGGATCTGATTAATCGGTTCATGATGTTCATTGTAAACGGCATGATTGGCCTCCGGACGCCAAGACCAAGAAAGAACTCCTTCACCAAAGCGTGCAGGATTAACTGTTGCCATATGCACCTCAATGATTAACAAAATCTTTGCAAAGTTACGCTGATTGACGGATGTTGTCCATAAAAAGATGCAGAAGTCCAAATCTCGATGCTTCATTTGCTCATAGAAAAACTCAATGATGGCAATAAATTGATAGTGTAAACAACTCCTGCCTTTATGCAGGGGTTGTTTGCTAAGGAATAACGCGAGGATCCATACATAACTGATGCAATAGTCTCATCATTTACCCATAGGATAGGTTGATGGTTATTGAATTGCGTTAGATTCTGAATTCCAGTCAATGTCAAATTCTGAAAGTGATTCTTTGTTTATTCCAACAGTAATCGAAGAATAATTGTCAGCGATAATGGGTGGAGTTGACCCATTTGCAGCGATGAAGGTGTCTTTACCAAGACCTTTATTTCCTCTATCTAATGACACTTGTTCTTTATTAGTGGGATTTGAGGCAAATAAAGAGCGAGCGATGCCAGATATGATATTTAGCGCAGTGGATCCAATTTTTAATGCATGGCCAATAATTGACTTATCAACGCTTTTTCCATTCCAATTCGGATTTTTATTAGGCTGTACGGAACCTGGATTTCTAGAATTTGTTGCGGCTAAATTAGCTTCTAATCTTGATGTCATCATATTAATTACTCTTCTTTTTTTTGTTGTGTTGTTGTAATATTATTTTATCATGAAAATATTAATTTTAGATTAAGGTTCCTGTTGTTAAATTTGTTTTCAATGCGGTTGCCGATTTTCCCTCTCCTGGCGCCTTTTTCCTGTCTTGTCTGTCCAGATTTTAAGCGAGTAGTTCGTTGCGTAAAATGCTTAAATTTAAAGACTTAATTTGTAATTGCGGTTGAAAGTAAGTGGCTGACCGACATCAACTAGATCGACAGCGATAATAACCATTCTTCAAAATGTTTGTTCGCGCCATTTTACCTGCAAACCCCTCTTGTTGGTTCATATGAGCTCCCCATTGAGCTTTAGATGACAAGAAATAGCTTTACCCAGTAAGGTGGATTCCTGGCTGACCGTGCTAAATTGGGGGGTGTATGGGAAAAGGCGTTCGGATTGAAAAGGATTCATTGGGCGAAGTGGAAGTTCCAGCTGACCGCTACTATGGCGCTCAGACAATGCGCTCAGTGGAGAACTTTCCGATCGGGAAGCACCGAGACCGGATGCCGATCGAGGTGATCCATGAGCTGGCCTTGATCAAAAAAGCAGCGGCAATAGTTAACTGCGATCTCAATCTTATTTCTAAGGAAAAACGGGACCTGATCGTTAGCGCCGCAGATGAGGTGATCTCAGGCAAGCTCGACGATCATTTTCCCCTGAACGTCTGGCAGACGGGATCGGGGACGCAGACCAATATGAACGTCAACGAGGTGATTTCGAACCGCGCTATCGAGATGGCAAAAGGCGTCCTGGGTTCTAAAAGCCCCATCCACCCGAATGACGATGTCAATAAATCCCAATCCTCAAACGATGTGTTTCCAGCAGCGATGCATATCGCAGCATCCCTTGCAGTCGTTAACGTGTTGATCCCCAATTTGAAGGTTCTCTATCAAGGTCTGCAGAATAAATCCAAAGAGTTCATGGATGTTGTCAAAGTGGGAAGGACCCACCTGATGGATGCAACGCCGTTGACCTTAGGCCAGGAGTTTTCCGGGTATGCTTCGCAGATTGAGCATGGGATCCGTGCAATCGAAAACGCCCTTCCCCACCTCTCAGAGATTGCCCTTGGCGGGACTGCTGTTGGAACAGGGTTGAATGCCCATCCCCAATATGCTGAAAAGATCGCTATGAAGATCACCGAATTGACCGGACACCGTTTTATCTCTGCTCCGAACAAGTTTGAAGCGTTAGCATCCAATGATGCCATTGTCGAGATGAGCGGGGCCTTGAAGCGGGTGGCCTGTTCGATGATGAAGATTGCCAATGATATCCGCTGGCTGGCGTCCGGCCCCCGTTGCGGTTTAGGGGAGATCTTCATTCCTGAGAATGAACCAGGCTCATCGATTATGCCAGGCAAGGTCAATCCGACGCAAAGCGAGTCGATGACAATGGTCGCAGTTCAAGTCCTCGGCAACGATGCTGCGATCGGTATAGCGGGAACGCAAGGCAACTTTGAGCTCAACGTCTTTAAGCCTGTCATGATCTACAATCTGATGCACTCGATCCATCTTCTCTCAGATGTTTCCGTTAACTTCCATGATAAGTGCTTAGTCGGCATAACGCCCAACTACAAAAAGATCAATGAGCATTTGGAAAATTGCCTCATGCTGGCAACAGCGCTTAATCCGATCATCGGCTACGACAAAGCTGCTAAAGTGGTCCAAAAAGCCCACAAGGAGAACATCACGCTCCGAGAAGCTGCTCTGCAGATGGGGGTGATGTCGGAAGAGGAGTTCAATAAGGCAATCGATCCATCGAAGATGGTCAAGAACTAACAACTTCAATTGTGGAATATCGAGCCTGAGAAGATGGATTGGTACAAACTGAAGTTGAACTTTACATTGATACGGTTTGCAACTTTTCGATTACACACATGCTGTAAGGGTGCTTCAAAACTAGGTGTTGATGTGGATGCCTAGCTTTGTCAGGACGTAGCGCCCGACTAAGATCGGGTGGCGGAGGAGCAGCTGGAAGAATTTCAGCCAGGTGACCCCTTCGATCTTTTTGCGTAGAATGTGGGGATGGTTGGCTGCTGCATCGAGGATCCATCCTTCAAAAGGGGGAGGGAGCTTGCGCAACGAACTTAAGGGGAAATAGCCGACCTCTTGCGTCTCAGTGCCAATTTGCGCCGATCCTTCAAGAATGCGGCATTCGAACAGATGGGTGTACTGGGTCATTTTGTTCACTGGGAGGTATTCGGCGACTTTCCGTATGATTGCAACGCGGTAGCCAGTTTCTTCCAGCACTTCGCGGACAGCTCCCTCTTCCGGCGTTTCATTGCGGTCTCTGCCGCCTCCAGGCAGGACCCAAACAGGGATGTCCCTTCGCTTGACCATGAGCACTTGAGTGCGCTCTTGATTGAAGATGATTCCATAGACTGCTTGCTTCGGAAAAGTGCTCCACGAACTGTCATTATCTGCTTGCATATTTACCATGGGAAAAGGCTTAATGGACGATTATAATCTATTTTGAAGAATTGTGCACGATGGTTCAGTTTAAAAAAAAAATATCGATTGCATTTCTTGCATTAGCCCTTTTATCATTAAGCGGTTGTGAAAAATATTACGTCTCCGTTGCACAGCAGTGGGTCGATGTCCGGTATCTTGCGAGCATTCACGTCAACACTCCAGATCCTCGCCAAAATCATCCTCCGGTCGGACAAATGATGATCATCGATTGGCGCGTTCCTAAAGAGCTCTTAAGAAGGAAGCCCCACATTCAATTGACTATGCTCTTCTGGAACTACACAGAGAAGACGATCTGTTTTCCTATCGACAAGCGAATGGGCTGGGTGACCTACAAGCTTTTGGATCAAGAGTATGATCAGACAAAAGGGATTTTGACCTACAAGGCAGAAATTGTCGATGAGGACGGGACCTTGTTCCGCGAATGGAAGCACCAGCTTTGGGTGAACTTGATCACGATCAAAGAGGAGATTCAGCTCCCTGCCAGCGAAGAGGAAAGGGAAGAAGAAAGCTTCTCGCATGCCGAATAGATCAGTTCTTCTGTCGTTTGCCAATCGATACAGGGGTCGGTGATCGACGTTGCATAGCGGAGCAGCGCAGGATCTTCTGGCAACAGCTGGCTTCCGCTTTCCAAATGGCTTTCCAACATCGCTCCGAAAATCGACTCGTTGCCTCCTTCGATCTGTTCGAAAACGGATCGGAACACAGAGCCTTGTTTCTCATGGTCCTTTTGGCAATTTCCATGCGAACAGTCGATCATGATCCGCTCGGAAAGATGAGCCTTCTTTAGCTTTTGCAGGGCAAGATGCACAGAGCCCGCATCGTAGTTCGGTGCTTCTTGCGAGCCCCTAAGGACAATATGGCTCCAGGGGTTTCCATCGCTCTGGACTGCGCATAAGTGCCCCTCTTCATCAATATTCATAAAGCAATGGGATGTCTTTGCTGAGATGACCCCATTGACGGCATGGTCGAGGTTCCCATCGGTGCTGTTTTTAAATCCAGTGGGGATTTTTAATGCAGAGGCAAGCTGCCGGTGGGGCTGGGAAGCCGATGTGCGCGCGCCGATAAATCCCCATGTGATCAAGTCTTGGACGTAGTAAGCTGCCAGCGGATCGACGAATTCTGTTGAGATGGGGACTTTCATTTCCGTCAGCGCCATCATCAGTTCCCTCGTCCATATCAGTCCGGTTTGGATATCATGGCTTCCATCAAGATGGGGATCGTAGATTAATCCTTTCCAGCCTGTGATCGTCCGCGGCTTTTCCACATAGACTCTCATGACCAAAAATAGGGACTTGCACACTTCATGGGAGAGCTTTTTGAATCGTTTGGCATATTCGATCGCGGAGTTTTTGTCATGGATTGAACAGGGGCCGACGACAACGACTTTACGCTTGTCTGTTCCATTTAAAATGGCCTTGGCGTGTACCCGGCTTTCTGCAATGAACTGCATGTGGTGGGGATAGACTGGAAAGAGCTGTTTGATTTCTTGGATCGAGGGGAGGGGAGTGCTGTGCATTGCGCTTATCAATTAAAGTTTCGAAACCTGAACGCTATACCAAACTCAATCATAAACCTGGAATTGATGCTGAGGCCTTTTTCCGTTTAGCTTCACTTTCGCCCTCGCTAGCTGACAAGAAGTTGGAGTCGGACTCCACACTATGCCGAACGAAAAAATGCAGGGCATAAATTCCAGGTTTGTGATTGAGTTCGGTATAGCACATCACATTGTAATAAACAAGCGAACTTAGTTCATCAAGGATTTCACTGAGGAATAGACGAGTGCGTGAAGACGTTCTACTGTGGAAATTTCCGTGGTATCGGTGATTTCTTTCGATAGTTTCTTGTCTTGTTCGCAGATCTTTAGCGTCTTCTCGGCAAAGCCTTTCGATTTAGCAACAAAATTGATCTCATGGTCGGATGCTGTTACAAGACTTTTATATCCCAAATTGCTGCTTCCAGCCAGAACGGTCTCTTCGTCAAACACAATCACTTTTTTATGGAGTCCCTTTTGCTTTTCTGCGAATAGGAAGACTTTAAGGTTTTGCCGATGTTCCGGAGATAGCTGGTTTGCTAGTTTTACCCAGTTCCATTTATTGTACGGCCCAAAAAATTTTTGATTGTTGGGACAGTTATCTGTTTTTGCGCAAGTGATGATTTCAACCTGAACACCGCGTTCTTCAATGGCTTTTTTAAGAGCTTCCATCATGGCATCGGTGGGACAGAAATACATATGATCAATAACAATCTTCTCTTTTGCATTTTTAATAAGTTCTAAAACTTTCGAAGAGAACTCGTTTGTACCTGACAACTGTTCTGGGCCTTGATAGAGCATTTGAACACTTCCTATTTGAGCCTCTTCAAAACCTTCGACTTTTTGAGTATGGACTTTGGAACGTTCCGGCATGGGTTCTCTCATGATGCGATGAGTGACTGAATCAGTGGATTTTGGATCTTGCTGTTCTTTTTGAGTAAAAATTGGGAGGTGGGCAACTTCTGTTGGTGTAAAAGAGGAGATCGCCTGGTTGTTTTCATGAGAAGCGTTGAGAGCATCCCAATAATAGGCCATGCGCACCATTTCTAAAAACAGCTGCCTACCGCTCGAATATCTGTCATTAGGGTCGCTAAAGACAAAATCCATGTCTCTAAAATTACCAGGGATAACCATTGCAAATGCATTGTCATCGTATGCATCAATAGAAGAGTAAGTAATCTGCGAGCTAAAGTTTAACGGACCTGGATTAAAGCCGAATGGAATTTGCCGTTCAAATTCTTCTCTAAATAATTGAGGAATCGAAGAGAGTTTTTCAAGCAAAGGGGTGTATTCTCTTGAAAAATTGGGCGAATGACTCAAAGCATGCTTGAGGGATTCGCCAAAATCTATGAACTCATGGATTTTCTCCCTAATCATAGCTGGGTCTGCATTGGGCCTTCTCCATTCCTCCTGAAGGTTGGACAGCAGTTCTTCAAAACGAGCTAATTGAGCATTTTCTTCATCAGATAGGATCTTGGTGATACTATCTGTTCCGCTCATATTGAAATTATCCTTAATCGCACTTCCTCCCATGATGTAATAGCGACCCCAATCGATGCCGAAGTATTTTGTGTGGTTCGTGACTTTCTTACAGCCAACTCCAACTTCCATCAACCAGGCATCGGGGGTGTAGACCACAGAAAATTGAGAAGGATATCTTTGTTTTAATTCAGCGATCAAGGATTGGTTTTCTATGTTTTTTTCCGGTACGTCCTTCACGAAATTTGGAGAAGAAATAATAACAACTTTTAAATTTTCATTCGTTTCCAGCTTCTCTCTGATGAGCACAAGGATTTCATCAAATGCACTCTGGCCGCAATAATTTCCTGAGATCACAATATTGTGTTCTGCAGCCTGAATTAACGCTTTTCTCCAATCATGTGTTTCCGCAGAGTGGGCTGTGGGCAGCATTTGAATGTTTTTAGACTCTGCTATCGATCTCCATTTTTCCATATGGGCAGGGCTTTCGTCGATTAGGGCGTTAGCATTTGGCACAGAGCTATAGAGTCCTGGAATGATGCTGTAGGAAACAAGAGAATTTAAGGCCGTGTAACCTGGGAAGTAGCTGGCAATTCCAAAGCGGGTCGGTTTTTTTAAATGCTGCTTGGCCGTCCCGACTATCGGAGCAGTTGGAGTGGCATCCGATGGTAGTCTTCTGTTTCTTAGGCAATCCATGCCATGATGAGGGAGCATCTGCGTATTCTTTTCAACGTCGGAGCTCATGTTTGATAATTTCCAGATCCAAGCAAATGAAATGCTCGCGGCTAAGAGCAGTCCAAAGGCGTTGTACAAGCTGGCAAAAGTAGACAGGATTAACAACCCTGTCCATAGTGCATTATTAGCCACATCGCCGATAGTCGTTATTTTTTTTGAAGCAAGAGGTGAAGTTATATCGGAACATCCGCACCTGACAGGTAAATAGTGGGACACATCGATTTTTTTCGCATCGCAGGCAAGCGTTTGGGATGCCGGCAGGTAGTAAGATACATTAAGTCCTTTCTTGCTTGAAGGAAGCATTTCAGGGGCTTGCCAGCATGGAGGTGCCTGGAGCATGTTATTGCTCAAAGGTGAATAGGAAATATTTAAGCGATTCACATTAATGCTCATAATATCATTGATTATTGTTAAGATTATGTTAATTTTACATTAAAACAGAGTTAATTTATATAAAAAGATGGTTTTTGGTTTGTTTTTAAAAATTGTTTATTTATGCATTAAAATGATTTCTTGTTTTGAGGTTTTTGAGTTCTAGATTTTCAATCATTTAGAAATCTCTCTAGCAAGAAAGAGGGAGAACGTGGAGAATGCTTGTACATGGAATAATTTTGAAATTAGGTTAGATATGGACACTGCACGCTCTTTAGTAAGTTGGTTGAACCTCATCGATGAATGGATGTGGGGGCATTTCCTCGTGATATTGCTCGTTGGCATCGGACTGTTTTTTACGATCCGTTTTCGTGGAATGCAGTTTCGCTATTTGGGTTATTCTTTGAAGTTGGCATTCACAAGACAGGATGAGGGAGCGCAGGGAGATATTAGCCAGTTCCAGGCATTGATGACAGCGCTTGCTGCAACGATTGGGATCGGGAGCATTGCCGGTGTGGCAACAGCGATTGTCGCCGGAGGTTTTGGCGCTGTATTCTGGATGTGGGTCATTGCTCTGATTGGAATGGTAACCAAGTTCATCGAAGCGATCCTTGCTGTCAAATACCGCGTCGTCGATGAAAAAGGTCAGATGAGCGGCGGGCCGATGTACTACATCGCAAACGGGCTGGGATGGAAATGGCTTGGAGCCCTCTTTGCCGTTTTTTGCTCCCTGTCTGCTTTTGCAGGAGGAAACCTCATCCAGGCAAATTCGATCACTGCCGCTGTTTCTGCCGTTACCCCTTTTTCTCCCGTGTGGATCGGCTTGACGCTAAGCATCGTGACGGGTGTTGTGCTGCTTGGCGGCATCAAAAGCATCGGCAAGATCAGCAGCTATCTTGTGCCGATCATGGCATTGACCTATGTCGTCGGAGGCCTAATGATCATCATTCTGAGGATCGACCAAGTGCCAGCCGGGCTGATGGCCATTGTTAAAACAGCTTTTACCGGGCAGGCCGCTTTTGGAGGATTCCTAGGAGCTTCTGTCATGGCAGCTGTTCAAATGGGAGTTGCCCGAGGCGTCTCATCGAATGAGGCGGGCCTTGGCAGCGCGCCGATTGCCGCCGCTGCAGCAAAGACCGATGTGCCTGGAAGGCAAGCATTGATCTCGATGAGCGGAGTCTTTCTATCCAGCTTGGTCGTCTGCTCGATTACGGCGCTCGTCATTTCTGTTACAGGAGTGCTCGGCAAAGTCGGCGCTGACGGCAAGGCCCTTAACGGGGCGTTGCTTGTTATGGAGGCATTCCGTACTGTCATCCCAGGCGGCGACCTTCTTGTTACAATCTGTCTGATCCTTTTCGGATACACGACGATCATTGGGTGGGCCTATTACGGCGAGCGCTGCATGGAGTTTTTAGCTGGAGAGAAAGTTCTCCTCGGCTACCGCGTCGTCTTTTGCGCTTTTGCCTTTTTAGGGGCAGTTATGAGCTTTGATCTGGTATGGCCGATTGCCGATCTCATGAACGGTTTAATGGCGATCCCTAACCTGATCGGGATCATCGGCCTGACGGGAATCATTTCGGTCGAAACGAGGGCCTTTTTCGATCTTCTCGAAAGGGAAAAACTCGCAAAGCCCAAAACTGTCTAATGAGAGGCAATTGCAAAACTCATTTGCCCGGCAAAATCGCACTTTTGGGGCCATTTCCACCCATTTTCCTTGGCCGGCCCACTTGGGGCCGACCTCGTCAAATGGGGCGCGGCACCTTTGCTGCCACTTGTAACTGGCCTCAAAATCATCGATTTTTCCAGGCAAAGCAGTTTTGCAACTGCCTCTAATCTTTATTTGGGGGCGGAGTTTCTCCTCCGTTCCCAAATCTCAAAACAAAATTTGAGCCATAGCTACAATGTAGATATTCAACTCAATAGATAAGCTCTAGGTGTAGGTATTAATTCATGGATATTGATTGGGGCTTTATGCTATCCTTTTTCCAGTTAAAATTAATTTTTGAGGTGGGAAATGTATCCTGTAAACAGCCTGCAATCTGATTTATCTGTCTATCAGCAAAGGTCTTTGCAATCCACAGAAGCAGAGACTGGGTGTTGCGCTTTTCTCGGGTCTTTATTAGAAAAGATAGCAAAGGTGTTTTCAGATGCATTTGAATGGGTCAAGTCCCTGTTCAGCAAACCAGCAGCTGCTGAGCAAACGCCAACTTTGAACCCCGCGAGAGTAACTCCTGTGGCACAACGGGCTACGACAGACGACCTTATCAATTTCTACCGGAGTCCTGCTAATACTGACAATCATGGAAGAACTTTGATGCAGATTTGGGCTTGGGATGACAATCAGCTTGAAGCTGTCCATAACTACATCCAGTGGCTCTTTCCTAATGCTCGCCCAAGCGGACCGAATCCTACTGCCCCTTTGTTAAATGATGAGATGATCCAGGCTTTTGCAACTGATCCGGTCCTTCGCAACAACCTCCATGGTTCCTTTCTGCGGATGCTCCGCTTTTATGGCCTTCAGCTTGATGAAGGGACCATGCAGATCACTCGCGCGCCGAACGCTGCAGCGCGGCAAGCTGTTTGGTTGACTCCTGGAAACCATAACCATTTGCGCATCACGCGGATCCTGTTCTGCTTAAATGCTCTTGGTCTTCAGCGAGATGCTCAGGCATTCATTCAGATCTTAACTGATATTTCTCAAAACGAAGGGCGCAATGCCATTGGTGCTGATACCTTCCAATACTGGCGCAACGCTGCCAGGGCATAGAAACTTTATTGTTTTAATATCTCATTTTAATTTAAGATTAATTAAAATTAAATGCTGTTATATATGTTTTATTGACGTTTTTGTTATTTTGATTTTCTGTTATTATTCTTGTGAAAACCAACTTTTATGAGGTAATGAAGATGGGAACAAGAAAAGTTTCAAATCAAGAAATAACCTTCGAAATTGGATCTTGTTCCCTTGGGCTTGCAAAGCAGCAAACTGCTAAGGCAACTGAGGCGTCCACTGTACTCAAATCCACTAGTTCCCGTTCATTGCTCCGAAAAGCCCGCTTTGAAACACAGCTTTTGCAAGCCGATGTTACCCGTCTGTTCGAGACCGATCAAAATGCCATCAGCGAGCGTTTGAAAGAACTCGGGTTTGATGTCCTGATCATCACCAACAGTGGCGATACAGTGCTGCACCAAGCGTGCCGCAAACAGAACTTCGAAGCTGTCGAACTTGCATTGCGCTATGGTTTTAATCCTAACCAGGCCAACAAGGCAGGTGACACACCGCTCCACATTGCAGCGGAAAAAGGAAATATCGAGATCTGCCAAAAGCTCATCGATGCGGGCGCAGACGTCTTTGCAAAAAATCTCCTTGGCCAAGCTCCTGTCCACAAAGCGTTAAAGCATGGACAGAGCCTTTTGATCGGATTCTTCGAGCAGAAAGGTTACAAGTTAGAGGATCCTTTCCAGGCCTATCTGGTCTCGGAAGGACTTAATCCCGATCATATCGATAATAGCGGCAATACATTGCTCCATAGGATCGTTGCATCCGGCAACTTGATGCTCATGAAAGAGGTGATCAAGAACAACTACCATCTCGAGCAGTTGGAGATGAAGAACAAGCGGGGAGATACTCCTCTTGCACTTGCTGTCAAATCTAAGAACGTGGAGATGGTCAAACTCCTTTTAGACCACCATCGCCCTTCTTTTGTTCCTGTGTCAGAACTAGTCTTGGCAGCAAAACAGGGATGGAGTGAAGGATTGAAGATTCTTCTCGACGCCTCTCCAACTTGGATTGTTCACGAACTATTTCGCACCGAATCAGGCAACTGCAAGCTGATCCATTACGCTTGCTTTTCCGGCGATCTCAAAACAGTCCAGCTTCTGGTTGACCGGGGCGCAGACATCAACTACGTAACGCCCTCCGAGTATGAGGCGACGATTTTCAAGCCCATCCCGAATTCCTGGTTCGAGTTCACGATGCCTTGCTGGGGACCTCCCATTCAGCCTCAAGTCCAACGGGAAGGCGGCTATACGCATCCGAAGATGAGCCCTCTTTCAATTGCCAAATATTTTCATCCGGAAAGCCAAGAACTTCAGACTTATCTCTTGTCCAAAGGAGCTGAGGAGTTTGTCAGATGGCCTCGAAAAGGGAATTTAGAGACCCTTTTCTCAAAGGTTCCCAACGATCAGATCCCATTGGTTCTAGATCCGATTCCAGCAACGATCGAATATTTTATGAATGGGATCGCCGTCATCACTATTGGCAACCAACGCCTGTTCTATCAGAATCACGAGCTCTACAACCAGCGGTTGCTGCCCTCGGAACAAGCCGTCATACTACCGACGACAAACTTCTACGCTTTCGAGCAAGCAGAGCCTCTGCAGCAGCTCAATGGTTTGCGGATCGATCCTTCCAAGTTTGATCGGAACTTCGAAATGTTCTCAATGGACATTCCTGACGAAGTAGAGGTCCCTATTGCAAAATACCGTCTGGAAAGGCTCCGCGCACGAGTGGGCGATGGGTGGAATTTTGCTTATTATGCAAATGGACTCACTGTCCATTCACGCTCGGATGGTTCCCAATCGATAACAAAAGACAGTGTCGTTATCGGGAAAGCAGAGTCGCTGCGCTATAAAACAGTCGACGGCAGCCGTTATTTGGTCTATGGATACCAAGACGGTACAGAAGTCTACGAAAATGGAAGCTCCCAATTCATTAAATGGGGAGCTTCTCGTTACGGCTTGAATTAATTTAGATCGTTAAGCTTTTTCATCACCTCGGCCAGTTCTTTTTCCGATTGGGCGAGGTTTGCTTTCAGTTTTTCGACAAGCTGGGCAGGAGCTTTTGCAACGAAATCTTCATTTGCCAGCTGCTGCCGCATCCCATTTTGCTGGCCGATCAGTTTGTCCCGCTCTTTGTGAAGGCGTAGCTTCTCTTTTTCTTTCAGCTCATCGGGCAGAGGCACAACAAGCTTTAAGTTGCCGACAATGGCATTGGCGCTTAGCTTATGCTGCTGTTCTGTTTCTGAAATATTGATCGAGTTCACACGGACAAGCGCTTTGATGATCGTGAGGTTTTTCTCCACGATATGCCGATCTGGATCGACTTTGGATGTATGAATGAACAGGTCGGTGGTGACATTAGGAGGAAGCTGCATCTCAGCGCGGATGTTGCGGACCGCATAGACGATCTGGTCGAGGAATGAAAAGGTCTTTTCAATCTCAGGATTGATGTCTTGGGGACGGACCACCTGTGGATAGTCGGATACGATGCAAGCAGGAGCTGACAAGGCCTTCAACGTTTCTGCCGTATACGGATCGATTCCTGAAGGCACTTTGGCACAAGAGAGCTTTGTTTTAAGGATCTGGAAAAGCTCTTCCGTGATAAAAGGGGCCATCGGGTGCATCAGACGGATCGCATTGGACAGGACGATGCATAAGATCTTTTGCTTGGTTGCCTTCTGTTCTGCCGTTCCGATTTTTCCAAAGAGCATCGGCTTGACCAGTTCCACATAGTAAGCGCAGAACTCCTTCCAGAAGAAGTCGTAGGCAGTCATCGCAGCGCGGTCGAAGGCGTAGTCGGCAAGGTGCTTGTTCACATCTTGGACCGTTCTGTTGAGCAGCGAGATGATCCATTTGTCTTCGAGAGCTAGTGTGTTGAGGTCGATCCCTGTTGCAAATTGCTCTGCAGTCAGCGATTCGATGTTCATGAAGACAAAGCGTGCGCCGTTCCAGACTTTATTCGTAAAGTTCTTAAACTCCTCAAAGCGGCGGCGGTCGAGGTCGATCTGCCGCGCATGGGTTGCGCTTGCACAAAGGGCCATCCGCATCGCATCGGTGCCATAGGTATCAATGATCTCGAGCGGATCGATGATGTTCCCTTTCGATTTGGACATCTTTTCCCATTTGGAGTGGACATTGGGAGGCAGAGGCTGTCCGAGATCGAATGCTAAACGCTCCTGTGCAGATACGTAGGCAATCGAACCATCCTTGTTCTGGCGCCAATACGACTTGCCATAGATCAGCCCATGCAAAAAAGTCTCCGGAAATGGAGGGGTTTCCATCATATAGTCGCCCATCAGCATCATCCGGGCAACCCAGAAGAACAGGATATCGTGGCCGGTGATGAGGGTCGAGTTGGGATAAAATTTCTTAAGGTCGGCAGTTTCATCGGGCCAGCCTAAGATGCTCATCGGCCAAAGGGCAGAGGAGAACCAGGTATCGAGGACGTCCTCATCTTGCTCCCAAGCATCGGGATCGCTGCGCACTTCTGGCGGTAGATCGCCGCCATCGTAGCAGACCATCTGTTCAGGGTTGTCCTTACGGTACCAGATCGGGATCCGGTGCCCCCACCAGAGTTGGCGGGAAATGCACCAATCGCGCAAGTTATCGATCCAATGGAAATAGGTGTTTTCCCAATTTGAGGGGATCAAACGGACTTTTTTCTCTTCGACCATGCTGCGCAAATGGTCTTTAAAGCCGCTCATCTTCACAAACCACTGCTTCGAGAGATAAGGCTCAATGACCGCTTTCGAGCGGTAGGAGACGCCGACGCGATTTTTGTGGGGTTCGATCTTTTCAACGAGTTTAAGGGTTTTCATCTCTTCGATGACAGCAGCTCTAGCCTCTGCCATTGTCATCCCTTCAAACTTACCGCCGTTTTCATTGATCCTGCCGTCGGGAGTCATGATGTTGATCTGGGGAAGCTGGTGGGTCAGTCCCATTTCATAGTCGTTAGGATCGTGGGCAGGCGTCACTTTGACAACGCCCGTGCCGAAGTCGGGATCGACGTGCCTGTCGGCAATGATCGGAATCGGGCGGTTCATGATCGGCAGGATGACATTTTTTCCCACGAGGTCGCTGTAACGGTCGTCATGAGGGGAAACGGCGAGGGCCGTATCGCCGAGCATCGTTTCCGGCCGAGTCGTCGCAATGATCACATGGCCGGTCTTGTCTTCAAGAGGATAGCGGAAGTACCAGATCGAGCCGTTCTTCTCTTCGTATTCGACCTCATCGTCGGCTAGTGCTGTCTGAGTGACAGGATCCCAGTTGACGAGGTAGTTGCCCCGGTAGATCAAGTTTTTATCGAATAATTTTTTAAATGTCGTGCGGACCGCGCGGTTGCGCTTTTCGTCCATTGTAAAGGCCAAACGGGACCAATCGCAGGAGCAACCAAGCCGCTTCAGCTGGCCCAAGATCTGCGATTCGCTCTTCTCTTTCCAATCCCAGACATGCTGCAGGAACTCTTCCCTGGAAAAGTCTTTGCGCCGCTTGTTCTGCGAAGCGATCAATTGCCTTTCGACGACTGTCTGTGTTGCGATCCCGGCGTGGTCGGTCCCCGGGACCCATAAGGCTTCGAATCCGGACATCCGCTTCCATCTGATCAGGATGTCTTGCAGTGTGTCGACAAGGGCATGGCCCATATGCAGGACGCCTGTGACATTAGGAGGGGGGATCGAGATGCAGTACGCGGGCTTTGCAGATTGGCTGTCGGCTTTAAAAAAGCCTTTATCTTCCCAAAATTGGTACCATTTCTCTTCGGTAAGCTTCGGATCGTAGGCTTTGGGCAGCTGGTCGCTCAAGGTTTGTTCTGTCATAGGATTCTTAAGGGTGTAAAATGCCGACAGGATAACACTCTTTAATCGAATTGTCAAAAACCAAAAGGGTTGGAGTCCTTTGTACCAATTTTTTCTTTCGTTTGATAGGATCCTTTAGAAAAGCTATGCAGGAACGTCCATGGAAAAAAACGAGTATATTGATTCGATCAAGCATGAAAGGGTCGTCTATGCGAGAAGCCTGCATTCTGCAAAAGAGAGGCTTCAGCAGCGCAGGTGCCTGGTCGAGGGCAAAGAGCAGATCCGATGGGTCTTAGACAGTCCAAGCCGCCTCGAATGTGTCTTTGCCCATGATAAGACTCTGTTGGACTCTTTTATCTCCTATTTGCGGGAAAAAGGCGTGCAGGTCTTCTTTGTCTCTGACGGGATATTAAAGAAAATTGTCGAAAAAAATTACCTTGTTCCCTTTATCGGGATCGCCCATTTCCCCAATCCTCCTGGAAAGATCTCCCATGAGATGGTCGTCCTCCTCGACGGGGTCAAAGACCTGGGTAATTTAGGCACGGTCATCCGTACTGGAAAAGCTTTTGGGATCGACCATTTTTTTGCCACCGATTCTGAGAGCGATTGCTTCTACCAAAAGTCGATCGATGCTTCCCGAGGCACTGTTTTTTCGACCTATTTCCACCACTATTCTTCGCCAAGCGAGGCAGTCGATGCATTGAAAAAGCAGGGCTATCAGATCGTTGTGACGACGCCCCATGAGAGCCAAGTGCAGTCTTTGATCGATTTACCAGAAAAACCCCTTGCTGTTGTCTTTGGCAATGAAACGCACGGTGTTTCCGATGAGGTCCTCAACAAGGCTGACATCAAGCTCCAGATCCCGATGAACCTTGCCGTTGAATCGCTCAATGTCGGAGTTCCTGCGGGAATCTCTCTCTATGAGCTCAAAATTAAGATCACACTGTCCATGCTCTTGAAAAAGATCCAAGAGTCTTACGGAAGAGATCTTTTTTGCACATCGCGCTGGGTCCGTTCTGTTTTCGATCATCTGCTCAAACAAAGCACACCTCTGAACGCTGAAAGCGCCATCGTTCTGATGATGCTCCATTGCGAGGGCAAGGGCAAACGGCAGCAGATGATCTCCGACGCAGGCGCTGCAACGGGCCATGTCAAGTTCGACCCCTTGATCGCAGAGGGCTATCTCATCGAATCTTCTGGAGAGGTTCAGCTGACCGCACGGGGGCAGGAGCTGCTCGCCAAGATCTGGGTCTTGCATGAAAAGGCGGAAGAAATTGCGTTGAATGGGTTCTCGGAACAGGAAAAAGAGCAGCTTAAAACATCTTTAAGGCGGATTCAGGACAATTGCGGCAAGATCATCTCTTATTCGTAAAAAACGAAGCAGCTTAAAAAAACTATCCTGTTTTGAGATCAGTCTATAAAATAAAAAATTTTATAATCGATCCAAGGTGGACTGGTGATCTCTTTTGAAAAGGTATGCAAAATCTTTGAAAGCGATGTCGAAGCGATTTCTGATCTGTCGCTGAAGGTGGAAGAAGGGGAGGTCCTTGTTCTTCTCGGCCGCAGCGGCAGTGGAAAAACAACGGCATTGCGTTTGATCAATCGGTTAGTTGAGCCGACCTCGGGAAAAATTATGATCGAGGGAAAGGATATTTCAATGCTCGATCCGATCGACTTGAGGCGCAATATCGGCTATGCGATCCAGCATATCGGCCTTTTTCCCCATATGACTGTTGCTGAAAATATCGCAATTGTTCCTCGCTTATTGAAATGGAACGATGTTCAAGTCCAGAGGAGGGTTGATGCTTTATTGGAAATGGTCCGCTTGCCACCATCGGAGTACAGGGACCGTTTTCCTTCCCAGCTCAGCGGAGGCCAAAGGCAGAGGGTTGGAGTGGCGCGGGCATTGGCCGGCGATCCTTCGATCATTTTGATGGATGAGCCGTTTGGCGCTTTGGACCCGCTGACAAGGGAGATTGTGCAAGGTGAGTTCATGGAGCTTCAAGGGGAATTGAAAAAAACGATTGTCTTTGTCACTCACGACATCATGGAAGCTGTCAAACTAGGCGATAGGATCGCGTTGCTCGAAGCAGGGAAACTGGTCGAGCTGTGCTCTCCTTCGCAGCTTGTCGAAAAGCAAGAGTCGGAACTTGTCGACCAATTTTTAGGCAACCAGCGCTTTCAACTTTCCTTACTGACACGGAACCTAAAGTCATTGCTCCACAAGGTTAAAAAACAAGGGGCCTGCAGCAGAGAAGGGGCTCATCTTCTCATGCGCTATTCACTAACGGAAGCTCTCAATGTTTTTAAATCATCGCGCAAAGAGACGCTTCCTCTGTTTGAAGGGAAAAATTACATGGGGCATATCGATAAGAAACAGCTGTTCGATGTCCTATTGGAGATCGTTTAGATGGTCCTCTACAAAATGTGGCAGCATCTTTATTTGACTTTTTCCGCCCTTTTTTTTGCGGCGGCCATCGCGATCCCGTTGGGATTTGTCTTATCCCGCATGAAATCGCGCTATATTCCCGTTGTTGTCATCCGTTGCGCAGCTCTCGTCCAGACGGTTCCAGGTCTTGCCATGATTGCGCTAATCGTCGTTGCCTTAGCAGCTCTTCAGCCCTATATCGACCTGCCGACGACTGGCGTGATGCCTGCGATTTGTGTTTTGACTGTTTATGCATTGCTGCCGATGCTAACGAGCACATACACTGGGATCAAGCAAGTCAATCCAGCACTCATCGACATCGCAAAGGGGATCGGCATGAGATCGCGGCAGATCCTGTTCCTTGTCGAGTTTCCGAATGCTTTGCCAGTGATCATGTCGGGTGTCAGGATCTCAGCCGTATGGACAATAGGAATGGCTACGCTGACCAGTTTGATCGGCTCAGGTGGATTAGGCGATCTCATCATGCAGGGCTTGCGGAGCATGCAATTGAACCTCATTTTGGCAGGTACAGTCCCGGCAGGGTGTTTAGCAATTCTATTTGAATGGGGCTTAAGCCGCGTCGAAAGATGGCTGATCGGTCCATTTAGATGAGGAGAAGAACATGGCCGCAATGAAGAAGAAAATCTTCCTGCTCCTTTGCTCGGCAGCACTCCTTATGGGAACTGTAATCGCCTTTTTTCTCATCGAACAAAATCCCTCTGAAGGCCGAATCGTCATCGGAGCAAAAAACATCACGGAACAGCACCTGCTATCAGAAATGATCGCGCAATTGATCGAATCAAAGACCTCCTTGCGCGTCGAAAGGCAGTTTACTTTGGAAGGATCGACCATTTGCTTTTATGCGCTGAAGACGGGGAGCATCGATCTGTATTGCGAATACACGGGTACAGCATGGCTCTACATTTTAAATAGGCCGTTCGCAAGCAGCCCTGGCCAGATGCTCTCCGAAATCAGAACTGTGTTCCAAGAACGTTATGGTCTTTTATGGCTCGACCCCATCGGCTTCAATAATACGTTTGTCCTTGTGATGCAGGAGGCTCTTGCAAACAAGTTCCAGATCGAATCGATCTCCTCGCTTGCAGGAGCTATGCAGAATGGCCAGGCCTTTAAAATCGGCATATGCCCAGAATTTGCCGCGCGGCCGGAACTTGAGCTGCTGCAGTCACGCTATCCTTTTAAGTCTTCCTTGCATCCTCAAATGATGGACCAGGCTCTTTTGTATCTTACCCTTGCCAAAAACAGCATCGATGTGATCACAGGATGTTCGACAGACAGCTCGCTTTATGGATCAGGCCTTCGAGTGCTGAAGGACGATTTGAAATGCTTTCCTCCCTATTTTGTCTCGCCCGTCGTTCGGCAGCAGACCCTTTCTCTTTATCCAGAACTAAGACCGATCATCAATCAATTGGCAGGAATGATTTCAGAGAAGACAATGCAGGAGCTCAATTTTAAAGTGGAAAAGCAAAAAAGAAGCGTGGAATCTGTCGCTGCGGAATTTTTAAAAGTTCAGCAGCTTCTATAAGAGACTCTTAACGGATTTAGGTTTCGTCGCTTTTTTGAGAATTTTCTGAAAAAGTCCAAAAAATCGACAGAAACTAAATTCGTTAACAGTCTCCAAGCATTGGCTTAAAGTTATTGATTAGCTCTTTCCAATAAAATTCCTTTTCAAATGCCTTAAAAAAGGCTCAGGCTTAAGGTCACGGCTGCGGTAGCCGATCACTCCATCGGGACGGATCAGATAGAGCGCCTCTTTTTCGACAGCGTAACGCTTTGCAATTTGTCCAGCAGGATCGTGAATATACTCTGGACCTTGTTGCGAAGGGGAAATAATTATAGGAACGATCAAGTTTGGAAATTCTTCCTGGACTTGGGAGATCAGCGCTTCCGCATTTCCAAAGCAAAGCAGCGTATGGCGCGGATGGGCCAAATACTGGAACAGCCGTTTGCCATCGGGAAGTTCCGCAACATCAGGTGTGCGGCAGCCTGGCTTAGGACCTTTCCAGAAGAGATCGGCAAGACGCCCTTTGTTGAGCGTATTTCGTCCGTATCGAAGGCGCAGCTCGCTGATGGCGTAGGCCATTTTCTTTTGCAATGGAGTGTGGTTGACTAAAAGCCCAAGGATCGAAACGATGAGCATTTTTGCTTTGGACGCTGTGATCATCTTTGTAATTAAGGTCGTCCCTTTCAAGACCTCACGTGCAACCGGATGCCTTTCAAGATGATAGGTGTTGAGGATCTTTTCTTTGGCAGATCCTTGCTGCACAAGGGCCAGCTTCCAAGCAAGGTTAAAGGCGTCTTGGACGCTTGTGTTCATTCCCTGTCCTCCTGCCGGGCTGTGGATATGCGAGGCATCGCCGACTAAGAAGATATTGCCGCTGCGCATGCGAGGCACAATCCTACGGTGGACGGAAAATGTCGAGATCCAGTCAGGGTTTTTGATCCGGATCAAGCGGCAGTTCGATGCTTCTTCGACCATTTTCTGGACGTACTCGAGCGTCAATTCGGGAACTTGGCCAGACTTATCTGTAGGGATCAGGCCAAGGGCTCTGAAATGGTTTCTTTCAGACAGAGGAAGAAGCCCGGCCAGTTTGTTTGAAGAAAAAAAGATATGAGTTTCTTCATCGGAAAAGGGAGAATCGACCTCTACGTCCGCCAAGGCAAAAGTTTCCGGAAAAGCGGCGCCTTGAAACGGCATGTTGAGAATATGGCGCACCGTGCTATGGGCCCCGTCGCAACCGATGATCCAGCGCGCTGAAACGGTCTCTTCCGTCTTGTTAGGAACCTGAAAAACAGCTTGCGAACCATTGATGGCCGTCAACGTTTTGCATCGCTCAATGGTGCCTCCCAGCTTTTCAAAATGGCGGGCTAAGATCATTTCAGTATTTGATTGGGCAAGGGTCAGGATGAATGGATAAGGCGAATCGATCTGGGAAATGTTGACGGAAGCGATTCTACTGCCATTTTTGTAGATGTTGGCATGATGGACTTTTCTTCCGAGCTGCATGAAATCATCGATGATCCCCATCTTTTCGAAGATCTCTAATGTACGTGCTTGGAGAGCTAATGCGCGCGATTGGTTTGTCCTCTCTGGCAATTGCTCAAAAAGCCTGATTTGAATGCCCCGCTTCAGCAGCTCGCATCCTAGCATGAGTCCCGCCGGCCCAGCTCCGATAATGATCACGTCGGTCATATGCAATTTCTCCATAAGAAAAGCCCCGAACAGAAGACTCCGTCGACGGGAGATCCTGTTGCAATCGATTTAAAAAGCTCTTCGGGCGTTTTCAATTCGGAATGGATCAGCTCAAAGTCTTCTAATGTAGGAGGCTGTTGGTATTCGACATTCTTTGCATGGACAAAGAAGATCTGTTGATTGGTAACGGAAGGATACGGGTAGATCGATCCCAACAGGGAAAACTCTCCGCCGCCGTAGCCTGTTTCTTCCAACAGTTCCCTGCGCGCCGCTTCGATTGGGGATTCTCCAGTATCGATTCTTCCTCCTGGGCAGCTCAATAGCCATTGGCCTGTCGGGTGGCGGTATTCTTGGGTAACAAGGAGCTTTCCATCTTTTGTCTCAGCGATGACGGCTGCAGCGTGGAATTTGATGTTCAATACTGTATATGGGCGCTTGGGACCATGGGGAAGCTGGAGAGTATCGACCCTCACATCAAAGAATCCATGATGGACGATATGACTCTCTTTGACTTCAGGAATAGGCGTTTTGCGGTGTGGCATGGCTCATCTCGTTCTAGTCGTTTTTTGAAACTCATTTTTGATAGGAGCAAGTGTTTTGCGCAACGATAAAATTGTAAGAGACATGGCCACGTCTCTCAAGCAAAACGTGTTTAGAAAATTGGGGAAAATAACAGGATGGCAGGATGGACAGGATGAAAACCAAATTCCCAATTCGTCTAACGCAGTAATCAAACTAGCTTGTTATCATCGAAATTTATATAATATTAATATTGATTTGTTAAAATTTTAGCTAAGATAAATTAAATTATTTTTTGGTGTTGTATATGGCGTCAGTTGTAGATGTTAATAGTAAATTTGCAAAAAGTCTTACTTTGTCCGATGAGCCTATTGTACCTGTAAGTGCTTTAAATTCAGTGTTGAAGGAAACGGTCAGGAAAATAGAGGGGAGCGTTTCAGAAAAAAATGCTGAAAATCCCCTTTTTTTCCAATTCCCGGAAGATTCAAGGATAACATTAAGAAAGGGTCAAGTTGTAGATATTTCACAGATCGAGATCGATCTGTCTAATATCTTCATCGGCGGAATCAATTATGGCGGCGGCGGGGGAAAACTAATGGCCGTAGCTATGGAGGCGATTGGCAGTTGCTATCCTGTTTGCAATTTGCCCGTGATGTTTGATGGCGTGATTTATTCTGATTTTCGTGCAATGGAAATGGTCTCTAAAGAAGATAGAGTCATATCGCCCGATGTCGTTTCTACAATGATCACAACCTATCTTGGACAAGGGTATACCCATTTTAACATCCCGATCACGCTTAACAACCATGCAAGCTTGCTTTCTATCATCGTTCTAGAGGGTAAGGCGACGTTCCGTTTTTATGATTCCCTCTCGCCGGAGGTCATCTCTTATGAAGAACGATACTGTCCAGCGCTTCTTGAGTATTTAACATCCCTTCTTCCTCCAGGTATTCAAGCGGAATTTAAAGGGAAACCAGATGTCCTGCACCTATTCGACCAAGGAAATGCAACTTCAACGGGGTGTGGTTATTATAGCGTGTATACGGCAGCGCTGTTAAAAGAGTATCCAGAACTGAGGGATTTAACATCCTTTGACGAGTCTCCGTTATTGACGCAAGCACATGACAAAGGGATACGGGCCGAATTAGCAGTCAGGACCTTGCTTGAGTTCGGATTGGAAAAGGTCGATTTGAGCTTTACAGCGATGATTTCGCAAAAAAGAGACGGCATTTTTAGCAGGATCCAAGATCAACTGCCTAGCTTGATCGAGCAATTGAAGCCAAGAGTATCTGTCATCGAATGAATGTAAGAGTTCAAAATTGAAGATGGAGCGATGCTGCGCGCTTGAGCTCTTTCTTAAGCTTTTTGAGGTAGAGTTCTTTTTTTTCCGACTGCTTTGAGCAATGATAAAAAAGGGTGAGACTGCGCAGCAGCTCGACTTTCTCCCAGAAAAAGAGGGGAGCCTTCTCATCGATCTTTTTTCGCAGGAAATAGCTGAGCAGGGCAGTTGTTGGAGGATAGGGGTTGTCCATCGCTCCAGAAAAATGGGAGAGGGCGATCTCTTTGCCTTCCTGGTTCCAAAGCCAGCATCCAAAGGGAACATACAGAGGAAGTTTCTCATCGGCGAGCAGCTCGGTGGGATAGCCCTCTAAACTGCTCTGCGCCCGTTTCCAGCAATTGTTCAGAAGATCTAAACGGACAAGGCTTGCATCGATGTAAAGGCGTTCCGATTGGGGGATTTTCGAAAAGAGGGCTGAAAGCTCTTCTACGTCAGCTTCCGTTTCTTTGGCGGCTCGCAGCAAATAACCAGCGCATCTGAGTGCTGAGGAAGTAAAGGGAAAAGCAGCCGCGGTTTGGAACTCTTCAAGGGCGGCCTTCAATCCTTTTTGATGCAAGGTCAAGATCGCTCCGAGCAGTTCCGATTCCTCTTTGCTTTGCAAGAAATGCAGGTTGTCTTCGACCCAATCGGTGTGACCTAAATGGAGCATGCAATAAAAGGCGTTTGCCGAGATCAGGGGATCGGGGCAGCTTTCGATGATCTCCATGAGCGGGATCGGCTTTGCCAGCCAAAAGCTTAGCTGGACAGCTAGGTGGAGAAGGGGAGCGCCGATCTTCTCTTCAAATGGGAGGATGAAGGGAAGAGGCTCTAAGTTCTGCATCAAATTGGAAAGAAGGTGCTGGCTGTCCTCCGATCGGAAAATGTGGGGGAGGTGGCGCGCAGAGAGCAAGGCAAAGTGGTAGGCGGCGAACCGATCGTGCAGCGAAGCTTCATGCAAACGGAAAGTGATGTGCTCGCTCAACACTTTAAGAAGAGGATGTTTCGGATACTTGCGGACGCATAGCTCCAGGCATTTGATCTCCTCGTCGATATCGCCGATCGCTTTATACACCAAGGCCTTGCCTAAGTATTCGAGAGGCGCTCCTGGGGTGAAGCGCAGTTTGCTGAACTCATCGAGCGCAAGGGCATAGAGCTTTTGCTTCTCCTGGTTTTTCTTGACCGTCCCCGCCTCTTCCAAAAGGGTGATTCCAGCGCGGAACAACGCTTCGCGCCCTTCCGCTCTTCCCATGAACGAGCTGCCGATCCGCCGGTACTCGCTGAGGGCCTTCTGGTAATTTTTATCAGCGAGGAAAGCATCGGGAACAGCAAGGCAGTTGACCATCACGTTTTGACTGCCGATCGACACTTCGATCTGCGGCATTTCAAAATCGGCATCCCGATAGAGGACTCCCACATGGGTTCCTCCCATCGGAATGTGGCTGATGTAATGGAACTGGAGGATCCCGTCGAGATAGAACCTAAGATGGTTGTCGACCTTTTCGATCTGGACTTGATGCCAGACGTTCATTTTGAAGCAGACCCCAGGAATGTCCAAAACTTCGACATTGGAGCGGAAAAGCTTGCATCCAGGCTTGATCTCTGACCCGACCCACAAGCAATACCCCTCTTCGAAACCTTTGCGCTCGTCCGCTTCAGGAATGTTGAGAAGGAAGCCGATCCCGTTGCCGTTCTCTTTGAGCTGGATCTTTGCCTTGATCTTGGTGTTGCCTGAGAAGCTCATTCGCGAGATCATCAAACTGACCCACTCCATCACAGTGGGGATCCGCGTGATGGCCAGATGCTTGGCGAGAAGGATGTTCTCCTGAAACTCCCAATCTTCTTTCCTGTCGACATGCAATTCCGCTGCAGGGATCCATTCCGGCCTCCCTTCAATGTAGCTCTCGACCTCAGTAATGATCTCTTCAACGGACTGGAACCGCAAGGCAGGATCGAACTGGAGTCCCCGTTTGGCTATATCGGCAAGGTGCTGCGGGATGTCGCGGTACGGCGCTATTTCTTGCGGATAGGTGAACTGCTCGAGGTGCATTGTCTTGCGGAAGCTTTGTATCGAAGCGCGTTGGAAGGGGAGGCGCAGCGTGAGGATCTGGTAGAGGATGACCGTTAAAGAGTAGATGTCTGTCGCGAAGGTGGAAGCGGCTCCGGTGATCCTTTCAGGAGCAAGGTAGGAAAGGGTCCCAGGGACTTTGCCAGGCTTCGTCAGATCAGGCTCGGGAGGAGCCTTTTTTTCGATGAGCTGGAACTCTTTTGCCTCGCCCGCAAAATCGGCAAGGCCCCAATCGAGGATCAGCACCTCGCCATACTTACCGACGATGATGTTGTCAGGCTTGATGTCCCTGTGCAAGATCCCTTTTGAATGGGAATAGGCGATCGCTTGGCAGACGTTGAGGAAGATCCTCATCAGAGTAGGGATCGATGAACCGATCGGGTGTTTGACCTCTCCCTCTTTTTCCTCGTCGTAGGCCGACTTGAGGATCTGCTTCAGCGTCTCCCCTTCGACATAGGGCATCGTGTAGTAGGTCTCTTCCCCCTTTTGGCAGATCGTATAAATCGGAATGATCGAAGGGTGGGTGAGCTGAGAGGCAATCCGAGCTTCGCGCAAAAAACGCTCTTGAAGGGTCCGGTTGCTCTTCATCTCTTGGCGGATCCGTTTAAGAGCGACGTTCCTTCCGCAGGAAGGATCGAAGGCCAAAAAGACCTCTCCCATTCCTCCTTTCCCTAAGCCCCGTACGATCTGATAATGGTCGATCTGCATAGGATCGACATCTGTTTTATTCATTCCACCATGACTCTTTGAAAGTCCTTAGCCGGACTCTTTACCAATCTTTCTTTACACATCTACTCTATTCAAAGCAAGCTCGATCAAGTCGTTGGAAGGGCTGCAGCCTGCTGCCTTAGCCAGGTGACGATCCTTCTCTGGAGAAGCGGTGCATCGGCAAGATTGCCGATAGGCTCTCTACTAACGGGGCATAGACGATTGCCGGCAGCAGCAAAAATGTCCTCAATATTTTGACGCTCGTAAAAGTGGGCAGCGCCATGAGCCTGGCATGAGTCCATGACAGGATCTGCCATGACCAAGAAGGAAATAGGATCGATCAGATCATCAGGTGGATCATATGCTGTGCCTAATGCAGCATCAAGCGCTTGGTTTAAGCGGACGATCTCTTGGGCGATGTCTGCGTCATTGTGCGTTGGAGGCGGAGGTTCTGGAGTCGTCGCGACGACTGTTACCGCCGGCTCAGGTGTAACAATAGTCTGAGGCGGTTCTTGAATGGCAACTCCTTTTAACTTTTCTCCAAAGAAGCGGGTCCATCTGAGAACAATCTCGCATTCATCGATCCATTCCTGGACCAGCGTAGAATTGGGGTTGTTAAGCTGGCCGTACCTCATGCGCAATTCCATGGCGTTGA
>JAFEGU010000388.1 GCA_018239725.1 Verrucomicrobiota bacterium | reverse complement strand
GTGGAAAGTAGGCTGAAATGCTTAATTCTGAACAAAATGATGAGAGCAGCAGCCTAAAGGCAGGGAGTAGGGGCGACCACCACCTTATTTCGTTGCGTTGAAAGAGAATTTTTCAACACAGCCGTCTAGAATGTCTAACAAGACTTGACTTATTCAATAACCAATTAAGCTCTCTTCCAGAGACGATTAAGAATCTAAAGCATTTAAAAGCTTTGTACATTTACGATAACCCATTAATGTTAGTCTGTGAAAAAGAGCAGGAAATAATTCAAGACTATGCCCATTACGCTTCTCTTTTAGAGGTGTTGAAGAAGTATGTTCCCCAATCTCCCTTAGCAGCTTTATTTCAGGCTATTGGTTTTAATCACACCAAAGAAGCCATTCAGCGCGCTTATCGGGATCTCTCTGTAGACATGCAGCAAAGAATTGCTGTATTGGTCGTTCAGAACAGTGCTCCGGATAATCGGACAGCATCGAGCTGTTCTGTTTCAAGCGCAAGCTCCCGCTCAGCATCCAGTTCTTATAAAAGCAGCATCGACCTTTTTGCCGATATGGGCTTGTTCGCGCGGTCTGTCCGTAAGGCTGCCTATGATCTGTATCATTCCTTAGGGCAAAAGGAGAAGGATTTAGTCTCTTATTACAATTGGGACCTTGCTGGAAGGCCTCAAATAGATGATCCAAATTGGGACGAAAACCATGTGTTCGATCATGCGCTTCGATTTACTGATGCACTGGAGCGGGCAACACGCTGATCTGCAATCTAGGTAATTCTTTGGACGGTAATTAAGGCTTTTGGATAGAGGAGCTGCTGGAAGGCTGGCGCAGACGATGTCCTTTTTAAGATCGCTTCAGCTTGCCGCTGTGCGGACAGGAGGATGTTGTCTTCGAGTGATGCCATCAGGACAGATTCGTAGGGGGCTTCTACTTCCGGTTCTTTTTTCGCTGCTAAGGAGTGGAGGACGAGGAGATCGCCTACATTCCAGTTATCTTTGGTCTCAGAAAATTTTGCTGTAGAATCGGCTCCGAGCAGGGGATTTGGCGCAGTGAGCTTGCGGGCCCTGCTTGTGCCTTGAGGAAGATGGAGAAGGGCGTCGAATCCGCAGGAAAGATAGGTGACCAAGTCTTGCAAAGGGTCTAAAAAAATCAGGTTCATCGCGTAGTGCTGGCCGGACAGGTCTTGGCAAAGGACAGCATTCAACGATTCGGCAAATGCCATCGGTTTGAAATTGGCACGTTCCGCAGTTGAGGCGTTGCCGAGGGTCATCCGGATCATTCCACGTAAGTTTCCGATATAGGCTGCGCTTTCGATGGTGGCAATCGGCGATGCTGCCATCAGGATCAGGTAGGTGTTGTTCGGAAGGCGGAAAAAGTCGGTGTAGATTCCCATTTGATTTGTTGTACGCAGCTTGGAGAGGCCTATGTCCATAGGAGGCCATGCGGGCGGCGATGTCGGAGAAAAACTCTGGATTGCTCTTTGCAGGCTCTCTTGGATCTCTTTGATCTGATCGCTTCCGGGCCGCTCTCTTTCCATTTCGCCGGAATTGAGGTATTGGGAAACATCATGGATAAATTGGGGCATATCTTGATACCTTTCTGGGACGGAGACGGCAAGGGCTTTTGCAATGATCCGTTTTAGGCCTTTTGGCAAAAGGGATAGGTTGATGACTCCGTAGCTGAGCTTTCCTGTGATCAGCTCGTACATAATGATGCCGAGTGCATAGATGTCGGATGCGTAGGAGGCTTTATGGGGATTTTCCTTTTGCTCAGGGCTCATGTAGTTCGGAGTGCCGATCATCTGGCCTTTGAGTTCGGGAGGCTCGCCCTCTTCATCGTGGAGTTGTGCGATCCCAAAATCGATGACCTTGATCTCTCCGTCTTCTGTGATCAGAATGTTTTCCGGTTTTAGATCGCGATGGATAATCCCATGGGTGTGGAGATGAAGGAGGGAATAGGCGACTTGGAGAACGATCTCCAACGCTCTTCGCATCGAAAGAGATTGCTGCATGATGAAGTGGCGCAAGGAGATCCCGCGGATGAACTCCATGGCGATGTAGAGGCCTTTTTCCCATTCCCCTTGGCCGTACAGTTTGACGATATTGGGATGGTTGGCCATCATGACGATCTGCGATTCTTTTAGAAATCGGCTGACCGCTTCTGGATGATTGACGTAAGAGGGAGAAAGGACTTTGATCGCGATCGGCTGCTTGGTTTCGGGATGGATGCCTAAGTAGAGAAGGCTCATCCCGCCTTTGTTAAGGAGGCTGTCAATTTTATAGGGCCCGATAGTTGGAGGCAAGGGAGGGATCTCATGTTCAGAAATGAGATCAGGCATGGTGGGCTGCTTATAAAATGAGGACTCGACCAGGTTTAGTTGGCGATTTGAAGGATTTTAACTCCGAGAGCTTCTCCTAGTTTGATCAGTTCCCCTTTTGCAACTTTTTTCCCGTTGAGGACGATGTCGACCCCTTGCTCCGGTTTCACAGGCAGTTCGATCAAGTTGCCGGGTTTGAGCTGCAAGAGCTTCTCGAGGTTCATTTTCAAGCGGGCGACCTCTACGCTTAAAGTGAGGGGGACCGTTTGGGCGCTGACCATCTTTTCGATGTCCTCATGTTCATGGCCAGGAGACCAAAGGTGTTCGCCTGTCTCTTCAGGAATCTCTTCTTCCATATCGGAAGGGGGTGCCTCATATCCTTCTTCTTCATGGGGGATGTCAGGGTTTTCATCTTCGGGGAGATTGTGTTCCATAGTTTTTTCTTCCTCATGATAATAAGCATATTCGACGATCTTCAAATGGTTCTCTTTCAGGCGCGCTCTGAAGAGCGGGGCTTGTTCCAGGACAAGGGTCACGGTCCCTTTATGGGAATGGGGATCGTAGGCGCACCGGTCGAGAATGATCACATCGCCAGTTTCGACGGTCTTCCATTGGGCGTAGGTAAGCATACTTTGGCCGATCTCCAACTTTAAGGAGAGGTCGATTGTTTTTGCGGCCGGAGAGCTGATCAAAGAAAGGGGGCGCTGGCTAAAGTGCTGCTTGAACGCTTGATGAAAGGCTGGAGGGCAGATCAGCCTTCCCCATAAGGTCATTTTGGGATGGGAGATCGCGACGTCGATGCACAAAGCACCTTCTTGGGGAATGGATGGGGAGGATCCGAGTTTGATCGACATGTCGTCGAATGCTTTGAGCTGATCGATCTGCTCTAGGATGTTTAAAAGCAAGTAGCGGTAAAATCCTTCTTGGAACTGGGCGGATGCAAAACCCTTTATGGAGTTTTGGGGAGCTAAGATGAGCTGGGTGAACTTCGCAACATCTTCTGAAGAAAGGAGCCAAAAGGCGCTGCCTTGCACTGGCGATAGGTCGATGGGAGTCTTGATTGGATTTGCTCCTAGTCCCGATGCGAGATCTTCCGCTTTCAGGAAATGAGTCTGCTTATGGGTAATCTTCAGATCATCGAGTTGAAAGAGGGCTGCGATCTGCTCGCTGCACTTTTCCCAAGGAAAAGGAGGTGGAGATCCCCATAGCGGAACCTCGCTGACCACTTGGAGAGCATTTTCGATGTGTTGCAGCCAAAACAGGGGAGCTTCAGTCATTGTTGTAGATCCTCTTGATCTTGAGAAACAGCCTCTTTTCGATGGAATAAGGGACGGTCTTCCTGCAAAATTTCCGTGTCGAGCCGGCCAATTGAAAAATTAAAATCGCCTTTTGCAAATGCGCTCAGCAGGGCTGGTTTGTGGACATCGATCGCGTTTAGCGCTAAAGCAGATGAGGCTATCTCGATATTAAACGCTTTGGGCGCCGTACTAAACTCTTTGATCGTGATGCGGGTGCCGTAAAAAGGGGAGCGGTCGAACTGGGGTGCATCAAGGAAGACGGTGGTCTCCGACTCGTTGGAGGAGGAGAGGACGAGCATCGTTCCGGCCATTTTCTCAAAGAGGGCCTCGATCTCTGCAGGCATTTTGACCGGCTGCGATGCGGCAACTGGGGGATTGCTTGAGAAGGTCATAGGTGCAGCAGCTACGCCGGTGTGCGGCATAGCTAAGCAAGCAGGAATGTTGTCAATTTTTGGGCCTTCGATCAGTTCCTCTTCTTCGGGCAAAGTAAAATGGCTGCGGGGAAGTTCGAAGATCGAGATGATGCAGCCGCTTAATGCCTCATCATCTGGATCTTTTTCAATACTAGGGCCTTGACGGGAATCTGTAGATGAGGAGATCTCCTCGATCACATCCTTAAAGGCTGTCGAAGGGCATTGCTCTGTATCGAGCTCTTCGAGCTGCGCAGGTTCTTGGTCGAATAGATTGGGTGTGATCGTGGTCATTTAAGGTCCTGGTCCTGTTTGGTCCTGTTTGTCGCCGGACGCCTTTTCTTTTCTATGAAATAGCGGCCGGTCTGATAAATAGCCAGTTTCTAGGCGGTTAACCCGGAAGTTATAGTTTCCATATTGGAACGCCGCCATTAGATCATCTGCGTTTCCCTGAAAAAGTGCAACAGCTTCTGGATTGCCATTGAGCTGAACGTTAAAAGCCTTAGGGGCAGAGGCGTACTCTTGGATTATAATTTGAGTGCCATAAAAAACTGAAGAGGCAAATTGCGGGGCGTTCAAGGTGATCACCGTTTCGGTCATTTTTGAATCGGTCATGATCGACATGACCCCGACCATCCTTTCAAACAGGTCGAGCACATAGGAGTTCATGGCTGTATAAGCGGGAGGAGGCGTGGACTCCGCAACCGGCATATCTGGTTGGATGATCAGCTGAGGAGTCGGCATGCTAAGGTCTGGCGTGGAGGCAGACAGCTCCTCCTCTTTTTTCTTTTGCCCCTGATCTCCTTCAAAGCTCCCCTCTGTCGGTGTGAGCACGGGAGTAGGCGTGACAAGGCCTTCAGCATCGGATGCGGCGAGTTCTTCCGCTTTTTTCTGAGCCGTGATCGGCTTATCAGGAGCCCCTTGCTGGGTCATCTGTTCAAAGAGGCCTGAGGTCTCTTCTTTGGAGCCTAGTTCCGTTTTTTCCAGGTCTTGGCCCGTCATCCCTTTTTGGAGCATCTCCGATGAGGAGGGTTTTCCGATCTCTTCTTGGGGCTGCATCGGCTCAGGTCCCCCTTCTTCTGAGGAGGTCTTGGGGCCGGCTTCCCCCTTTGGTGCTGCGAGCAGCGGCTTGCGGGTCAACGTTCCCGTTCCTTCTGAATCTGTCTGGCTTTGCTGTTGTTGATGTTGCTGCTGCTGTTGTTGCGTTGTCTGGGCCGATGTGGCCTGCTGCATTTGCTGTTGCTGCTGGACGGCAGGCTGTTCGGCAGGCTGAGCAGGTCCTTGCGGCGAGAGCTGCGGTTGAGCAGCGGGCTGCTGAGCTGGCGCCTGGGGAGCTTCTTGGGGAGCTTGGGGCGCTGGCTGCTGTTGGTAGCTTGTTTGAGGCTCTGCTTCTGCTTGCTGCGGTACGTTGAAGATCGATGCCGATGACGCATCTTCGAAATCGGCCTGGGTCCCTTCTGGCGCTGCCGCCATGAAGCTTGAGGTTTGCGGCTGAGGAGCGGCCTCAGTCGGCTGCGCAGAAGAAAGGGGTGAGGTTTTCCCTCCTCCTTCCAGGTCGATTGGATTGACCTGCTTTTGCAAATCGAACGGTGTGACTTGGGATGGCGGGGTAGGCTCCGGTTCGGGGACTGCTTCCTCCTCCTCTTCTTCAGCCTGCTGCTTGCGCTTTTTTTGCTGCTCAGGGTCAGCTTCATTGACCTGGGCCATTTTGCGCATCATCTCCTCTTTGAACTTATCCGCATCCGCAGTGGACCTTTCATTGCGGCGAATGAAATCGGGAGACCCTGCCGGGCCCATTACATTTTCGACATCTGTCATGAGCGGAGAAACCTCTCTTTAGAGAAGGGTAAAAATCCACTCATAACCGATATGATATCCACTTGTCCAGTCTGCTTTAGGAAAAAGTCATTTTTGAAAGCAGGCTGGTGAAATAGGATTGGGACCAGAGTTCAAGGATTTGGCGATTTCGAATAAAAGGAACCACATCAGCCTTTGCAGCAGAAACATCCAATTTTTCAACTCTTTCGACATAGAGCTTTGAAAAGGCTTCAGGCGAGAGGATAATATCCTTTTCGATAAAACGAGCCTGTTTTAATCGGTTCTCAAGATGCTTTAGGTGAAGGGGGATTTTTTTCGCCACATACCAGATCAAATCATACCAATCTCTGCCTTTGGTTCTTCCTTGCCAAGTTCGGGCTAAAACAGCACTCATTTTTGTGCTCGTATGTCCAGTTTTTCTGGACATACGAGCAATCGAATATATTGTAAGCGCTTAATTATGAGTTGTTTGAAGTTTTTGTTAATGGGATGGCTTTTTGTGGTGGCCGTGGGATTTTTTGCGGGAATGCATCGCAGATCCGAGCTCATCGCTTTCAAGGCCTTCGATGTGCTCAAGGACAAGGCGCATCTCCTTTTCCCACTCTTCCCGATGGAGGCGGAGCTTCTCGACATCCTGCTGTTTTTTGAGAAAGTCTTGCCGCGCCAGTTCGACCTGCTTTTGGGCGTTTTCGACCTGCTTTTGCTGCTCTTTGACCTTGAGTTCTTTGCCTTTGAGCTTTTCATCGACCACTTTCAAGTAGTACTTCATCTGCTGGATCTTGTCGGTCGATGTCCCTTCGTCCAGCTTATCGCGCAGCTGCTGGAGCTTGGCGATCCGATGCTCTTTGACCTTGTCCCGTTCTTTCTCAACAGCTTTTAATTTTTCTTCCTCTTTGATGAGAGCTTCTTTTTTTTCCTTCAAAGCCTTCTCAGCCTCTTCAAGCTTTTTTTGCTTGATGATGGCCAGCTGTTCAAGAGGGTATTTTTGCGGATGGTTCACGAAAGAAACCTCTTACGTTAACGGAAAAGGGCCTTCAATTGCTGCAGGGTCTCTTCAAAACTGCACTTCTCATCGACCTGCTGCTTTAAGAACCGGTTGACCTTATCGATGTACTTGATCGCAAAGTCGGCGCCTTTGTCCGATCCTGGCTTATATTCTCCGATACGGATCAAGAGTTCGTTCTTCTTATAGTTGGCAAGCACTTCTCTGACCTTTCCGATCAGTTGGAGATGTTCCTTGTCGACAATGTGGGGAAGGATACGGCTGATCGATCCCAACACGTCGATCGCAGGGTAGTGGTACTGGCGGGCGAGCTCAGACGAGAGGATGATGTGGCCGTCAAGGATCGAGCGGACCTCGTCAGAGACAGGCTCGTTCATGTCATCGCCGGCAACCAAAACGGTGTAGAATGCGGTGATCGATCCTTTGTCAGAGTTGCCTGAGCGTTCCAAGAGCTTTGGCAGTGTTGCGAACACGGAGGGTGTGAAGCCTGCCCTTGCAGGAGGCTCTCCGGCGGCAAGACCGATCTCTCTTAACGCACGTGCAAAACGGGTGACCGAGTCCATCATCAAGATGACAGTCTTTCCTTGGTCGCGGAAATATTCTGCAATCGCAGTTCCTACATAAGCGGCGTTGAGGCGCAGTTGCGCAGCTTGGTCGGATGTCGATACAATCACGACAGACCGTGCCATGCCATCTGGGCCTAGGTCGTTTTGCAAAAATTCGCGGACCTCGCGGCCCCGCTCTCCAATCAAGGAGATCACATTGACATCGGCCTTTGCATTGCGGGCGATCATTCCCAAAAGGGTCGATTTACCTCCCCCTGCGGCGGCAAAGATACCGATACGCTGCCCTTTTCCCGCAGTCAATACTCCATCGATACAGCGGACCCCGGTCGAAAGGGGATCTTTGATCATTGTCCTTTTAAGAGGATCGGGCGGAGGATTGATGACTGGAAAATTTTCTTCAAGGGTGAGAGGACCGTGAGTCTCTGTGTCCAAGGGCTGGCCAAGGCCATTAAGCACTCTTCCTAAAAGCTGAGGACCCACTTTAATGTGGAGGGGAACCCTGAGGGGGATCACTTCAGATGAGGGGCCGATGCCCGACATTTCGCCAAGCGGAGACAAGTAGACCTCGTCGCGGGTAAAGCCGACAACCTCTGCCATCAGAGGTTCGCCTGCACGTTTCACCATGCAGACTTCGCCCATTTTGACTTGGGGAACAACCGCTTTGATCAGCATGCCGACAACTTCGGTTATCCGTCCGTGGACGGTGGTCAGCTCCAGATCTTCGAGGTGGGTGATCAGCTTGTCGAAATTGGGCGGATTTTGCATACCATTATCTCGGCTTGGAGGGAGAGGTAGGAGGAGCTGTTTCCTCGATCAAGGTCAAAAAAAGAATCAGGTCCATCCTTCCTCCTAAATTAGAGCTGAATTTGCATCATCGTTTTAAAGTCTTGCACCGCGGTCGAAAGCAGAACAGAGCTATATTCCAACTCTTGCGTTGCTTTACTGATCTTTACCTGAATGAGCAAAAAATCGCCAGGGGTGATATTTGTTCCCTTGTCTTTTAAGTCTTGCAACTGCTTCTGCGCGGATTGCAATTGCGCTTGTCCATCTCCCAATAGGGAGAGGAACTTGCCCAATGGGCCTGAGAATTTCGTTGCATCAGGCTCTGCAGGGACCTCTGCGCCCATCTTGGCGTTGGCAGCGCGCAAATTGGTGTTCGCATCGACCAGCTTGTTCTTCATTAAATACTTGTTCGAGGACTTGAGCTTGAGGTTGGGGTAGTTCAAGTTGTTCTGCATGTCGTTGACAGTTCCTTGGGCGCTGTTGATCTGCGCCATGAGAGAATCGATCGTTGGTGCTTGAGCAAGAGGGGTTTGTCCTTGTGCAAGCTCAAAAGGGGAGATCAAAGGCGTTTTCCCGGCAGTAGCCATGGGGGAGGCCTTTTCTCCTTGCATAAACGAAGCAAAGGATTGGGAAGAGACAGAGCTTTTTTCTTCCCCTTCTGAGATTGCTTGCAAAGCGCCTATTCTATCTGTAGAACTAATATCGGAAGGTAAATTTGGATCAGCCATTATTCTCTCTCTCTTTATTCCCAGTCGCAAGACTCAGGTAACTGATAAAATAGCTCAGAATCATCGATTTTCCGATCATCTGAGTTTTGCGACTGGCTTTTTATTTTACATGGGCCCGGCGGGATCGGATACATCGACTCAAGCAGGCACCCATCTTTACAAATACCATAGAATTGGCTTTTGCTGCCAGGAAAAGCTCTATAGAAGGCAGGGGCAATAGAAATTAAAAAACTGTTTGCAACTTTCTCATTCGATTGATTTTGCGGTGTGAAATTAGCCAAACTTCAGGGAGCGGATAAGCTAAAAACCAATTGAGAGGTAGTTTTGCAACTGCTTTGTTAGAGCTAGGTGCCGTTCAAGCGCTTAAACTCATCGGGAAGCCCCCATACGACCTTGTACTGTTCTTCAGAGCCGCCAAGAAGTTTGCGTTGCAAACGCATGCAGGCAGCGATCCATCTAATATCAGGCTCAGCCTTCTGTTCTATGGCATCCAAGATTTTCTTCCCTGCAATGAACACGCCTGTTCGTCCGATCCCGCCGCTGCAATGCACGACGACCGTTCCTTCTCCCATGAGCTTTTCAAATTCCGCAATGATTTTTATTGCGGCCGCAATGGAAGGGACGTGCCCTGGAGTGTGGTCTTTCCAGCCGCGGACATGGAAAGAAGTGAACAGGTGTTCGCGATGGCCGTCTTTAAGAAGACAGTCATTCTGTTCGATTATCCACTCGTTCGGCAGCTGAGTTTGTGCAACAGCATTAGAGGTTATCGAATAGTTCCCATGTCGTATGGTCTCATGAGGAGTGCTTGGCAAATAACGGTCGGCTTTGACGAGCTCTCCTTCCTCAAATTCGGTCAGATTGACCACGATCTTCACATTTTGTTCCATGTACATCTGTAATGTGAGGAGAAAATAGGAGGGCAGCGGGGCATTCATGGCGATGCAGTAAGTTGGAGCTTCCAAGTAAGACTGGCCATCTTCGGGAAATTTAATAAACGATCCATTCATTGGACAGAGGCGAGAGGAGACCTGATTGAAGCGAAAGGGGGTGCATTTGTCGTGACGGTCGCGGCCAAGGGAAAAAGGGACTGTATTAGACGAAAGCCTATGATCTAGTTCTTTAAGATGAGTGAAGAATTGGCTTTGTGTTGCGATTCGAGCATCGCCTAAACGTTCAAGATGAGGCTGGATTTGTTTTTTTAGAGTCTCATCGGATACCCTTTCGAGTAATACCTGCAATCTCCATCTGATCCCTGCGTGCAGTAATTTAGAATCAATCTCAGAGGGACATGTGGAAAAAAGCAGTTTGCCCAGCGATTTGATCTCTTGTGGATATACGACGATTTGCGCGAACGTTTCACGGATCTCTGCTATTTTTTTCATGGGAGTGATCGGACTTGAATCTGAAACCTCTTCAACAGGGTCAAGTACGACTGGTATAAGATGCAAGTGGAAATGGGGTAAGGATCGATCCGATGGGCCAGCATTCTGCAAGGTCGATCTATAATCGCCGGTCTTATAAAGATGCTGGTAGACCTTGGCGCATTTTCTAAAGACTTTGACGAGCGCTCCAGCTTCCTCTTCTGTCAATTGATGGAACTGATCGACATGGCGGCGAGGCTCAATGATCAAATGGCCTCGTGTTGCTGGAGAGGACGGACAGAGTACATTCCAGTATCTGCCATCCCAATAGACAATTTGTTCATCGACAACGGCAGGATTGCACAGTTCGCAAGTTGTCTTTTCTAAACGAGAAAGGATTTCCATCCTTTGCTCATTGCCGATCGATCGCCCTTCTTCGCCATAAAAAGCGAGCTGGCCAAAATCGGCATGTGCGCTATCTGGATTAGTTTCAAATGTTGGCTTTCCTGCTGCTTCCCAAGTTAAAAAAAAGATCTGCTGTGCGACATCTGGATATTTGGTGGCCAGTTCTTCTATTGCAGCCTTCATGAGAGGCTGTTGTTGAGTTGATAAGGCTTGGATTGCTTGTTTAATCAGATCGTTAGCAGACGGACTTGGTTGTGCGTAATGCAGAATAGAGGTTGTAGGTGCTGTAAACGGGAGCAAAGGGCGTGTTGCCATAAAAATAGTTGCTCTTGTTAAAAAATTGAGCGACAGTTTTATGTTAAATTTCTTGAATAGTCAAGTCGATTAATTATGGAGCTTTTTTCTCTGTGTACCGAAGCAATCTGGAGTGCTAGCATTGCTAAGTTCCGGAATCTTCAAGTTGTTTTTGAGTGATTTGATGTAAAATTATCTTTTTAATTAATTTGATTATGTTTATTTGTATTTTTGTTGTACAATTTTTATATTATATTTATTTTTTTTTAATGAGGTTAGTTATATGGCAGCTTCTTCGCAAAGACCAGTTGGTTTTCAAATTCCACAGACAATGCAACTATTTACTTTATTGATTCAATCACAGGAAGAAGATCCTGGATTAAGAGCTTGCGGTTGGGAAGATCTTAAATTCAATGCTCCGGTCGGACCTCTTGATCTTTCGCTGAAGATGCGCGAGATAGAAAGCAATGTCGTAAAAGATGGAAGATCGCTTGTTGATTGCGTAGATGAACTGTTTAAACAGTTTGCTGAGGACTTAAGCCCCGCATTTGAGTCTACCAAGTTAGATGGGGAAGAGTTTAAGGTAACGGAATTACACTTAACGGCATTGCAGGCACGGCTTCGAGCGCGATATGAAAATGAAGCGTTAGAGACGATTTGGAATCGTGCATTGCTTCAACGATTTACAAACGAAGGGGCTTTTGAACATGTTGCCGCTCCGGTTGGGCATGAAGCCATTCGAGCGTGGTTAACCAATGATCAAAATGCACAAAGGGTTCAACAAATTGAGAATCTGAATTTAAGCAATTTCGGATTGAAGGCCTTACCGCCTGAAATAGGGTTTTTTACAGGTTTAAGAGAATTGAATCTTGAAGGAAATCTATATGTTGGAGGAGGGAATCAGATCAGATGTCTTCCTGATTCCATTGGGAATTTGACGAATTTAAGACGTCTTAGCCTTTGCCATAATCAGCTCTATTGTTTGCCGGACTCTATTGGGAGCTTACAAAATTTAACCCATCTAAACCTTAGCTATAATAGACTCGATTATCTTCCAAATACAATTGGATCCATGGAGAATTTAAGAGAGCTTAGTCTTACTTCTAATGAACTAACGAATTTTCCAGCTGAAATCGGCAATCTGTCAGCTTTAACCAGCCTTTTTGCAGACAGAAATCAGTTAAGCAATCTTTCAGAGTCATTTGTCCGACTCACCAATTTAGAAGATCTTCACCTTTCTAATAACCAATTAACTTTTTTTCCTGATCAGGAATTTACTAAATTAAGAAATATTGATCTTTCTTCAAATCAATTAACCTCACTTCCTGAATGGGTATGGAAATTAGAGGGGAGAGTTAAAAATCAACTGAATAACAACCCATTGATGATCTATGGATACAAAGAACTAAATAAAAAATGCTGGTTTGGGCAAATGCATTATACAGGCCGTGGCCGTTATTATCTAACCAGTGAAAGCGACCAGATTAGGGATTTATGGAAAAGCTTAAAGAGTTATCATCCTTTATCTCCGCTATCAGCATTTTACAAAGCAGTGGCTTGTCAGCATCCTCTTGAAGATGTTCATCGAGCATACCAAAATTTGAACCCTGAAATGCAGCATAGGATTTGTTCTTTAGTCCTGTCCAAGATTGACTACATTCCAGATTATAATTATATGGCGTGCAGCAGCTCTTCTGGATCTTCTTCTGAGGAAGCTCGCTTATTGAAATTTGATAAACTTGTTGAAGATAGAGCCCTTTTTAACAGGTCTGTGCGTCAAGCGGTATATCAGAAGTTTGAACAATTCGGACCGGAAGAAAAAAAGCGAGTCTACTACCATGTTTGGGATCTAGCCGGAAAGCCAGAAAGCGATCTTGCGTTAGGTGATGTGTATGAAAATGGCCATGCTGACCGCTGCTACACAAAGTTTTTGGGCTTAACTGAAGCAGAAAAAGAAGCGGTCTACTATCAGATTTGGGACTTAAATGGCCAGCCTGCAGGAGTTCCTGATTATGGAAAAGACCATTTATTTAGCAATGAGGAAATATTCTGTGATGCGGTGGAGAAAGCGACCGGTTGCAATGATCCTCATTGGGGGCAAAATCACGCTGAGGACCATGTTTTACGCTTTATCGATGCATTAGAAAGAGCAACGTCTCAATAACTTTTTGCTAGTGTGTTGAGTCGGCCCTGCAGCGTTCCTGCCCAGCGCGGTTGCGAATAGAAAATCAACACCCCCTTGTAAACAAATAAGGGGGCGTGAATCAGAATTGGAATAGCTTATTTCGCTTTCTTTTTCGCAGCTGCTTGGCCTTGAGCTGGAGTCGGAGCTTTCTTGACAAACTTTTCTACGAATTCTAAAGCAGAAGATGCGAGGTCTTTCACCATCGGATCTTTGGCATTTGCTGCAGACTCTTCCAGGACTTTTTCCCCTTTGATCACTTCAGCTGGATTCAATGACATGCTCAATCCGAGGAAGGTCCTTGCCATTTCGCTGGATGGGTCCTTTGCTAAAATGTCTTCAAACACTTTGGCAGCCTGCTTAAGCTCGAGCTTGCACAGATGGATATATCCTCTTCCCATTTGAGGCAGGACGTTTTGAGGATCTAAAAGTTCAGAGGCTTTGAACAGCTTAAGGGCTGCATCTTCATCAGCTTGGTTGACGGCGATGAAGCCTGCTTCGACCATCAGGATGAAGTGGTCTTTGAATTTTTGGAGTTGTCCCATGAGATCTAACCTTGTTTTAAGTTGTTTTAGAGGGAAACCCCTCCTTAGCTTACGTTATGAAGACTTCTGGTTCCGCACCATGTTATTGATGACCGACATAACCTGCGATATCAAGTTCGAGATCGATTCGCCGATCTGCGTTACTTGGCTCATCGAGAACTGCAACAGCAAAAACTTACCGGGTGTAGCAGAAGAAATACGGCTAGCTACCGAACGCACCTGAGATACGACCTGGCTCTGTAGTTTGATGTATTGGCTGATGAGTGTGTTAAACGATATGGTTGCCCATAAACTTTCTTTTCCGCCTGGCATTGAATCTCTCCTCTATTTCTTGTTCGCGAGTTTAGTTAGTACTTTCTGCAGGGCCGCGTATCCATGAAGCAAAATACCATAATTGTCATAGTCTGAAGATTCGGTCCCTTGCCGCAGGATGTTCTTAATTTCTTGAATCCTCTCCTCGCAGGCCTTAAGAAGCTCTTTGGCTTGAGTAGGGTTGCTTTTAAGATCTTTTTCCAGATCGAATTCGAAGAGCGCTCTTCCTTTCTTTTCTAGTCCAAACATACCAAATCACTCCATTTAAGAGTTTCCAATCGACTCCTAAAGAAAACTCCAGGAAACTCGAGGTTATTGCAGATTGTAGTTAATTCTAAATTTTAATCCATCTTTTTCAAGCAGCACCATCGTCGGTAGGATATTTGTGATGGTCATCCCATCCAAATTCTCACCTAAGCTGAAGATCCTTCCATTGATGACGACAAACATGTTCTGATTGTCTTTCTTCGAATAGCCGGAAACTTGGTATTGCTGGGACAGATCGATGCGCGATGAATCAGCTGTGGTGTAGATCACAAAGTTCTTCACCATTCTGATGCCGTTCAACGCTTTAAATTTCTCAACAGTCCCTGTAAATTGCGCAGCCTGCTGCTGATCGACCCGTCCTGTTAGAACAAGGTCTCCGTTGTTTAGTTGGTAGGTGACGCCGCTAAATCCTTTTTCGATCAGCATCCCTTGCACTTGCGTTTGCAGGTTCGTTTCGACGACGACAAGGTTGTCCAAACGGTCCAAATAGGGGAAGTTTAAATTGAGGTAGTCGGCTAAGCTCTGGGCCTGATCGTTGTTCTGCAAATACCCTTTAATGACAAACTTGCCGGGAGAGACGGAATAGATCGAGACCCCTTGCCAATCTGCATTCGATTGCAACAGGCCGTTCATATTTTGCCAGACATATTCGTCAACGATCACGTTGTCATCGATATTTGCAACGAAGGGAAGGTTGTTCATCTTGTATGTCAGCTCTTGCTTGTCCACAGAGGTGAGCACGTGGCCGACAAGGAAGAGTTTTCCATTAGCGGGATTAAATGAGAACTGGATGTCTGGAAATCCTTGAAGGGCCATTTTGATTTCATCATTGGGGTCTTTCACTACAATTGCCACAGGCTCCGATTTAAAGAGAGCAAGCATCGAAGCAAATCCAGCAAGCACAGCGACAGCTAGAACGCCTGTAACGATGAGCATCCTCGTAGGAATGACCATCTCTTTCCAGTCCTTTTTTTCAGGAGCAGGCGCTTTAGCGGCAACTTCTTCTTGGACAGGCGCAGCCTCTTCTTCGGGCTTCATTGGAGCTGCTGCAGGAGGGGAGATGATCGTTTCGTGGATCTGCTCTCGGTCGATCAGAAGGAAAGAGGTCGTTCCGAGGGCGACTAAATCTTGAGAGGCCAGTTTTTTTCTTTCGCTGATCAGTTCTCCATTGATCAAGACGCCGTTGCGGCTTCCGAGGTCTTCAATGAAGACCTGGTTGTCGTCATCGATACTGATGCGCGCATGCTGCCTTGAGACGCTCAAATCCTGGAAGACGATGTCGCAGAGGTTGGGATCTTTACCTAAAATATAGGCGGACGAACGGAGCATTCCGAACTCGGCGCCAGCATTGGGCCCGGAGATTACTTTCAATAGCCATCTCGCATCGCCGCCGGCCTCGAAGCTGACCGAAGACAGCTCCTGGGTCTCCTCAAGAGGAGCTTCCGCTTCTTCCGTTGCTTCTTCTTCAAAAACTTCAGCGGCTGCAGCAGGCTCGATTTCAGAAAAACGGAAGAAGGTGCTTCCGATCTGCAAAATGTCCCCTTCGCGCAAAAGGACGGCTTCCGTGATCACTTTGCCGTTTTGCGTTGCAGGATTGACAGAGCTCAAGTTTTCGAGGACATACCCTTCGGCAGTCAGGTGGCAGATCACATGCTTGCGCGAGACCATAGGATCTTCGAGCACGATGGAGACCTCTTCAGGGTCTCGTCCCATCACCCATTCATCGCCCTGTTCGAACCGGACGATCAGACCTGCAAGCGGTCCCTCTTCAGCAATTAAATATCCAGCCATCGATTAACCAAATACACTTTCTTCAGAAGTCTTTTTAAATCGGACCAACTCTTCTCTCCAGTAGTCGACATAATTTGTGAAGTCTTCAAGCGAGTCTTTAAAACTTTTATAGTTCATGTCATACGGCAAAACTAAAGAGAGTGTCAAGAATTTCTCATTTTCATCAAGACCGAAGGAGCTTCCGCCCGTTCCCTGTCCTAAAAAATTCGCCTTCATCAAGTAGATCAAGAGCTCTTCTCTCTTCGGAATCTGCAGAGGCCCTAGTGGAGCGTGGAAAAAAATGCCTGGCTCGAGTTCCTTCAGGCTGACTTGCATCTCAGAGGAGAGTTTAAGCAGATAGGCCCCTTGGTCGTCTTTGGTGGGCATTTCGCCAATTTCCATCTCATCAATCAGTTTTTGCAGCAGCTGTTCCAACATGGATTTTTCCTTCAGGATCCGTATGGGCAAAAAGAGGCGCTCTTACAAATGTTTAAACATTTATGAGGTTAATTGCAATTCAAAATTTCTGCTCCGCTTTCATTTGTTGCAAGGCATTTATATTGAGCAATTTGTAATTGTTAAATTATTAATTTAACTTGGTTTTTTAGTTTAAAATTTTAATTAACTAATAAATTTAAATATTAATTAATTACCTAATCGATATAATAAGGCTATGGGCTGCATCCGTTTTTTGAGCCCTCTCTACCCTTATTTATTTGAGGTGACCCATGCTTAAAGATGAGTTCAGTCGTCTGATGAATCTCTTTGCTCAAGGAGCAGAGGGGCAGCCGATCAATTTAGAGGAGGTATTCAAGCAGTCGCTTGCCTTTTTCGATCACCTCAATGTCCAATTGCAGAAAGGGTCTCAAGAAGAGAAGAAGGAAGCTCTGATGATGATGAGCGAGATGTACACGCAGATGATGCAAGAGACCAAAAAGATCTGTGAGAAGACGGGAATGAGCGAGGAGCAGCTTGCAAGCTATGCGGAAAACCCAAGCAATTTCTCTCCAGAGCAATGGAGCTCGATCCAAGAAGCGCGGCAAAAAATGCTCTCCGCTGGCCAAAGCCTTGCCAAGTCGGTCAGCGCCATCGATCCGGGCGCCCGTAAAGCGGCAGGTCCTGCACCTTCAGCTCCCGCTCCCAAAGAAGGCGGCGGAGAGAGAAAAGGCGGAGCCCCCATCAAAAAATCGAAGAAATCACAATGGATGCGCTCTTAAGTTGCTAGCTAGCAATTAGTTAGATTTTTCCCATCCCGTTAAAAGAACATAAGTAACAGGATATCAGGATGTTCAGGATGACTTTTTTCCATCCTGTCTATCCTATTATCCTGTTTTTTCCGTCGGACCCAGAGCCAAATCATCGAAGAAAACAGAGCTTTGACAGGCTTGGATTACAGGTTTCATTTTTTCGATCATAACCCTTTAAATCATAAACATTTCAATGTCTAGTTTTCTGTGTTCTTCTCTCGATGCATTTCATTCTAGTTCAATCGATTCCATCTTCCGTTAAGAATCGAATAAGAATCTATTAAAAATCTTGTCCAAATTCTAATTTTTAAATTTTTTTTATTTTCCTTAATAGTAAATGTTTACGCTTCTGATTTTCATTCTAATTTTAAAGATTTATTTACATTTAAATTGTATTAAGATATTATTAAAATAGGATTATTATTAATTTATTTCACAAGAGTAGTAAATATGACAACAAGTTCTTCGACGCAAAACAACCCTACTCCTCAAATTCCAACTAGCGTGATCGATAACCAAAGCCAGATTGTCCAGTCAAACAATTCATGGCAAACAATGAAGGACAAAACATTGGCCGCGGCTGAAGCGAAGCTTCAGGATGAGGTCCAAGTTATGATGAGCTTGAATCCGATGATCGCTTGCCAATATGCAATGCTCGTCCTTGGTCAAGCTGGCGAGTGCTGCATGATCCAAGATGTCGGTATTCCATCTACTGAAATGAATGAAAATAGTTCGATTGGAAACATGCTGAACTCGATTCAATCAAATATCCAGTTTTTGGAACAAAATGCTGCTGGCTACAACGGCAACACGAACGACCTTACTAGTTCTGAAATTCAAGCGGGCGCAACCGTTTGGTATAGCTTGCTTGACTTGCAAAAAGATTTCCAGGAGGTTTCAGAGCCAGGCACCCAGTTTTATGGGATGTGTTCTACAACAATGGCCAACTCGATGCTCAATTCGATCAATGGGATGATCAACTTGCTTGAAGCTCCTGGCGGGGTTAATGCGACGTCAGGCTCATATATCGCTAACGAGATTATGACCAACTATCAAAATTATGAGAAAGACCCCACAGGATCTGAAGCAATTTGGGTCAATAATCTCAATAGCGATCTTGCTTCTTCATTAAGCCAAGTGAGTGGAAACTCTGCTCAACTCAATCAGCAGATGAACACCGGCACTAAAGAAGCTGAGCAGTTCTTTGCCGGCTTAGAACAGCAGATGAAGAGCCAGAATACGTTGGCAATGGCAGAGATCCAAAACGAAAACGTTCAATAACAGTTAATAAAATTTATTAGGTGACGATATGTCAACATCATTTAACCCTAACAGCAATTGGACAAGCAATTTGAACATTATTGCCGAAGCGATAGAAGCTGCTTCTGAGCAAATGCAGACCCAAATGCAAAGCGCGTCCAATTACGCAGAGCAAGGTTCATTATCCTCCAATGCGGAAATCAGTTATTCCGCTTCGCAGACCTCGATTGCAAACTCTTATCAAGGTCAAATGCAAAAGCTTGCAAAAGGCACTTACTATACGAAAAGTGGCAATGTTGCAACAAAAAATGGCACCCCCTACAACTCCAAAAATGGAGGCACAGCCCACTATGGAGGCTCTACAATCAATGGCAAATATTACACTGCAAATAGCACTGAAACGCAGACACAGGAAAACAATGTGAACGCCCAGTTCCAGCAGCTCAATCAAGAGACCAACATGGGAACGCAGCAGTTCCAATTGGTTTCTCAAGAGTCGACGCAAGGGATTCAGAACTTGTTCAGCGAACTTAGGCAGTCATCTCAAGATGGTGAGCAAGCAATCCAGTTTACATCGTTTCTTGTTCAGTTGCTACAACAAGCATAATTAAATAAAAATAGAGATCATCACATGTCATATTTATCAATTGATACCAACAAGTTCATGGAGTCTGTTAAGTCGGTTCAATCATTGGATCTTTTTTCGAAGAAGGCAGAAAAAGACTCTGATGGTTCGGATAAAGCTTCCAGCCAGAGCCTGCAAAAGCCCGTTTTAGAACGCGGCTCTGACAGAGAGCCTGTTCAGAAAGAAGATCTGGAAAATAAAAGCGCTCCTATTGAAGTTCGTCTTCCAGAACACTCTGAACAACCTGAAGCAAGCCATCCTTTGAACCATGCGGAAGAGCAAGCTAAGCCGGAACAAACGTCTTCGAGCCATGTTGCACCCGAAGAGCATTCTGTTGACGATCAGGCGTTCAGCGACCTGTTAAACCATGCGATTGATTCGATCGATCCAAGCGGAATCGAAGCAAGCATGGATGCTTTAAGCTCGCAAATCTCTGAGCTCTTAGAAAAAACTGGCGGGGATTTCTCCTCAGTGCTTGATCATGTGTTCCAGCACTTAAGCGGTCTGGATGAAAAAGCTCCTGAATCGGCAGAGACGAAGCTTCCAGAAACAGACGGAAAAAGCCAAGCTCCAGTCAATCCCTCCTTTCATAAAGTGATCGAAAGCCCGCATGCAACAACTCTTGCGCCAAAACCAGAGGAATCGGCACCCCATGAAGCTGCATTTGCAGCAGCCCCTGAAGCGGCACCCGCGCCAAATCCGACTCCATCGCCTTCATCTGCAAGCCCTCAAGTGTCGGAAGGATCCTTAATGCAAGCCTTATCGCAAAATGCTGGAGCTACGGCCGCAGCGATGACGACAGCAGGCACGACAATGTCGGCATTTAGCTTAGGCAGTATTTTGATGCAGCAAGGGGAGTCGGACCAGTTGGAAGCAGCATCGAAAGCAGCTCAAAAAGCGCTCAACCACCTCTTGCATGAAGGTTTTTGGGAAAAATTGTGGCAAAAAATTGAAAAGCCATTTTTTAAAATTGTTGAAGCTTGCATGTTGATCGGTGCGTTAGCAACCGGAAGAATTGGACTTGCTGTTGTGATCGTGACAGTTGCTGTCATGTCGGCGCACTCCTCTCAGATTGGAAACTCGATTGCAAAAGACCTCATGAAATCAAATCCGAACATGAGCAAGCAGAAAGCGGAGGCGATCGGTTCTGGGATTGCGACGGCAATTGTTGCAATATCAGGATTGGTAAGCGGACAAGCTGGAGCTGCCTTCGAAAGCGCTCCTGAGGCGGCAGCTGCAATCACTGAAAAGGCTGAAACCGAAGCTAAAACCATAATGGCAAAGATCGGCAAGGTCGTTTCAGCAATCGGCGGCGCCCTCCAGACGATCAATCCGTTCCGTTACCTTCCGACTTGCCTCAATAACCTCTCTTACGGTTTGGCGCGCGGCTGGTCTTCTTCCCATTTAACAACAAACATTTTAAATACAATCACATTCAACGATCCATCTCAAAAGGCTAAGGTTGAAGCGATCGTCTACTCTGTTGCGGTCTTTGTCGACTTAGTTGTTACAGCCGGAACGCTGTTTGCCCTCATGGAAAAGCCGGTTGGCGCTGCAACTCTAAATAGCAATCTTTTCAAAGTATTAGAGGCGGTGAAATTTGTTTTTGGGATCGGAGCGGGTTCTTCAGAGGTTGCTGAAGCCGTCCCGAATGCGAAGTCGGCCATCTACACAAAAGAATATGCTAATAACCAAGAGATCATCAAGAACGACCAGTATCTTTTGAACACCCAGACGCAAGGAAACAAGTCGAATGTCGATATGAACTCAAAAATCATTTCGAACTTCATTCAAATGCTCAATACACTAGCGAATGCGCCAGCTCAAGGCTTCGGCGCCGTTGCCCAAGATATGATTGCTTAAAACTTAAACAAATTAAAAAAAAAGGAAATAAAAATGACAACATATAGTTCAAGCCAACAACTTACAGGAAGCAATCTCGGTCTTGTCACAGGTGCATTCTATTCAATTGCTGAAGCTAACCTTGAAGTCAGCGGAAACCTGACGGAAGCTTATAATGATGCCACTCAGACATCTCGCGACTATAACAAGGCAAGCTGCGAGGCTACGATCGAAAGAGGAAATAAAGCGGCTCTTGCAAACTGGGCGCAAATGGGCCAGTCTTTGCTCTCCGGGCTTACAGACATTGGAGTGGCAGGCAGTCAAAAGCTTTCAACGGGCGATTTGAGTCAGCAATTGGATACTTTAAGCGGTGAAGAGCAGTCGTTAAAAGGCATTCAATCCCAAGTACAAAAACAAATGGTAGAGCCTCAAGATGTCGAGTTACAAGAGCTTGCTGCAGACAAAACTCCAGTAGATCCTGCTGTAGATACACGGATTAAAGAGATGCAGTCTGGTCAGCTAAATCCTAAAACTCGTGATCTTGATCTTGATAAAGAGGCAATTGAAGCTGCTCCTAATGCTGCTCTTAAAGAGATCAAAGGCCAAGTCGATGATCAAATTAACAATAATGTCAGCGAGAAATCTAGGCTCATGAACCAAGTGCAGTCTAAAGAAAATCAAATCCGACTGGTCGGCGATATGATAAAATCGGCCTTCCAAAGTGGAAGCAGTGCAGCTCAAGCTATCTCTTCTAAAGAAACAGCGGAAGCAGAAGCACTGGGCAAAAACGATGATTTCATCACAAACGCGCAGACATCGACAATGCAAACAGAGCAGCAACAGTTCCAACAAGATACTAGCCAAGCGATGTCATCGATCCAAGCTTTAGGACAGCTCAGCTCAGCTGTATAATGATATCCTCCTAGTGCAATGGTTTGCGCTTAGCGCCAGCTCATTAGAGCTGGCGTTTTTTTTGCACGGGATTTCAAATTTGCATGATCCGCCGGCATTCGTTTAATGCCTCTTTTGCCCTCAGCCGCTTTGCAGGATTGATCCGAAGCATATTATAAATGAGGGGATAGAGCGGATGGGATTTAAACTTCTGAGGGATCCAGTCCTCTTTCAACGAACTGATCAGCTCATAGATTTTGATAAGCTCCTCTTCTCCTGCAATATCAATTTGCCAGGGAAGTTTTTCTAGAAAGAACAAGAGATAGAAGACAGTTCCCATCGACCAGACGTCCAGCTTGTCAGAAAAGCTCAACGCTAAAGGTTGCATGCCTGTTTCCTTTATCTGAAGGTATCGGGAAATGTACTCAGGGGCGACGAAAAGAGGGGAAAAAGCTTCCCGCGCATGCAAGTGCTTTTCTTCGTAGGTGCAAGCAATGTTGAAGTCGCAGATCACAGCTTTGATCTTTGCTGGATCGCTTAAATCGAGCAAAACATTGTCAGGTTTGATGTCCCGATGGACAATGCCTTCTTCGTGAATGCGGGTAAGGCCAGTGAGCAATTGAAGGGCAATCGATCTGTTTACGGCATCTTCAAAGGCCTTTTGCTTTTTGCCCTGATCGATCACTTCTTGAAAATAGGACCCTAAAGTCCCATCTTCATAATAGTCTTCAATCTCAAAGAGGGTTTTAATCCCCTGAATCGGAAGCGGGATCCTCTCCTGCAGGGCAATGATCCCCGGCGATCCCTGCAAGCGGATGAGAAAGTCAGACTCTCGCCAGGCCTGCATAAAATTGCGGTGCTGCAGCTTTTTAGCTTCCTCTGCTTCAAGCTCCTGAAAAAGCGTTTTATGCTTTACAAAGGCATATAGTTTTCCCTTCTGCAGTTCAGCTGCGCGGGTCACGATCTTCGATTCTCCAACGCCCAGGACTTGGCCGAGCACGTTCATGACCACATAAAGCGAGCCTTTCCAGCTGTAAAGCAGCGAAAAGGGGAGGTTTTGAAACTCTGTAAAATAGAGGCTTCGGCAGTTTTGCAAAAGCGCCTCCAGCCATTGTTCCCGCTGCTCAAGAACGATGGCTGCAAAGAGCTCGAGGTTCTGTTTCGATGAGGCTAAAAAGTTTTTCCAGTTTTCCTGCTGCTCCAGATCACCTTGAACGGCATGGATGTGATAGTCGGTAATTTGCTCCAATTTCAGACTGATCATTTGTAGCGAAGAGCTGTAATCGTTGGGAAAAGCGGCATTTGCCGCATCCCGGACTGCAGGCAGGAAGGCATTGATCCCATGAAAGATATCTAAAAGAGCGCCTTCGGCTTTCTGGATTTCAGGTTCCCATGCCGCCAGGTCAGGTTTTCCAGCAAAATCCGCTCGGAAGGTTTCAACACAGATATCAAACCACTTCTTCGTTTCATAAAGGAGGCGCTTGCTGGCTAGAAAGCTGTTGGGAGCAGGTTTCTGCTTCATCGTTTCAGAAACGGAGCTGAGGATCGAAGGGATATGCGTTTTATATAGCGTGGTCAAGACGGTTTCAAAGGTTGCTCCTTGAGAAAAAGCCTTTTGGATGGAAGCTTTTATCCCTTCTTCTTGGATCTCATTTTGTAGGAGCTCTTGAATCAGGGAGAGCATAACGGTTTTTGTCCTGGCTCTTGACGGGATTATTTTAAATAACTAACAATCAATGTTTTAAGTTGTTAAGCAGCAGCAGGTTTCTTAAGCGGCTATATCCCTCATCATGAGCAGTTTTTCATTAATTGCAAATGTAAAAAATTTAATTGAATCAATGTTTACAATGTGTTAAAATTGAATTAAGATATTATTAAAATTGTTCTTGGAGGATGAATGTCGGTTAATCAATCAGCGTTGTTAAGTCAACAGTTGCAACAGAACCAACAAATTCTACTTTCGCAAGCAACATCAGCCCAACAGACAACCGGTGCGGCCCAAGCGCAAACGGCTCTTGCTACAGACCCAGTTGCGACGGCAATGTACAATCCGACGCTGCAGTTATTTGATTCTCTTCTGATTCTAGAAGCGGTTCTAAAAAACCCTCCGCAAACTCCATCTGTTCCCCAAGGCTGTCAGAATTTGAACGAGGAGATCGCTTATACCTTATTTGCGCAGTCGGTCTGCAATTGGGAATCCGCTTACCAATCTACTGAGAAAGAAAATGGTGGCAGCTTGCCATCCAGTTCCCCTTTAACCCCTTTTACGCAGACGATCCAAAACGATTTAACAGCAACGCTTCCTTGCGGCCAATCGATTTATCAGCTTTGCCAAACTGTATCGGCAAACCCTTCCCAATGGCAACTGCTCCAGCAGAATGTTCCAAATAGTCAACTATCAAATCTGCTTGTGAATACGAATGATTGGATTGGAGAAGATCAGAGCATGAATGTGCAGAATCCAACGTGGTGGATTGATCAAAACACATTAAATTCAAACAGTGAAATAAGCAAACTTCAAGCTGTATATAATATGTTTTGCAATCCCAATAGCCCTACTTACTACAACCCTGATCAACCTGCGACAGGAGGAGAGATCAATAACATGATCTACGCAATAGACGGGGCATTTTGGCCAGCATGGGGATCTGTTACAAGTGATCCATCAACAAATCCACCCTTATTAACACTGATGTGGGACTTTGCCAATACCCCTTTTTTTAATGTGGATCTCAATGGAAGTGGATCTTCCCAGCCAGAATCTCTCTACGGCATTTGCCAATGGTATGTTGCTGATTATGGCAATTCAGAAACACCCCTTCCTCCCCAAGATATCACCATGGTTCAAGGCGTCATTAATTCCTGCTTAGGTGTCATGCAAGATCTGTTGTTGTTAGCTAATCAGGCATATGGATTAATACCCAATTAATCAAAAAGCTGCCGGTCGGAGGACCCGAACGGCAGCTTTGAGAGAAGAGATTAGACCAATGCTTGGCCGGCTTGGGCCAGAGCTTGAAAGACGGAAAAGACCTGTTGAATGCCATCGCCGACCGCTTTTTGATCGGTTTGCGCAGCAGTCGCTTGGATTTGCTGGTCGAACTGTGCGCTGAGGCCTGCTGCTTGAGCTTGAGATTTTTGAGCGGTATACAAACCTTGGGCAAACTGCGAACAGCTGTTGAAAACTTGTTTTCCCATATCTCCCAACATGCGGACGAAATTTTCTTTGGATGAGATTTGGTTTTGTAATGTGTTGATCGATGTGGTTTTGTTTTTGATCTGAGTCTCCGTTTGCTCTTTCATCTGAGCGGCCATATCGTCGGGTGCACCGTTAATTGCGTCAAGATTCAGAGCTTTTCCGTTATTCTCTTTTGTATTCAGGATCGTTCCTTGTGCAAGCTCTTGGCGACGCTTTGTTATTGGATCGTTTACCGCAGCTCCTTTCTCCTCTGCCAAATTGATATCGCATGGTGGTTTTTCTTGGATTTGTTTTTGAACATTTTCCAACTCGTTCAGCTCGTTATTCTGTGTTGTTAACTGCTGGTTTAAAGATTTAGTGGAAATGGATGTGGCTGCCGTTGTCAAGCCGTCAGCGAATGCTGAGCCAAATGATCCAGCTGCCTGCGCATAGCAAATATCAGCTCCCTTTTTCCCCTCTTCCCGTGTTTCGCTCGTCTGCGCTTCGTTGAATTTTTGTTGGAGCTCTGTCGAGTCCATAGCAATTTCATTATAGTTATTGTTTACTTCCATCTGTGTGGAGGCGATTTCTAGCAATGCTGGCGTAATGCTTCCTAAATTGCTTCCTGATACTCCGCAATATTGTAATGTCATATTATTTTCCCCTTAAATTATTAATATTTTTTATTATGCTTGGTACATTGATTCAGCAATTGCTGACAGGGCGTTTCCAGGAACGCTCATCAAGGTGTTCAATTCATTAAAATTGGTAGTCAGTAATTGGCTTATGAAGTTGCTGTTTATTTGGCTATCTTGCGAGATTAGCCCTATGATATATTGCAACATTTGTTGAGATGATTGATTCTTGCCATATTGCTCTGTCAGAATACCTTCCCAAATGCTCAAGCCCCCTTGCACTGTTTCAGAAACAGCCAGCCCTGCACCGGCTACGATCTTCGTTCCAGTCAATACTTTATGGAGCGTTTCATTCATTGGCTTTCTAGAAGCTGCTCCGCTGCCTTCTGCCATTCCCCACATCGCTCCGCCGCTGATAAGCAAACTCGTCAAAGCAGTGAACCCTTCTACAACTCCTTCGACCCACTCTTGGGTTGTCGTATTGCTGAAGTTGATTGTCTGTAAGATGGCATTAGAAGTTTGTGTTGCTGTCCAAGATTGGGAAAAACCAAACGCTATTTCATTGACGAACTTTGGGGTATAGTGAAATGGGTTGACCTTCTTGAGGGCATTTTTGGCTTTGGATGCAAACTCTTTCAGGTTGTCCATAAATTTCTTCTCAGGCTTTTCGATGTCGAACTTCTCCGTGACTTGGTTCTGCACTGTGCGGGATGACTCCTCGACGAGATCTTCCGATGGAGCTGAGGCCATATCGACCATTTCAGTTCCTTCTTCCCCATCTGTCGCTGCATCGTCGACAAGAGTCTTTGCGCCTTTTCCAACGCCTTCAGCAACTGCTTCTCCGCCGGCTTCAAAACCTGCGCCGATCCGTCCGCATAACAGGCAAGCAGCCGCGCCGACGATGTCAGACACGATATCGCCAATCACTTGGGCAGTTTGCTGACTCATGTTCGGATCGATTATCTTGCATATGTCTGCAACGCCGGTTGCCAAGTAGCTCAAGGCTCCTGTGTCTTTCAGGATCATCATCGCTCCAACAGCGAAGGCAATTTCAAAGTTTCCTGTCGCGCAGCCCCCGATAATCAGTGATAAGCTGATAATCACGCCCAAGGATTGGCCAACATCGTGCCAGAAGTGGTCCCAACCGCTTTCATTCATTTGGCTGGTCAAGTTGTTCAATGCATTCGTCTCAAGAACGTTGTCATAGCTTAGAGCTCCGCGGCTCATATCGACGTTCAATAAGCTGGTTTTTGATGAGTTGTTGCTGACTTCCGTCGTCATTTTGGAAATCGCTCCGCCGACAAGCGCTATTGCTAGGCCAAAAGCCGCATAACTGACAGATTCCGTTGTGCAGGGGGAGCTGAGAGATGTTGATGAGACAGATGCAGTTTCTACAGGAGCTGTTTTAGCAGGAGCAGCTGGCGCTGCTGGAGCAGTCGCTGCTTGTTTTTTCCCTTGAGGAAGATCAGGATCTGTTTTCAATAGAGAAGATAAGAGGGTCTCAAGATCCTGTCCGTTGGCAGGGGCGTCAGCATCGAAATTTTCTCCGAGCTGGCCTTTGATTAGCTCCAGGCCTTGCTGCAATGCAACAGATAAGTTGGCTAAGTCTACCGTGCCGTTGGATGCTGTTCCTGCATGTTTGGAAGCAAAGTTTTGAAGTGCTTCTGAAGAGAGAATGTTATTAATGTTAATTGTATTAGTCATGCTATTCCTATTATTTTTTTTATAATGGTGATGATGATATTAAATTACTTACAAATGAAAGGATCTGGTTAGGGAGGTTGAAGAGCTGGGAAAGGCTTTTCAACGCATCTTCCGACATCTGGATCTCCGATTCCTGCTCTTGCAAGTTGGCCTGGATCATTTGCGTATTCATGTTCCCTTCCTGCATATCAGTGCTGAACTGTGTATTCAGGGCGCTCATTTCGTCTTGGCACTGTGTTGAGGACAAACTGTAAGTCTTGTTTTTGGATTTGTCGTACCACCCCTGATTTTGAACAATGCTGTTCATTTCATTTGAAATTGAATTAAGCGCATCTTCAGAGTCCTTTGAAACCTCTGCCTCAACCTGGGTATTCTGCAGGATTCCGTTTGATTGGACCGTTGTCAGCGACATATCGGAATTGGACATTTCAACAATGGCCATCGTTAAGATCGCAAACACGTTGCAATCAAAATCAAAGCCTGGCGCTCCGGAGGTTGGAGCCGCAGCAGCGGTTGATAGTCCCGTAGCTGCAGTCTGTCCTGGTGAAGAGCCTGCGGTCGCTTCAGGGATCAGCTGATTAGTTGCGCTGTCATTGACAGCTAGATTAGTTGACATAATTAACCTGTTATTATGAATTAATTAACTAGGGATTTCATTTTGGATGAAGTAGTTCAATTCCTGCTGCTGGCTTTGGCCCGAACTTTCGATCGCTCCAAAATATTGCTGCAGTTCCGATACGCCCGTTTTCATCAGTCCGGTCGTGACCGAAGATGTTTGGTTCATCGTGTTGATCATCGTGTTCATAGCGCTAGTACAATCATCGATCTGGGAAGAAGAAGAAGATCCGGATGGGTTGGAATCGTAGCTGCTATACCAGCCAAGAATATTGTTTGCGACTGTGGCGCCTTGTTCATTACCACCGGGATCGATCTCGTTTAATATCTGTTCGCAGCTGTTATACATCGTCTCTGCTGTTTGGGGGGCCATCCATCCATATTCAGGACTAGATGGGTCGCTGTAACTGGCATGACATAAATCCGCTAGGTTTTGCAATGATTCCACTAAGTCTCCAGCGTCTTCAGCTTGCGTTGTTGTAGCATTGTTGCCATTTGCTTGATAGGCGGATACACCGCCTGCTAAGTTGTTCCAGAGGGATTGGATGTAGGTGCACATATTCAAGGTTGCGTCTTGCGAATTGAGTTCTTCCGAGGGTTGGCCGACCTGTTCTAGTCCTAAACACTGTGTCGCTTGTCCTAAAACGGCCAGTGAAAATGAATAAGCTGTTTGAGCCGGAAGTGTTTCTAGAATAGCCGCATCTTGCTCTAATTTTTGCTGAGCTTGTGCAATGAGCGTATTTTTCATGTAGTCCATGGCCTGGATCGAATTGACGATATTGTCGGTGTAGTCGCTAGGACCTGTTTGTGGATTGACTGACATTTTTACCTCCTGGGTAAAATGATTAAATAATATTCCTATTTTAATATTATAATATTAGAATTAATATTCAATTAAGATTGGCTACTTAGTTTGGTTTGTTAAATGTTAGTTGTTGATTTGTTGTGGTTTTGCTTCGTGTTAATTTTCTTGATCCATGTATGTCGAAACGACTTCCAGAAACAGCTCATCTGTTGAAACCAGAGTTCGAAGGGTCGTTGTAAGACGCGCTGAAGAACGGAGTAAGTTTTTTATAAAGAGATGCTTGTGTGTTATTCTGGCAGAGTGTCCTGCTAGGATCTAAACCTTTTGCATCTTAGCGGCATAGTTGCCTATTTCTATGGTATTTGTAGAACGACAGGGTTTATTAATGCGTTTTTTAGGGGTATGAGTTGAATCCAGAATGGATAAGATGAATCCAACAGCTCCCTTAAATAAATTATAAGATATTGATAGTTAGATATTTGAATCGTATTCTTGTTATGCGGGCGACAGGTGTCTTAAATGCTTATTTTTAAGGTGCTTTGAATTTAGATAATTAGAATCGAGTTGTTAATATTTTCTTTAAAATGAAATGATATAATAAAGGTATATATGCGTTGTAATTTATGAGGGTGAAAATGAGTGTGACAAACCTACAAAGTTTTCAAGTTAATCCAAGATTACAATTAGCAGGCGTTAACACGAATGCCGTCAAATCAGTCGCGGCTACGGATGCTCCGCCTTCGAATCCCTGCGCCCAAGCGCTTTTTAACGCTACCGAGCAGCTTTGGATTTCCATGGAATTATTGAAAAAAATGATCATCTCCGATCCTAAAGGAACCAACCTGGAAATAGCCTATACGTTTTTTGCCGATGCTGT
>JAFEGU010000387.1 GCA_018239725.1 Verrucomicrobiota bacterium | reverse complement strand
ATATTTCCATTTGCAGCTCTCCAAAGTCATATCTATTATCAGATTCAGAAACTGTTATTCACTTTTTAATTGCAGATGGAATATAAATCCGGAGATTTAAAATTATTGAAATTCAAATTATTGTTGTTAAAATGATCATATTCGTTTAATTGCTGGCATTAATAGCAGGATTAAAATCCCAAATTTTTACCCGTCTGTCCAGTGAACCAGAAAAGAGCATCCCATCCTTTACTTTCAGGCATTCCACAAAGGATTTATGGCTACGTAAAGTGCAAAGTTCTTTACCGTTAGCAATATCCCAGATTTTTATCGTATTGTCGTTAGAACCAGAAAAGAGCATCCCATCTTTTACAGCTAAGCAAGAAACCCCCCTTTCATGGCCAACTAAAACTCCGAGTTCTTGTCCGCTACCAATATCCCAGATTTTGATGATTTGATCATCTGAAGCAGAAAAGAGCATTCCATCACTTACTGCTAAGGACCTGATACAGTCTTTATGACCAGCTAAGGTGTGTAGCAAATTACCGCTTGAAATATCCCAAATATTGATTAAGTTATCCTCGGAACCGGAAAAGATCATGCCGCCATTTACCTGTAAGGAATGGATAGCGTTTTGATGTCCATTTAATGTGTGCATCTCCTTATAGGTTGCAGTGTCCCAGATTTTAATAGTTCCATCATCTGAAGCAGAAATCAGTATCCCATCTTTGACCATAAGGTGGAAAATACTATCTTGATGTCCATTTAATGTGTGCAGCTCTTTGCCACTCCGAATGTTCCAGATTTTGATGACTCCATCATCTGAACCAGAAAAGAGCATCCCTTCTTTTGCCGTTAGACAAGAAACACCATCTTGATGTCCATTTAATGTGTGCAGCTTGTTACCGCTTGCTAGGTCCCAGATATTGATTGTTTTATCGGCGGAACCAGAAATAAGCATCTGATCATTTACAGTTAGGCAAGAGATATTGCCTTGATGACCATTTATTGAGAGTAGCTCTTTACCTGTTGCAATTTCCCAGATTTTGATCGTCTTTTTCGAAGCTGAAATGAGGATCTCATCTTTTAGCTCTAGGAAATTTACTGGATGTTGATGACCCTCTAATGTACGAAGTTGGTATTTTTCTGTTATTATATTGCGGTCTATAACTTTTAAGTTTCGATAAAGAGCCAATGTTAGTTGTTGTGGTGAACTCGTTCGATATGAGGAAGGGAAATGAGTTGCTAAAAGAGTTGCCCATCCCTGAAACGAGTTGTTAAACATGGTAACAAAAAAATGCTTGCTCACTAACGACAGGGCATGTAGATCACTTAACTTGTTGATGTGCTTGCTAAATTCGTAAACGACCTCATCAGGAAAGTATCGAACCATATCCCCTGTGTTTACCAGAGTGGTGATATCTCTATTCTGGCCGTAAATTTGTAAATCTGATGACATATACACGTTCTCATTTTAATTTCAAGCAATTGTAGTATCAATTATATTAATTTCATTCCAAAAAATAATTTTATTTAAGCAGTCGAGCAGGACATGTACGATTTCTTCGCATAAATTATTTTTATATACTTTTGCATAAACTATAGCCTTAATTATCATTCATTTGAGATTTTTTGATTTTTCGCTATTTAATTTAATTATTGATTTGTGTATTATTTAGTTTTTCTATAAATAAATATGGTGGCAAATTAAATGTCGTGCATTAATTCGAATCTAATGAATTCCGAAGGGGTTCAGAGACAAATTTCATTGGATAAAAATGGAAAAGGTGTTTCTAACACATCTACTTTCAGTTACTTAGATCCAAGTCAAAGGCCTAAAAGCCTTAAATCTAGTATTTCGTTTGCGTTCGATTCTTTAAGTCGCTTAAATTCAAGTGGATGGGGCTTTTTTAATGGTGATTCTAGTTATAATATCTGCGGTGTTGATGAGCATGCCTTGATGAAAAAAATTATTTTGCAAGCTTCTTCAGAACAGCGCGATTTTTACTGTTTGGACTTAGGAGCTGGAGACTTTGCTTGGTCTAAATGGATGGCGGCCTTTCTTGATAAACAAGAGGATCTTCCTAAGGACATTAAAGTTCATATTATTGGCATTAGAGGAGAAAACAATCTTGATGAGGAGGTTGTTGAGACGGATCGTTGCAAAATCTACAATTTGGGAGCTTTTAAGGTTGAGGAGCTCTTTGAACAGTTTAAGCAAAGGGGCCTAAATTTTGAAAATAAGATTGATCTAGCGGTTTCTCGTTGGTGTTTCCGCCATTTGGCAGATCCTGTAGGCACCACAGTACAAGTTTACAATTTGCTTCGGCCCCATACTGGATATTTATGTTTAGATGGTTTTTTCTTTTTATGTAATGATGAAACTTTCATGAAAGTTAATTCCAATATCCGAATGACGAGGCTTTTTTTAGATATGAAAGCTCCTTTTTTAACAGCATACAATGGGGGTGTTCGTTCTCTCAATCACTTTATAATGCGCAGGCCAGATGACTCTCCTTGCAGAGTGCCAATGAGTTATTTGGACTCGATTTCGCCAGGAGATTTCTGCCAAGTCGGATCTGATTGCATCACGAGGTTCGAAAGGAAAGCTCAGGAAGGCGATGACCAAGCAGTTAATTATCCTACCAACCATAGAGAATGCAGCAATCACATTAAGGGCGATAAACAAACATATGATTGGCTAAAGGAAAATGGATTGTTTTGTGAGTCCAATTTAGTTTGGCAGCCGCTCAGAAATTCAGATGCTCATTTATCGGTTCCAGCTCTCCATATAGCCATTGAAAATGATGATCTGACAGCAGTAAAAGGTTTGATCGAAGAAGTTGACATTAACGAGTCCGATAGTAAGGGCCGCACAGCGATGCACATCGCCATTCAAAGAGGATCGTACGACGCGTTCGAGCTTCTGCTAAAAAAAGGGGCGATGGTAGGGCTTTACGATGGAAATCGAAATACCCCCTTGCATGTCGCAGCATTAAGCGATATGGGAGGTAATTTTCTTAAATCACTGATCGATGCGGGTGCAGATATCAATGCAAATGATCATTTAACTCCCCTTGATATAGCAATCAAGGCCAAGAATATTAAGGCTGTCGAAATATTAATAAAAGCCAAAGCTCTGATTTCAAAGCAGAACTTGAAAGATCTTGATGATCCCGTTTTTTCTATGTTGGATGATCTAGGAATCATACCAGATAATCGAACTGGAAATGGAATGCTAGCAGATGTGTGCAGTTTCCTTAAAAGAGGCGACTGCGTCGTTATGCACACTAACGGAGAAAATGGCATTATGTATCATTATCCAGTAGCTTCGAACAAAAAACCTAAATTGTTCATCCTCGATATTAATCCTAAATCCAATCTTTTGAATGATGATGAATGGCCTCTAGTGCTTAGCAATGCAGGCTATGATTACATGCCTTACGATGCTGATAAAATAGAAAATATGGAGATTAGAACAACAAGGGAATATAAGATCGCATATAAGAATATTAGTTTGTTAAATGGGTAATCTGAGGTCACTACAAAAGCCCATCCTGCTGGTGTTGTAAGTCTTTTGTGCACTTGCTAATTATTTTTATTTGAAGAATCCATCTGTTGGTATAATTAATTTTTAAAATAAACATTTTAATGCAGTGAGGTGTCTGTGTCTTTCTTAAATGCAAATATTAATAATCTGCCGTCAGATTTGCAGTTGAGCGTTTTTCAATTTGCAGTCGAAGATCATGATAATACACGAACTCCTAGCCAAACGGTACAAAACATCTGTAGAGTCTGTAGACAATGGACAGATCTCACATACAGCAATCTGCTGCCGCAATATTGGAATCGTGTGAACTCTTTAATCAAAGCCGTTATCCCTAATCAGAATTTTATTGAGCTTTTAACAAAGGTATGCGGCGATCATGTAGGGTTAATCCCTTTCGAGCGCCTTTCAAAGGCGCTCAGATCCTCTTCGTTGATGCTTTTACCTAGCGAATATCAATGCTTCATAGATGCTCAATTGGAGAAGATGTGGGGTAGAGTTAAAAATTCGATTGACTTTGCACAAGACAGTGGACCTCAGAGTGCATCCGAAATCCGAGCATGGTTGAAAGATCCAAATAACATACCATTAATCCAAACCGTTACAATATTAAATCTTTCAGGACTTCAGTTGACCCATCTTCCTCCGGAAATTGCTTATTTCACCAACTTGGAAGAGCTTCGCCTCAGTCATAACCAGCTTAGAGCGTTTCCAGCTGAGATCGGCAATCTTGCTAAACTGCAAAGGCTTGACCTCGATCGCAATCAGTTTACCACGCTTCCATCCGAGATCTGCAATCTTCCTAACCTGCAAAGGCTTTACCTCAATAACAACCGGCTTGCAGCCCTCCCAGTTGAGATCGGCAATCTTGCCAACCTGGAAGAGCTTTACCTCGAACACAACCAGCTCACAGCGCTTCCATCTAAGATCGGCATTCTAGCCAATTTGCGAAGGCTTGACCTCGATGACAACCATCTCAAAGCGCTCCCAGCAGAGATCGGCAATCTCGCCAATCTGGAAGAGCTTTACCTCAATAACAACCAGCTAAAAGCTCTCCCAGCTGAGATCGGCAATCTTGCGAATCTGGTATGGCTTTACCTCAATAACAACCAGCTAAAAGCGCTCCCATCTGAGATAGGCACTCTTGTCAATCTGCAAAAGCTTTACCTCAATAACAACCAGCTAAAAGCGCTCCCATCTGAGATAGGCACTCTTGCTGACCTCGAAGAACTGTACATCAATAACAACCAGCTTGCAGCGCTCCCATCTGAGATAGGCACTCTTGCTGACCTCGAAGAACTGTACATCAATAACAACCAGCTTGCAGCGCTCCCAGCTGAGATCGGCAATCTTGTCAATCTGCAAAAGCTTTACCTCAATAACAACCAGCTTGCAGCGCTCCCAGCAGAGATCGGCAATCTTGACAATCTGGTAGAGCTTTACCTCGAACACAACCAGCTTGCAACGCTCCCATCTGAGATAGGCACTCTTTCCAACTTCCTAAAGATTGGCATCAATTATAACTTATGTTTGTTCATGCTTGATAAAAAGCTTTCAAAATTTGTGAATGTTTCAGTTAGTGAAATGTTTAAAAAATATTATATATGCAAACATTATAACACTAAAACCTCTTTTGCAAAATTTTGCCAACTTATTCACAATGAGGAAGACAAGAATCGTCTTAAAGAGATTTTTAGTGATTTATCTTCTACAGAGCAGGAAAAAATCCGAAGTAAGATAGAAGATATTTTTGTTGAGCTTCCTGCAAACCAAAATATTGAGAATAAAGAATTGTTAAAATCCCAGGCATTAATGGAAGCTTTTGATGTGCGGAGAGATATTCTAAGCCGAGCGATTCTGGACTTTTTAAATGAAACTTTTATTTCTTTTACTCCGGAGCAAAAGTATATTGTCTACCAACATGTATGGAGTCTTGCAGGAAAGCCGCAAGGAAATGTTGATTGGGGGGAAAAAAATGCAGAGGACAATATCATTCGCTTAATCGATGCTACCGTTCTCGCCTCTAATGCTGAAGAATGATTTTCGAAAAATAACTTCAGCCGTTGCGCAAGGTGTCGAAGGTCGGTTAGGTTGACTTGCAAGTCATTTTTTTCAGATTAGGCAACATTTGCAATACCTTACTCGTTGAACAATTGATGTAAACTGAATCAACAAAACCCTACCTCATATGCTGAATGTACATGCGTGCCGGAAAAATATTTTTTTTATGTATACAACCAATCCTTATGGCAACTCTTAGGGCTTTACCTTATGTCCAGCAACGTTGCTTAAGCCGTCGTATGCAGCATACTTGTAAAGATCGTGCAGGGTAGGGAAGTTGAAGACCTGGCCAATGATGTCGTTGAGGTTCTTCTTCTCTTCGACGAGGATCACTCCATAGTGGACCAATTCGGTCGCGATGTGTCCGATGATATGGACGCCTAGTACTCTAAGGTCGTCTTTGCTGAAGACTATTTTCAAAAATCCCGCTTTTGCGCCTAAGATCTTTCCTCGGGGCATATCGGCGTAGCGTGCAACGCCTGTCATGTAGTTTATCTGGTCGCGGACTGCCTCGTCTTCGGTCACTCCGACCATCGATACTTCAGGGATCGTGTAGATCCCGTAGGGAAAGTAGGTTGGAAGGTTATGCAGGTCTTGCGTTTGGAAGATGTGGGCGACAGCAACGCGTCCCTGGTCCATGCTTGTGCTAGCAAGGGCAGGGAAGCCCACCACGTCGCCGACTGCATAGATATTAGGAATGTTTGTCCGGTATTGCTTGTCAACGATCATCTGTTCACGGGGGCCCACTTCGAGGCCGATCTTTTCACAGTGGAGCTCTTTGATATTACCGCTTCTGCCGGCTGCATAGAGGAACATATCAGCGCGTCGTTTTTCGCCGGATTTCAAAGTGATTTCAACCATTTCCTGATCTGTTTTGGGAGGAGTTAGCGATGCGATGCTCGTATTGAACAAAATTTCGACACCTCCTGCCTGCATCTGTTGGACTAACGATGCAGAGATCTCATGATCGACATGGGGAAGGATGTGTTCCTTGTCATTAACGAGATAGACTTTTGTTCCCATCGTCGAAAAGATCGTCGCATATTCGCATCCGATTACACCGGCGCCGACAATGCAAAGAGAGGAGGGGAAACGGGTAATTTGCAGGATCGAATCAGAGTCATGGATCCGCTTCCCATCAAAAGGGATGCTGGAAGGATGGTACGGGTAGGACCCTGTTGCAATAATGATATAGTCGCCTTGGACGACCTGGGCATCCGGGCCTGTGATCCTCAGAGTGTGGGGATCTTCAAAAGAGGCGGTCCCTTTAAAAATGGTGACGCCGTGGCGCTTTAGATTGTCTTGGATCTCTTTTGCCGCTGTCTCAGAGACAAAATTTTTCCGGAACATGAAATCATCGACAGATGCTTCATGCTGCAGGTCCCGGTCGATCCCGAAGAGCCCCTTTTCATATTTTCCCGAGAAATAAAGAGCGGTCTCTTTGAGGGTTTTAGAAGGAAGGGTCCCGGTTACCACTTCAGCGCCGCCAAAAACTTGTTCCTTTTCAATGATGGCAACCTTATGTCCGAAATATGCCGCTTTGACAGCTGCTTTTTCCCCTGCAGGACCTGTGCCAATGACAATCAGTTCAAATTTTTGCATCTAAATACTCGCTAAAGTTTCACTCTTGTGCTATATACCGAAACAACTTGTAAAATTGGTTTTTGACTATGTCGGACAGCCACCAAATTTGAATCCGCCTGCATCGCCCAACTTATTCAAGTTGAGCTGCTTCGGCGCCAGCATAGCTTGATTCAAATTTAGGGCGCCTCCTTGTCAAATTCCCAATTTTTCAAGTTGTTTCGGTATATCGAAACTAATCGCATAAATAAGAAAATAATGCAAAGCAGTTCTGGAGGGTGAAGTGGAACCACATCTTGAGATCAAAGCTGATTCGCTGAAGCATAAGATCAAGCACTACCTCATCACAACGATGGGAGTGACCGTTGACGAGTCAACCCCTGAAGAGTTTTATCGCGCCTTCGCTTTGACCCTTCGTGAAGAGATCATGATCAACTGGACAGCAACGAATCACACCTACAAAAATAATAAGGTTCGCACCCTTTACTTCTTATGCATGGAGTACATGCCGGGACGGTTTTTAGGAAATAATATCACGAACATCCATGCCACAGACTTAGTCCGCCATGTGATGAAAGGGATGAACCGCAATTATGAGCAGGAGCAGAGGTTCGAACCGGATCCGGGGCTCGGAAACGGCGGCCTTGGCAGGCTTGCGGCGTGTTTTCTTGATTCGCTTGCGACCCAGCAGTATCCCGCAATCGCTTACGGACTCCGCTATCAGTATGGGATTTTCGACCAGGAAATTTGGGACGGGGTGCAGGTCGAGCGTCCTGAAGTGTGGCTCTTGCATGAAAATCCTTGGGAGTACCGGCGCGATACGCACGCGGTGCCTGTCTACTATTCAGGCAGGGCTATCCCTGGTCTCAATAAAAAAGGGGCCGAAGTCTACGACATTGTCGATTTTGAAGAGGTCAGAGCTTTGGCCTACGACATCCCCATCATCGGTTATAAAGAGAGCGGAGAGTTTAACGTCAACACGTTGCGGCTATGGACGACAAAAGAATCGCCGCGCAACTTCCAATTGCAGCGCTACAATGCGGGCCTTCTCGACCAGGCTGCGGAAAATACGTCGCTTACCGACGTCCTCTATCCTAATGATAACAATGAAACAGGAAAACGGATCCGTTTGAAGCAGGAGTTTCTGCTTGCGTCTGCGTCGTTGCAGGACATCATCCGCCACCACCTGCATGTTTATTCCGATATGTCGAGCTTTGCCGACAAAGCAAGGATCCATATCAATGACACCCATCCTGCTTTAGCTGTCTGCGAACTGTTGCGCATTTTGCTTCATGACCATGATTACGCGTGGGGGGAAGCTTGGGAAGTTGTCCGGACATGCTGCAATTTTACCAACCATACGGTGCTCAAAGAGTCTTTAGAGGAGTGGAACCAAAACCGCCTCCACTACCTTTTGCCGTGCCAATATCAGATCTTGGAGAAGCTCAACCTCGAATTTTGCAACGAGATCCGTCAAAAATATCCAGGCGATGAAGAGCGTGTGCGCAGGATGTCGATCATCGAAGGCGGGCAGGTGCATATGGCAAACTTGGCCATTTATGGCTCGCATAAGGTCAATGGGGTCGCAGAGCTGCATTCGGAGATTTTGAAGACAAATGTCTTTAAGGACTTTTACGAGATGTACCCCGATCGCTTTACCAATGTCACCAATGGAGTGACTCCGAGGCGCTGGCTATTGCATATCAATCCCCGCCTTGCCCATTTCATTTCAAAGAGGATTGGAAAAAGCTGGCTGGTGAATTTTCCCCATATCGAAGGGTTGGCCAAGTTTGCCTCCGATCCTGAGAGCCAAAATGAATTCCTTGAAATCAAGAAAGAGAACAAAAAGAACTTTATCAACTATTTAAAGGAGAAGAATCCTTTACGGGACTTTCGAGGAAAAGAGATCGGCCATTATCCCGTTTTAGATGAAACAGCCCTTTTCGATGTCCAGATCAAGAGGCTGCACGAGTATAAACGGCAGTTGATGAACATCCTCCATGCGATCATGCTCTATCAAGAGTTGAAGGCGAACCCCAATGCGCGGGCGATCAAGAGAATGGTCCTCTTTGCAGGCAAAGCAGCTCCTGGCTATGAAGTGGCTAAAAATATTATCCATCTCATCTGCTGCGTTGCCCGAAAGATCAACCATGATCCGGACGTCTCCTCAAAGCTCAATGTCATCTTTGTCGAAAATTACAATGTTTCCCGCGCAGAGATCATCATACCTGCTGCAGACCTCTCAGAACAGATCTCAACAGCGGGAATGGAAGCTTCGGGAACTGGCAACATGAAGCTTGCCATGAACGGCGCTTTGACTATTGGCACAGAAGATGGCGCAAATATCGAGATGCATCGCGAGATCACCGATGCCTGGTGGCCATTTGGCTTTGGAAAGACTTCGGCGGAAAACATGCAGCTGCGCAGCAGCTACAGTTCCTGGGATATCTACATGCACGACCAGCAGATCCACCGGGCCGTAGAATCGTTGCGCGACCAAACTTTTGCCGAAACAGAAACGGAGCATCAGGCTCACAGCAGCCTCTACAGGCTCCTCCTGGAACCGCAGAATTCCAGCATTCCCGATAGGTATTTTGTCTTGAGCGATTTGCGCAGTTATTATGAGACGCAAAAAAAGGTGGAGGAGCTTTACCTTCAGCCAGCCAAATGGGCGGAGGTCGCCCTCCATAACATTGCGAGCATGGGCAAGTTCTCAACAGACGAATCGATCCATAACTATGCGAAAAAGATCTGGAAAATCGAGCCTTGTCCAGTCCACAAGCCAGAGCTGGAGAAGGTGCGTGCAGAATACAGCGAGCACGACAAGTGCCGCATCCTCTGATTTCAGAGTTCTGCGGCCCTCTCCAGGTCTAAAGATCTGCGGGTCGTTGCAAATCTTGTATCATATCTACCTCGCTACTCGTCTAAGGGAGGGTGGAGGTATTTATTTCATGGCCAAGGGCAATTAGCTGGAAATAAGACTTTTGCAAGGGCCATAAATAGCTGTGTAGCGTTATCGCTTGGGAACTGGTCTGTAGGATTTTTATTGACCATCACGACAAAAGTTGCATCTTGAGAGATGAGATAATTCATCGAAATATTATAGCAAATTATATCTCCTTCATGGCCTAAAAATACGTTGTTATTATCTAATAAAAAATCTCCAAGCATTTCGATTCCTAATCCGAACCTAAGAAAAGGTCCTTGGAAAGGCCCTGGAGCAGCTGGGGGCGCTACTCTAACCAGGCGCTGTTGTTGCATTGAAGGGGAAAGAAGAGACCCTAAAGCCAACGCTTTAGCCCATGTTTTAAGGTCGCGTAAATTAGAAACAAGTCCACCCGCTCCAAGTGTGCCTGAGGGGCTAAGGACGGTAAAATCGAAAATATCAGGAGGAGCAAAAAAATATCCTCTAGAAAATTCGCCATACAAATAAGAGCTTCTAGGGAGTGAGGTGTTCTCTAAGCGCAATGGTAAGATCACACGCGATTCTATGGCTCGGTCTACAGGAATTCCCATCAGCTGTTCAATAATCATTCCCTGCAAAATGAAGTTCGTGTTGTTGTATTTGACTTGGGTACCCGGAGGAAATAGAGGGGGGTGCGAGGTCGCAATTTGAATCAGTTCTTCTTGAGTCCATTCTTTCCAGGGGGTTGTGACAACGATCTGATTTAAGCCCGGATCTTCCGTATAGTTATACAGACCACTTGTGTGATTGCAAAGCATTCTAATTGTAATATTATTGGAATTTGGGACCCCTAAATTAAAACGTTCGATTGATTCATCTAAACCGATCAACCCCTCCTCGACTAATTGCAAAAGGACAGTTGTTGTAAACGTTTTGCTTACACTTCCAATCCGTAGTTTGTCTCCAAAAAGAAGAGGTCGGTTAGCAGGGATATTTGCAGGCCCTTTTGTCCTTACCCAAGTTGACTGGTCCCCAACCCATATCCCTGCAATGATGCCGCCTACCTCTGCGCTTGCTGCTTCAAATACTGCGTTGAGCTGAGCGACTGTATCTGGCGAAAAGTCTGCGTATAGGGGCGTCAAAAAAAAAATAAAGGCAGTGATGAAGCTATGAAAAAAAATGCGGCATGAAAAATACATTTTAGCCATTAGTTCACCATTTAATATCTAATGCTAAAGTGATCCCCTCAAGACCTAAATCTGTGTTTTGGGGGTTTTCTGGATTCTGATCTCGGTATCTTCTCAACTGGTTCTGATTAAAGGTCTTTATAATTTCATAGGCAAAAGACAGATCAACAGTGCATTTTTTCTGAACTGTTTTGTAATGAATGCCAATTGCGGCTCCAAGGTCGTTTGTCACTTCCCAGAAACTTCTATGTTCCTTGAACAAATGCTTTGAAGAAACTTGGATCAGGACATTTTCTCCGCTGACCTTTTCTGGAACATCAAACTGTCCATAAAGCAGCGTACCGGTTCCTTTGGCAAAGAGCCCCCAATGCTTATTCCAATCAAATTGCAAGCCAAGATCGAGATGGATGCCAAGGGCATTATAATCATTTTCTGCTTTGAGCCTTATTGGCTTTTGACTGCTAAAATCCCCCCCGGCATACTTTGCAGTGAAATGTTGATTGATGAAAAGACCTCTTAATCCGAAACCAGGGGTAAAAAGGGAATGTTGGCTCATTTTGTAAGGATGCAGCAACAGACAGTCTAATGTATTATAATGCAGCTTCCAATTGCCGCTGGCCCGTAGGGCATCGACTCCAAAAGGGGATGGAACCCATAGTTGCTCGAGGAAACGATGTTCGCTGCCGCCGGAACTGTGCCCTTTGCTCTCAGAGTTATAGTGGGTCCAAATTAATGCTAAAGACCATGGTTTTTTTATTTGAAGGTCGCTAAATCCTAAACGAAAACCGGGAGCCCATTCAAAAGATGGACGATTCCAGTGCATGGCTTTAGGTTGAAATTGTGCATTGCTTGAGACTTGTACTGCGTAGTCTAACCCTGGTTCAGAAGCTTTCCAATAGAGGAATTGAATATTTGCAGACCAATGCTCCTCCTGTTTTTGTTCTGAAGGGGCGGTAGCTATGACTAGGCTAGGTAAGAAAAGCCAAACAATTCCTAAGTTTAATACACGCTTGTAGAACCTAAAATCAGAATGTGTTCTAAAATAACATCAATTAAAATGATGTTCAATAAAATCTATGGATTATCGCTTCCCTTTTTTAGTAGGGACAAAAAAGACGCCAAGGCCGATGATAATGCAGGCGATCCCTCCGAACTTTGTCCAGGTAGCCACGCCTTCGTAAAACTCGATCTGCTGCTGGCCTTCATCGATTTTTCTCTGAGCTCCGCTTGTTATCCCTTTGCCAATTTCTTCAGAAACGGGATTCCCGGAAAACAGCCCTTTGCCTTTATTGACCTTGGACTGTGCGCTGGAAACTTTGCCTTTGCCTTCTTCGACTTGTTGCGTGACATACATGGAAAACCCGATGAGGGCTATCCCGCATATCAAAAGAAGGGTGCCTATTGTGCATTTTGTTTTCATTATTACCTCATTGACAAATGAAATGGTTACAAAACCTCAATAAACGGGTTTTGCTATTTTCTGTCAAAAAAGTATTTGAATTAACTGGCTTCGAGTGGAGAGAATCCCCATTTCTGCATGAGTTTGTCGTACTCCTTGGAAGCTTTAAGCTTTTCGAGGCCCTCATTGAAGGCTTCGATGAGCTCGGGGGCTCGATTGTGAAGTGTGATGAGGCGAAGACCCGCGTCATTAAGGGGCTCGGTGGCGATCCTTAGTTTGCCTTGGTAGAGGTCTTGGCAGTAGGAAGTTGCCATTAGGACGTCGACGATCGCTCCATCGATCTCGCCAGCATTGACATCATTGAGAGCTTTTGCGATCGAATCGTAATTGCGGATCAGGATTCCTGGATACTTTTCTAAGATGATCGTTCCTGTGGAATCAGGCATTACAGCAATCTCTTTTCCTGACAGTTTGTCCATGGATTTGAAATCGAATGAGGTTGAGACGACAAGGACTGGGCCTGTTTTTAAATAGAGGTCGGAAAAGTCGAAGGTCTGCTGGTTAAAATTGTAAGGAGGTTTGGAAAAAAGGATCGCATTATACTCCCCTTTTTTCAGACCTTCCAAAAGGACATCCCAGCTGACGGTGACTTTTGAAAAGGCGATCTCTTCTTTTTTGCCGATCTCCTGCAGCAGCTCAGTCGAAAAAGCTGTTAAGTTGTTCTCTTTACCATCGAGAAGCAGCGGATACCATGTTGGATCGACGCCTACGCGATAGGGTGTCTTTTGAGAACCGCCGCCGCAGCTGGTGGCGATGAAGCATAAGATGGTCAAATAAAAATATTTCAACATTTGTTCCTACACAAGATCTGATCGACTTCAATATAATGCAAAGCATCTCAAAAATAACAGAATTTTTGCTTTAGAGGTGATTGGATGAAGAAAAAAACAGGGTTAGTCCTTGTCAATTTTGGCGGGCCCCGCTCGATCCAAGAGATCAAACCATTCCTGACGGCTCTTCTCACAGACAAGGATGTCATTTGCTCATCGCTTCCAACAGCTCTGCACAAACTCCTTTTTACATGGGTTGCTAAGCGGCGCGCTAAAAAAGTGGCGCATGATTATCAGGCAATCGGAGGCAAATCGCCGATTTTTGATGATACGGAGGCTATCGCTGCTGCGTTGCGTAAAAAAATCGATGGCCCCATCGTCACATTCCATCGTTATTTACCGATGACCCATCCTTTATTTTTCAGCAATATGAAAGCTTTGCACGATTGCGATTCGATCCAAGTTTTTCCGCTTTTTCCCCAATTTAGCTATACGACGACAGGAAGCATCGCACGCTGGTTTTCTGAAAATCTGTGTGCAAAGACAGTCGGGAAATTCCGATGGATCAAGTCCTATCCTTCCCATCCGGCATTTGTAAAGCCATTTGAAGCAACGATCCGAAAGTGTCTGGATGATCATCAGCTGCGTGAAGGGGAGACCCTTCTTCTATTTTCGGCTCACGGTTTGCCTAAACGGTACATCTGCTCCGGAGATCCCTACCAAGAAGAGTGTGAGCGTTCGTTCGAGATGATCGCATCCGCATTTCCTAAGGCAGCATATCAATTGTGCTACCAGTCTTTATTTGGCAAAGAGGAGTGGATAAGGCCGTATACGTTGGAGTTTTGCCAGTCCATGAAGATCTCCATCCGGAATGTTGTGATTGTCCCTTTAAGCTTCACATCAGACCATATCGAGACTTTGTTTGAGATCGAGCAGCAGTATGTGCCGATTTTGAAAGAAAAAGGATATAATACGGTGCGCTGTCCTGCAATGAATCTTCGGGAAGATTGGATCGATGGGATCGCAGAGATTCTTTCTTCAAGCCATGTCCTCAGGAATCCGATGTTGATCCGCCATGGCCAGGCCGAATGCTGCAAATGCTGTCGAGAAACTTGCTGCACGAAGGTCCGGTCTTAGAGAGCTGACCCAAGTTGCGATTAGCTTAGGAATATCCAGCGCAAGATGTAGAAAGTGAAAATGCTCATGGCAGCGCTTGCCGGAATGGTGATCACCCAGGACAGGATGATATCGCGGATCATGTTCAAGTTGAGCGCGCGCATGCCGCGGGCAAGGCCGACTCCTAATACTGCGCCGACGAGGCAATGGGTTGTCGAAATAGGCATTCCAAGCTTCGAGGCGATCAGGATCGTCGTAGCAGCTCCAAATTCTGCGCAAAAACCGCGCGTAGGGGTCAGCTCGGTGATTTTTTTGCCGATCGTTTCGATGACGCGCCATCCCCACGTTGCCAACCCGATGACGATGCCAAGTCCCCCAAAGGCCAGGAGCCAAGGCGGGATAGAGGCGACATCGGAGATCTGTCCATTTTTGATGATGTCAAGTACTGCTGCAACAGGGCCGATCGCGTTGGCGACGTCGTTTGCACCATGGGCAAATGCGACAAAGCAAGCGCTTAATATCTGTAGGTAGACAAACATCTTCTCTACATTTTTGTACTCGGAGGTCCTTTCGGAGAAGCTCGTTTCCTGGCGAAGGTCGCGGGAGAGGGTTTTCACTTCATCGAGCAGGACGCCTACTTTCTCATGAGTCTCATCGAAAGAGGCGACATGGACCCGCTGCAAATGCTTGATCGCTTTTTCTAAACTGACAACGCTCTGAGGTAAATTGCGCGAAGGGGGGCGGGTTTCAATCTCAGAAATGGGGATCCTTTGGACGATCAAGTAGGTAATGCCCGTGCTGATCAGTCCGACTAGGATCGAGATCCCAACGGCTTGGGGAAAAGAAATATTGAGGTTCAGGTTCTCTAGGCCATTGAAGATCAGACTGAGCGTAAAGGTGCTGAAGACAATAAAAACGAGCAATGGGAGCAATTTTCGGGTTGCTTCCGTGGGGTTCATCGCAAAGAGGATATTGCGCTGCAAAATGCTGAAGATGATGTAAGAGATCACGCCTGCAACCACAGGGGACACGAGCCAGCTAGCGGCAATTGAGGAGACTTCACCCCATTGGATTGCTTCAACCCCGCCGATGACGCCTCCAAAGCCGATGATGGCGCCGACGATCGCATGGGTTGTTGATACCGGCCATCCAAAATAAGAGGCGATCTGAAGCCAGACCCCCGTTCCAAATAGGGCGGCGCACATCCCTAAGATCAGGATGTTGGGCTGCATTAAAAACATGTCGGTATCGATGAGCCCTTTTTGGACCGTTTCAGAAACGTTCGCCCCTACAAAAAAAGCTCCGGAAAATTCTAGGATGGCAGCTAGGAAAACTGCCCGTCGAAGGGTCAAGGCTCCCGACCCTACAGAAGTGCCCATTGCATTGGAAACGTCGTTCGCACCAATATTCCAGGCCATGTAAAAACCGATGGCCAAGACAACGAGCTTAAGTATCGCTTCGACTTCCATTCCTATTCTAATAAATTATCGTCTGCCCTTCGATGGCGCAAAGGGCTTAACGTTATTTTAGTTCTAAAACCATGCGGATACGGTTGGCCAACTTCTCGGAAAGATGGGAAAGTGCGCCCACTTCCTCTACCAACCTCATCCATTGCCAAAAGGAGGCTGTGGAGAGGTTGTCACCTTGAGAGACGAGTTGTTTAAGAAGTATCCTTTGCATTTTGTCGGCCTCGTGCTCTTTATAAGCAGTTTGCTCGACCATTGCTTTGACTTTTTCTGCTTCAATCCCGCCAAATGAGGATTCGAGAAGTTCGTCAATTTCTTCAATAATGTGCTGAGCGTCAAAAAAGACCGCTTCATTTTTCTTAAATAGAGCTTGGATGTCATCTTGGAAATTTTTGAATTTATCAAGGGGGCGCAGTGTTAACAAGATGCCAATGTCTTCCGCCTTGTCGGCGATGCTGTCTTGAATGGACAGGATTTCCAAGAAATGGGCCCGGTCGATAGGAAGGAACAAACTTTTGGGAAGATGGTTCCGGATATCATTTTTAGTCAGGTCGGCCTCATGCTCAAGTTTCGACAGCTCCTGGACAAGCTTTTCAATTTTGTCCATGTCCAACTTTGGAAGAGCTGCAAAAACGCTCGAAAGCTTCTCCATGCAAATCGCAACTTTTTTCATATGGCTTTGTAAAGGGGCGAATGGCGATTTGCCGAATAGGCGGGCGATGTTGAGCATATATTTTTCCCAAGCGCTGCAGTTGTGCGCTTATGTCAGCCATTCTAGCCGGCGAAGTCCTTTATGTAAAGGTGCTTGAAAGGTTTATTAACTGGACAGGATCGAGCTTGGAGGAGCCCAGCAGAGGGTGTAGTTAAGAAGCCGCCGAGGGCATTCTTGCTTTCCAATCGATTCGACGCCGTGGAAAGAGTGGTCTGATTTAATGAACCCAAAGACGCTGTTGGGAAGAAAGGGGACTGTAAAGACTTTAGTGAATCCTTCATGAGTGTGGTGTTTTAGTCCCTCGCATCTAAAATAAGGGTCCTTGGGACGGTAAAGGGATGTTCCCAAATGGGCCTGTTTTGTGGAAGAGGGGAGGTAGAACAGCAGTGTTAAGACCCTTCTGGGATGGTCGGTATGGGGGCCGATTGCATATTCCGATTGGTCGGAGAGGAGCTCGACCTTTGAGTAGAAGGCGGTATGCAAATAGTGGTCGCCAAAGCGGTTTCGAATGTCAGAGTGGAATTTGCCAAGCAAGGTTTTTGGCCAGACTTCCTGTGCGAACGCTTGGGAAAAATGGCTCCAGAACATGAGCTGATCAAAAGGCAGTTGGCTTAAGTCATTGGGCTTTAGAGGCAGGACGTAACGGTTTTCGTATGTGCCAGGAGGGGCGTTGCCCATTTCGACTAAACTTTTAAATTGGGCCTCGTCTGGAAATTTCCCGATCATTTCATCGTAAAAATCGGGAGGAAAAATGTTTTCAATGTAGAAGTGGGTGTAAGGATAGGTGTGGATCTGGGCATTAGCGATACGATACAGAAGATGATTAAAGACCGATTCATCCATGCAAGCCGCCCTTTTTACAGATTTCAAGCTTGCAAGATACTCTATAGAAAATTTTAATGCTAGAGCCGGTTGCATAACTGCTTTGCCCGGAAAAATCGATGATTTTGCGGGGCAAATGAGTTGTGCGACTGTCTTGTTATTCGAAGATGATCTGCTTTTCAGCTTCTGTCATTTCTCGAAATGTCCCTTCAGGAATTGGCCCGAGGCGAAGTCCGCCGATCCGGACTCGAGAGAGTTCTAAGATGTCGAGACCTGCGTTTTGCACAAGCAAGCGGACTTCCCGTTTTTTCCCTTCCTTGACGATGACTTTGACAGTGCCCTTGCGCACTTTTTGCACACGGACAGGCTTGATCCAGGTTCCTTCAATAAATGTCCCTTTTGCGATCGTTTTCAAGTGCTGGTCGGTGATCTCTTGGAGGGTTTTTACGACATACTCTTTGGCGATGTTAGCAGAAGGATGGATCACTTTTTGAGCGAAATGGCCATCATTAGTGACGATCAGCAGACCTGTCGTATCGCGATCCAGCCGTCCAACTGTAAACAGCCGGGCATTTGCGGAACCGAAAAGATCGATAACAAGTTTTTTTCGGCCGGTGCGGACATTCGAGCAGATGTAGCCTCGAGGTTTATTGAGAATGTAATATGCTTTTTTCTCTTCTCCAGAGACAAGTTTCTCATCGACGCGGATCTCATCGGTTTCCCAAGAAACGAGAGTCTGGGGTACGAGAGTGACCTCGCCGTTCACTGAAACGCGGCCTTTGAAAATGAGCTCTTCGCAGGCGCGCCTTGACGCTATCCCTGCTGCAGCTAAAGCTTTGCTTAATCTCTTTTTTGTTTCCATAAGGCTGACAATCATAACTTAAAGGGCAAGATAACTCAAGTCCTTAGTTTTATGAGGTGGCAGTGCAGCAAGAAAAAATAACAGGATAGTAGGATGGTGATGATTAAAGAATTCTTTATCCTGGCCATCCTGCTATCCCGTTATTTTTTTTCTTGAAACTGGCGATAAAAAATTATTTATGCTCTGGTGTAAGGTGCTTTCCTTGATTTTATTAAGAGGAATGGCTCTTTAAAGCCATCTCTTGTAAAATAGGTTCTTGCTGTCGAGGCAGTTGCAAAACTGCCTCTGTCTTAAAAAAAAATTAGACGAGGTGGTATGAGCAAGCCGGCAAAATTGATAATGATGCGCCATGGACAGTCTGAGTGGAACCGATTGAACCTTTTTACAGGGTGGGTCGATATTCCCTTAAGCTGGCAGGGGATCCAGGAAGCGATCGAGGGAGGGAGGAAAATTGCCCATATGCCCATCGACGTCATCTTTGTCTCCTCATTGATCCGCGCGCAGATGACGGCCATGCTGGCAATGGCCAACCACCAAAGCGGAAAGGTTCCCTGCATCCAACACCCCAAAGAGGGAAAGCTGGGAGAGTGGGCAAAAGTTTATAGCGAGGCGACGTTGGAGGCGTGCATTCCCGTCTACGAAGCTTGGGAGCTGAATGAGCGGATGTATGGCAAGCTGCAAGGCTTGAACAAACAAGAGACTCGGGAAAAATTTGGAGACGAGCAGGTGCATATCTGGCGCCGCAGCTACGATCAGGCCCCTCCCGAAGGAGAGAGTCTTGCAATGACCGCTGAGAGGGCGCTTCCCTATTTTCAGAAGATGATCATGCCCCTTTTGAAAGAAGGTAAGAACGTTTTCATCTCCGCCCATGGAAATTCTTTGAGGGCGATCGTGATGTTCCTCGATAAATTGACCAAAGAGCAAGTGGTCTCGTTGGAAATAGCCACAGGCGAGCCTCTCATCTATACCTTCTTTAACGGCGAATGGAAAAAAGAGATGCAATAATGGGATCCCGAGCTTATTTAGACAATCATACAGCCTCCCGTCCATCCTCTCGCAGCGTCGATGCGCAATCCCGTTTTTTTCATGAATCTTGGGGTGCGGTGACAGCTCCCCACCAGATGGGGCAAGATTCTTATTTTTCCTTGGCCAAGAGCATTGATGAGATCGTTCAAGAACTTGGCGGCGCAAAAGGCGACCAGTTCCATTTTTGCCATAGCGGCGCAGAGGCGGTCAATGCTGTATTCTTCTCCCATTATATCGAAGAGGTCAGGGAATCGGGAAAAAACCACATCCTGACAATCAACATTGAAGACGCTCCTGCCCTTTTGTCGTTAAAGCGCCTTGAAAAATTTCATTGTGTGGAAAAAATCTTGCCAGTGAATGCGCAAGGACAGATCACCAAAGAGATGGTCGAAGAGTCGATCAAGCCGCGGACGTCGCTGCTCTCTTTTTCATGGGCCAATAGCCTGACCGGAGTGGTCCATCCTCTTGCCGATATCGCAGAAGTATGCCGTCAAAAAGGGATCCGTCTGCATGTCGATGCAAGCACAGCCATAGGAAAGCTCTTCTTTCATTTCGAGGATTTAAAGGTTGATTACTTAACATTCGATGGATCTCTTATCCATGCGCCAAAAGGGACAGGAGGAGTCATCGTCAAAGAGGGCATCTCCTTTCTCCCGTTTGTAGCCGGGGGAGCGAATTTGCATGTCGGTGGATTTGCTGCGATTGCAGCCGCCCTTTCGGAAGCATCGCGGAACTTTGATCATCTCAATCTCGAAACAGCGCGTCTTAGGGACATGCTTGAAACGGGAGTAAAGAAAGGGTTTTCTGACGCTGTGGTGTTATTTAAAGAAGTTGAGAGGCTGCCAAACTGTACAGTGATCGCATTTCCAGGCGTTGAAAGCGACGCGCTTCTCTATTTGCTCAATCGAAAAGGGGTCTATGCTTCCATGGGCGGAGGGCAAACGCAAAAGCTGTTCCATACTCTGACAGCTTGCGGAACGGATCCTATGCTAGCGCATTGCGCATTGAGCTTCAGCCTATCCTATGAAACAACAGAAGAAGAGATAGCTTTTGCCATTCAAGCAATTGTGGAGAGCGCAACCAAGCTGCAGCGCTGTTCGGCAGGCGTCTTTGGAGAAAATGCATGACAGCGCAAAAATTACCAGCCCCTTTTCCATGGAGCTGCTACAGCAAGAAGTTGGCACAAAAAATTGAGAATCCCCGCCATTGCGGACAGATAACGGCAGAAGGTGCAAAAGAGCGGGGGATGCGCCTTGTCAAAGGACTCGAAGGGCAATGCATTGATGGCAATGCGGTCTGCTTGTACCTTCTAGTCGATGAAAGCGACGGGGTGATCGCCGATGCCAAATTTCAGGCGTTCGGCCAGTCGGCCCTCATTGGTGCTGCGGAGGCTGCCTGCGAGCTTTTGATTAGGAAGAATTATGACCAAGCTCGGCGCTTAACGGCAGAGCTTCTGGACCGGCAAGTACGCGATAAGGAAGGGATCAATGCGTTTCCGCCTGAGACATTTCCTCATGTCAATTTAGTCATCGGCGCGATCGAGAACGCGACGGAGCAGTGTTTTGATATCCCATTTGCAGAAGCCTACGTTCCAACGCCGCTTGACATCGACTCGCAGATCAGCGACGGCCCTTATCCTGGATGGAAAGAATTAAGCACAGAGCAAAAGATCGCCGTCATCGAAGATGTGATCCAAAAAGATATCCGTCCCTATATCGAGCTTGATGCAGGGGGGATTGAAATTGTGAACCTGGTCAATGACCGGGAACTCATCATCGCTTATCAGGGGGCTTGCACGTCGTGCTATTCGGCAACAGGCTCGACGCTTGATGCGATCCAGCAGATCTTAAAGGCTAAAGTCGATCCAGGGATTCTTGTAGTCCCTGACACGTCCTTTTTGCATGGTGCTCAAACTCCTGCTCCGGTTGCAGAGCGGATCTAACGCTTTCTTGGAGCTCTCCGCCGATGATCGTTTCTAACATCAAAAGAAGCGAGCTGGTGATCGGAAAGTTTGAGAGCGGTTTCCCAAGATCAGATTCCACTTTTTCTTTGCAAGCAGACAGGAGCAATTTCCACGGAATATGCTGTTCTACAGCTTCGTTAATCCATGCATCAGAATCTGAATCAGACGAGGCGGGAAATTGACTAAAGAAGGTCCGGTTGAACAGAAAAAAAGCTTCTGAGTCTTCTTGGAACTCTTCGAATACGATACGGCATTGTTCAAGTTCTTCCAATTCTGCATGGGATGCTTTTGGGTGTATATGCAAGTAGTTGCTGATCGAGCCATTGATGTCGTGGTTTGCAATCAGCGATAAGCTTCGAAATAAGGAGAGCAGAGTTGGATGATAATGCTGTTCCCAATAGTTCTTAAGCAGCTGCTTACGCATCGCTTTTTCAGTTGTTGCCGAAGAAAGGGTTGTTAAGGCCGAGCCTAGATTGTCGAAAGTTGGAACGCTAGCCCCTCGCTGTTTCCATGGCAGGATGGTCCGTTGGGTTTTATTTGAGGGTTCGATTAGGTCAACGACAAGAATCGTTTCTAACAGATAAGGAAGATAGCTCTTTAATCGGTTAGCTATCCCAATGATCGGACTTGAAGGAAGCGGGGTGGATGGAAAGCGGCGCCCTGCAAGATGAAATCCGCTCGGCCGGATATCAGGGCCAATCTGCAGCTTTTCGGCATTGTAGGTCTCCTCGCTTCCGAACGGAAGTATGCTCCATCCAAAGGATCGCAACGCGCCGCACATCCCCGATCGCCGTTTGTCTTTTGTCCAAAAAGTCTGTCCAAAAAGGATCTCAGGAGCGGCTAAGATTTTTTCAAGATCAAAGAGTTCGTCAAAATGGATGCCATTGATGTAGCTTGTGTCCCGACCTAAAAACTCTCCGCATTTCACAAATGAGCTTCCATGGTGCTTTTCAGCTAGGAGAAGGTCGGAAAGGAAGTAAGCATAGGGAATTTGCGCATCGTCATCGCCCATATGAATCGTCCACTGGTTGGAAGAAAGCGTCTGTAAAAAGACCTTGCGCAGATGGTTAGTAGAAAGGCTAAGAACAGCTTCAGGTGTTCTTAACCCTTCCTTATCAAGTTTTTTCAGCATCGGCGATAGCATGTAGACAGCATTGCGTGCACCTCCATATCCAAGCTTTTCTTTCTTGGTTGTATCGATCAGCTGTCCAAGGTTCAGCCTATTCGACAGTTCCAAAATCTGCTCGTTCGAGTAGACGGTGATCCTCGTTCCATAGCGAAGATTAAGTTGGTTTATATATTCGAGGTTGCGCAAAAAAAGAGGAGGCGGCGATTGATCGAAGACGAAAATGGGATGGTCTTGAATGTTCGAGCGTGTGCTGGCGCAAAAGGCACTGAGGTTTTCGGCCATGGATGGAAGCCAGCTTAACCTTGAAAGTTCTTTTCCGCATGTCGACAAGCTAAAGATTGTTGTGGAGGCTCCTTCCGCATAGCTAGAAGGGGATCTAAGGGCTTGAACATGGGAAAGGAGGTTCGATAGGTAGTAGAGTTGAGCATTGAGTGCGGAAGACTGGACTTTATAGGAGGAAAGTGGATTGGAATAGACGTTGATCAGCGCATCAAGGCCTTCTAGAAAAGGAAGCTGCGATGCAATCCCAAATCCGGAAGGAAGAACAAGATGGCTGGATCCAAAAGTTCTCAGAAGGCGTTGAAAATCGGTTTGATCAAATCCAAGGCAGATCTCTGATGCCGAAGAGGCGGCTTGGAAAGGGAAAAATAAAGAACTGATTGCGTTTGCTTCCTCAAAGAACTGGGAATCGATCCTATCCTTTTCTTCTGAAGAGATCTCGGTAGCGCCATACTGCTTCATCAGCATATGGCATCCCTTTTTTCTTGTTTCAGAGAGGTTAAGGATCAAAGGGAGAAGTTTGTGCATTCGGTTTGCGAGGCCTACTGCTTTTTCTATGAGGGCAGCCTCCTGCTTTTCGATAAACATATTCAGATTCGATGGATCGATTATGGAAAGGGACTGTAATTGCTTTGCGATTGAGATGCAGTCGCGCTGTTCTCTTTGACAGATACGGATCAATGCAATTAAGTTGGGATCGCCAGCCCGTACTAGGGCGTTAACAAGAAAAAAGGAGCCTTCTCGATAATGGGCGAACGCAAGGGTGGCTAAACGGGCGTTTTGGTCCAAGCTGAGTTGGTCGAGGAGGTGAAGCAAAGCATCTTCCGAGATGTTCTCTGCAAGGGTCTGCCAGCAGAACACTTCCATCGGATGAACCGTTGTGCTCACTTTAATTGAAGGGATGTCGATGTCGTGCAGATAAAAACGGTAGAGAAGCGCTGTTAGAAATCTCGATTGTTCTTCAACTGTTAGATTTTTGCTGTAGAGATCCCAATACTCAGAGAATAAAAAGGGAGAGGGGACTGCATTGCAGGAGCTGAAGAGTTGTTGGACACGATTGTATGCGTCGACTAAGGAGAAGTCTTTCATCGGGTTAAATGCAAATAAAGAAGTGGACGTTGTAGAAAGAAGCGAAGTCGATGATGCAACTTGATGTCTGCTATTAATGGGAGCAATGATAGGTAGCGATAACCGGCGTTGATGCAGACGGACAAGCGCTTGGCTGACTGGGTCATATTGAGCCAACCGTTGATGGAAACGCAAAGAGGCTATCAGATATCTTGAACGAAGAAGTTGATCGTTCTCGGATGTCAGAGGAGCAATCGAGCTTAAGCGATCCCAATTCTGCATCGTTGTTCTAAATGAAGGCGTTACAGAAAATGTCGAGTCGAAATCTTCTTCAGTGCCTCTCTCTTGGAACCTGCTGATAGGAAAATTGATGGCAGAGCGGGCAAATTCATGAACTTTTTGGCATAATAGGTCAATTTCAGAATCTGCTGACAGATCTCCCTTGAGGTCCATATCCAAAATTTCTTGAGAGAGCGCTTGAAATGGTTTCTGGAGTTTGTGAGGAGCTAATAAAGTGCTTTTAATAAACAATGCCATAAATAGATTTTGTGTTTTTTTGAGTGTAAAACGATAGCAGGCGATTTAAAATAAGTCGCGCTTAAAAAAATAAATAATTTTATATTATTCTTTGATGAAAGTTTATTCGTGTATATGTTTCTTTCGATGGTTTTGTGTTGAGTTAAATAGCTTCTACATTTAGTTATAAGTTTAACAAAGATGGTGGGAGTTTTACATGAATCTCAAAGATCGGAGAAAAAATCTTTTTTCAGTTCTATTTGTAGCATGTTTAGATAATTTTGGATTTGGACTTGTCTTTGTCATGTTTGCACCGCTCATCCTGAATCCTGTGTATGGGATTGTCGGTTCTGATGTTTCCCTTGGGACAAAAAATTTAATCCTTGGGCTCTTGTTTGTCGCATTTCCCCTCACTCAATTTTTCGGGGCTCCCTTACTAGGGGATATTGCAGACCGCTTTGGAAGGAAACTGGCGTTTTATCTGACGATCATCGGTATTACATTAGGATATCTGTTATCGGGAGCTGCAATTGCCGGACACAGCCTGATCTGGTTGTTCATCAGCCGGTTGATCTCAGGATTTTGCGCAGGGAATTTATCAATCTGCCTTGCTGCGATTGCAGATTTAAGTCTGAACGAGAAAACACGGGCGCGCAATTTCGGCTATGTCTCTGTTGTGTGGGGGTTCAGTTGGCCGATCGCAATGCTTGTCGGAGGGTATTTATCAGATCCGACCATTTCCCCATACTTCAATCCATCCCTTCCCTTTTATCTGACCGCAGTGTTCTCATTGTTCAGTTTAATCTTGATCAAGACGATGTTTCACGAGACCCACAAAAGGAAAGGAACCCATAAATTGGATCTGATCAAAGGGATCCATAATGTCATGCAAGCTCTACACCTAGCTAATTTGCGCCGGTATTTTATGGTTGTCCTTCTTTGGACGCTTGGCTGGGGGCTTTCGGTCCAATGGTATGGAGTTTTTTCCATTGAAAAGTACCGCATCACGCAAGAGGCCATTTCATGGGGGCTGATTGTCCAGGGGTTATTATGGACCTTAGGCGGCTCCTTTCTTAACCCTCTGCTTTTAAAGCGTTATACGACAAAAACAGCTTGCTTAATCGGGTTGTCCTGGACTGTCCTGTTTCTTGTGATGTCAAGCTTTGCGAGCACATTCATCCTCTTTACAACGCTCTATGCAGTATCGGCTATCGGCGCATCCTTCGCATTAAGCAATGCATTGAACTTGGTATCGATTGCCGCGCCGCAAGCGATCCAAGGAAAGGCGATGGGCTTAAGCCAATCGATGATGTCCCTTTCATGGGTTTTAGTTCCGATTGCTGGAAGCGTTCTTGGAAATCTGAATGTGAACTTGTTCTATCCCATTGCAGCGGTGCTTTTGCTTTTTGCATGGATTTTGCTGATCGCCAAAAGACAGAAGCACCGTTAACAATCAATCGCAGTTTGTATCTTGCAAGATCACATCCCAACGGTCGGCGGGAATTTCAGCTCCGATGACTTGAACGACTTCCGAGGCGAGGTAGGATCCTAGCCAAGCGCAGTCTTTGATGCTCCATTGATGCAGATACCCATGGATGAACCCGCTCATAAACAGGTCTCCAGCGCCGATGGTATCAACAACAGGGACAACGAATGCAGGATAGTGGAATTGGTTTTTTCCTTTCTGGATGATGCTCCCCTTTTCTCCCATGGTCACGATGGCTACATCGCAATAGGAAGCAAGGTAGAAACAGGCTTCTTGAGGAGCAAGCCCTGTAAGAGCGTAGGCTTCATCTTGATTAGCAAAGAAAAGATTGATCGCGCCTGCTTCTAAAATCTCTTTGATAAAGCTGCGTTCAGCATGTGCAATCTCAAAAGAGGAGAGGTCAAGCGAGATCAAGGCGTTACTCTGTTTGGAAAGTTCGATCGCTTTTTTGACTAAATTGTGATGTTTGAGCTGATAGCCTTCTAGATGGAACAAATTGACAGTCTGAAAGTCTTCCCTGAGCAGGTTCAGATTGCTATTGCTTCCCGATGCACCAAGAAAGGTTCTCATTGTCCTCTCGCCGTTCGGAGTGACAAGGCATGCTGATTTGCCAGTTGGAGAAGAGATCGTTTCCATCCGCAAGCGGATCCCTTGATCGGAGAGGCGGTTGACGAAAAATTGCCCTGTTAGATCATTGCCTACTTGGACCACAAGGGTGCAGCGGTGCCCCAGATGGGCAAGGCCTTTCAGGACATTGACGCTGCTTCCTCCTGGCATGAGCTGAGGAGCTAATCCACTGTTTTCCAAGATCATATCGAATGTCTGGGCATCGACAAGGGCGCTGCCTCCCCGTTTTCCGGGCACAGAGGACATAAAGCTATCTTCGACAAACAAGATGTGGTCGACGATCGAGTCGCTGATTGTCAACACTTCTTGAGCGGCAAGGGAATCTAAAACAATTAGAGAACAGAACAGAGATGCAATGCGGCGGAACAGTGACATAACAAGCTCCAATGGTTCGGTTGTGGAATGCCACGTTGATAGCACTTGGTTGAATTTAATTGAATGTTTATGGAAGGTGCAGTAGACAACAGTTGAAACTCGACTTATCCGATCGCTTTCACATGTCTTAAGGAAGGGCTGATGTTATTGAATTCCAAGCAGAGAAAGAAAAATCTATTATCCGTTTTTTGTGTAGCATCTTTAGATAATTTTGGATTTGGGATTGTCTTTGTGATGTTCGCTCCGCTTATCCTCAATCCAGCCTATGGCCTCGTTGGCAGCGATGTTGCTCTGGGCACGAAGAATATGCTCCTTGGATTATTGTTTATTGCCTATCCAGCAACACAGTTTTTTGGAGCTCCATTGATCGGCGATATTGCAGACCGCTTTGGAAGAAAAAAAGCGTTTTATTTAACAATAATCGGGATTACTTTCGGATATCTTTTGTCTGCGATTGCAATTGCGCAGCATAGTTTGGTTTGGTTATTTATCAGCCGCTTGATTTCGGGGTTTTGCGCAGGAAATCTGTCTATCTGCCTTGCCTCAATTGCCGATTTGAGCCCCAATGAAAAAAATCGAGCGCGCAATTTCGGTTTTGTTTCGGTCATTTGGGGATTTACCTGGCCTATAGCAATGGTCGTCGGAGGATATCTATCCGATTCTTCCATTTCCCATTACTTTAGTCCCTCGCTTCCATTTTATCTCACCGTTGCATTTGCTCTGATTTGTTTGATTTTGATTTTAACCATTTTTCAAGAGACGCACAAAAAAGAAAACGGGCCTAAATTAGATCCGATCAAAGGAATCCATAACGTCGTGCAAGCATTGCGCCTTCCTAGCTTGCGTAGGTATTTCATTGTAGTTCTGTTCTGGACGCTTGGCTGGGGATTGGCGCTTCAATGGTATGGAGCCATTTCCATCGAAAAGTTTCACGTAACACAACAGGCCGTTTCCTGGGGACTGGTTACGCAAGGTGTTTTCTGGGTGTTCGGAGGATCTGTCCTCAATCCAATCCTCATCAAACGCTATCCGACAAAAATCGTTTGTCTTGCAGGTCTTGCCCAGGCGAGTATCTTTGTTGTTCTTGCAAGCTTATCCAACTCATTTATGTTGTTTACAATTCTCTATGCCTTGGCAGCGATCGGCGGGCCATCTTCATTGAGCAATGCATTGAACTTATTGTCGATAACGGCATCTAAAAGTATTCAAGGCAAAACGATGGGCTTAAGCCAATCGATGATGGCCTTGGGATGGATCTTTGTCCCGATTACTGGCAGTATTCTTGGAAATCTGAACATGAATTTGTTTTTTCCTATCGCAGCAATCGCATTGATGTTGGGATGGGTTCTTCTTGCTGCGAAAAAAAGTGAAAGGCAGAGCCGTTCAAAAATCGACAGAAACTGAATTGACGACAGGCCCTAACTGAATTTAATTTCACCTGAGGAAATGAGAGCCACTTTTCCATCTGCGAGTTCGAGGTTCAAACGGCCATCGGAAGAGATCGAATGGCAAATCCCTTTGATCGGCTGCAACCCATCGTGGCATGTGATAAGCTGCCCTTTGTAGGCCAGCAATTGCTCATAGAGCGTTAGAAATGGAGCAAAGCCTTTATCCTGCAGCAACTCCAAGTCTTTGAGGAACTGTTTTAGGAGCGATTCAAGAATTTGTTCGACAGCCCAAGTCTGTCCGCTGAGTTGAGCAAGCGAGGTGGCAGGCTGATCGATGCTGTCCAGAAGCTCTTTGGACATATTGACATTGAGGCCAATCCCGAGGACAATCCCGATCCGGTCTTCAAACGTTACCGCTTCAGTCAGAATCCCCGCGACTTTTTTTCCAGAAAGGAGGATATCGTTTGGCCATTTGATCTGAGGAGCAAAGCCTTTCTTCTTAAGCATTGTGGCGCAGGATAGGGAAAGGACTTGTCCCAAGTTCGATAGATAAGGGCAATTGCGGGGCAGGCAAAAAAAGATGGAAGCGTAGATGTTCTCTCCGCGCGGAGAAACCCACTTTCTGAACCAGCGGCCGCGGCCGGCAGTCTGTTCTAAAGCAGTGATGCATGTGAACTGATTAGGATCAAGGGTATGGGCGTTGGCTTTAGCCCAGTTGTTTGTCGAATCGATCGTGTCGAAGTGGATGTAGCAAATATTTTTTAAATTGCCCATGATTTTCCTATAGAACACCTTTTGTCAAAAGGTCTTATTAGCATAATAGCAGGTGGATCCAGTATAATGCAGAATTGATAAGAATCCACTTTTTTTAATCGCCGAGCTGGATTCGATCAGAAATTATAAAAAATTGTTGCAGTTTTGAATAAGTTGTTGATGGGTGGGCTGTAGTACATGTGGGACCATAGATATTTGACGCGGATCGATTTCCGCACCCTGCCGATATTGATCCTCCTCATGGTTATCAGCATTTTGGTTATTTCAGCGACCACATTCGATATCACCGATCCCACCGATGAGACCCTTTTCACTCCGATGGCCAAAAGCCAGATCCGCTGGTTCGGGATCGGCTGGGTCTTTTACCTGTTCTTCGCCGGATTGGACTACCGCTACTTAAAAAAATGGACATGGATCCTCTATGTGGGGATGATTGTTATGCTTTTTGGACTCTTCTTTGTGCCCGCAATCCAAAATGTCCATCGCTGGTATCGGATTCCCGGGATTAACTTTGCCTTTCAACCCTCGGAATATGCCAAGCTGATCATTGTGATGACCTTGAGCCTCTTTTTGGAGAACAAAGCAACAGAGATCTATCAGAAAAGGGCGACGCTCAAGGCGATCTTGATCGTCATGATCCCTTTTTTATTGATCTTGAAGCAGCCTGACCTTGGAACGTCCCTTGTTTTATATCCCATTGCTTTGGTGATGTTTTACTTCGGAGGGATCAGCAAAAAAGTCATTTACGTTATGAGCGGGATGGCCGTCTGCGGCCTTATCTTTGTCAGCATGATGTTCCTTGGGTTTATCTCCCACGATGAGTTCAGGCCCTACGCGACAAAAGTGATCAAAGAGTACCAATATGAGCGGTTGAATCCGAACACCTACCATCAAAAAGCATCGCAGACAGCTATTGCTCTTGGGGGGCTCACCGGCAGCGGATGGCATAAAAGCGAATTTACCGGAAGGCAGTGGCTTCCGGCAGCCCATACCGATTCGGTCTTTGCATCCTATAGCGAAGAGTTTGGGCTCATCGGTGTGTTTTTCCTGATGCTCTTTTTTTTCGGTTTGATCTATTTTAGTTTTCAGATAACGGCTGTGGCCAAAGACCGTTTCGGGCGGCTCCTGTCGGCCGGAATTACCACGTATTTGGCAATGCATATGATTGTCAGCATGGCCATGATGTGCGGATTTTTGCCGATTACCGGAGTGCCTTTGATGTTGATCACCTATGGAGGCTCTTCCGTCTTGTCGACAATGACCGCTTTAGGCATTTTACAAAGTATCTATAGCAGAAGGTTTATGTTCTAATGTTTAACCATCCTTTCCTTTTAACTCCCAGCTCTTGGCTAGGCCAAGGCCGTATCCAGTTGAACATGGTGGCTGAAGAACTCTCCTTCGTCACAAAATGGAGTGTCGGCGGCCCCGACTCGGACGGGCGGATCGAATGCGTCCAAGAGATCCAAGTCAAAGGCTTGTCCGATGTGATGCACAACCAGTTCAATATTTTTGATTTGAACTCTGGTGAATTTCAGATTGAGCTTGAAAATGACGCATTGGGCAGGATTACCGGCAAAGGTCTGATCAATGAAAAGATCATCGCATGGGAATTCCGGATCGAAGAAATGGGCTTTGAAGGCTTTGAACTTTATGAAAAACAAGACGAGCAGAACTACCTGATGCGCGCCGAATACGCGACAGCCGACCAGTTCCGTACACTGATCCAAGGGAAAGTCTGGAAGCAAATGGAACAAAAAAAGGACAACGGAAAACCATGAAAAAAACGCTAGCGATCTTTGCTCTGATGCTTCTAACAGCCTGCTTTTCCCGTTCAGCGGCAATGACAGGGGAGAACTTCGATAATATTCAAATAGGGGCCTCGATTGCCTCGGTTCAAAGCCAAGTGGGCAAACCCTACAAGATCCACTCGAAAGGGGGCAATAAAGAAGAGTATGAGTACATCGAGCGGATCGACATGGGCCAATGCCTTGTTTCAGAAAACCACTACTACCTCATCGTTGTCAATGGTCAAGTCACAGGCAAGTACATCAAGCGGGAAAAGTCTCCTTCCTATGACCTGATCTACATCGAGGATCCCAACCATCCTTGCTACCATTGATTGGATCTGCAAGCTCTATTTGCCTTTGATCTTGTAGTCGTCTTCTGGATATAGAAGCAATTTGAGCACGGCCCCGATCACAATCAGCGCAAAGCCGATCATCGTCGACATTTCAATCGGCGTTTTCCAGATCATGGTGTCAAGAATGATGCTGAAAATGACGCTGCAGAAGAGGAACGTGCTGATGAGCCTTACAGGAGCAAATCGCACCGCGCCGTTCAGACAGGCTTGATAACAAAAGTAAAATAACCCCAGTGTTGCCATAAGAGCAATTGTGTGCATATTTAAATGGCACCAGCTTTTCTCGAATGTAAACAATGTCCATATCCCTGCAATTGCCATGCCAATTACAAAAACATAAAACATGTTCCGGGTGGTCGTATCCGAATAATGAGCAAGCCGTAGAGAAAGAAATGAGATTGCACCTAGGATTCCTGATGCTAATGCTATTAAAGAGGCCGGTTGGAAAAGATTTTCTGTTGGATGTAGAACAAAAATAATTCCCAAAAATGCGGTTCCAATTGCCCACCAGAGTCTATGTGCAATTTGGATTTTCATCCAAATCAGTGCAATAATTGGAATGAAAAATGTTGTCGTATTAAAAAGAAGAGTCGTGCTGGTTAAATGGAGATATTGTAGTGAAAAGAAGAATAAATATGTTGTGAAATAACTTGTAACACCTCTAATTAAAAGAACTTTCCATTCTTTTGGTTTCAAGATTTCAGAAAAGATTCCCTTTCTAGAAGAATAGAACAATAAGGGAAGCTGGATCAGCAAACCCACTCCATTTCGCCAAAAGATCATCATTTCTGTTGTAGTTTCACTAGACAGAATCTTCGCAGCAGCACCCATTAGAGCAATAAGAAGTGATGCGAAAATGGCAAACGGAATGGCATAAGAGAATTTATGAGAGGGGCGTTGATACTCCATTTGAGATGCTCCGATTATTTTTATGGATATCAAAAGGTATAAAAAACAAAAAGCCGGGATTTTTCCCGGCTTGCCAATACCAGTTGCTATTGGCAGGACTTTGAGCCTGTCAATCGTCTCTGATGCAGATGGGTGAGGAGACGAGCATCCTTCCTATCATTAATCGCAGGTTCAAGCCTTACCGGCCTTTGATCTTGTAGTCGTCTTCAGGATATAGAAGCAATTTGAGCACGGCCCCGATCACAATCAGCGCAAAGCCGATCATCGTCGACATTTCAATCGGCGTCTTCCAGATCATCGTGTCAAGAATGATGCTGAAAATGACGCCGCAGTAAAGGAACGTGCTGACGAGGCGAAATGGGGCATAGTGCGCAGCCCAGCTCATGCAAGACTGATAGCAAAAAGAGAGAAAGCCCATCAGGACCAGAAGGGCGATGATGTCCATGTTTAAATGTTCCCAGCTCTTCTCAAAAGTAAAAAAGGTCCAGATCGCTGCAATAACTGCTCCGATCCCAAAAACATAGAACATGCTTCTCTCTATCGGTTCCGAAGAATGGGCAAGACGGAGCGAGACCAGCGAGATCGCTCCTGAAATTCCCGATGCCAGTGCAATGAGCGACGCGGGCTGGAAGAGGGAAGGCGTTGGGTTAAGAACAAAGATAATGCCTAAAAATGCCGTTCCAATTCCCCACCAGAGCCGATGCACAATGAGGATTCTTTTCCAAAGCAGTGCCACGATCGGGATAAAAATGGGGATCGTATTAAAGAGCAGCACCGAGTCGGTCAAGTCGAGATATTTTAACGAAAAGAAGAAAAAATAGACGGCAAAATAGCTGGCGATGCCGCGGACCAGCTGGAGCTTCCATTCCTTCGTCTTTAAGCTTTCAGCGACTCTGACACCCTTGGCGCCACGGAGAATAAAAGGATAAAGGATGATCAAGCTCACCGTATTTCTCCAAAAGAGCAGAGATTCGGTTGTGATCTGATGGGAGAGGAATTTAACGACAGCTCCCATTAGGGCGACAAAGAGCGATGCTCCAATGACCAGTGGGATGGCGCGCGCTGTTTTACGGGGAAGGCGTTTGTATTCCATTTGATATCCTATATAATAATCGATATCAAAAGGAGCAAAAAAGAAAAAGGCGGGATTTCTCCCGCCTTTTGGATCGAGCTAATCTAGTTTTAAAGTAGACTTTACGCTTTGATCTTAATGTCGACGCCGGCCGCTACTGGCAGGACTTTGAGCTTGTCAATCGTCTCTGGAGTAGGGTTGAGGATATCGAGCATACGGATGTGCGTACGGATCTCGAACTGCTCGCGCGACTTTCTGTCGACGTGAGGAGAACGGAGCACAGTGTAGATCTCTCTCTTTGTTGGAAGAGGGATAGGACCTGCAATGCGTGC
>JAFEGU010000386.1 GCA_018239725.1 Verrucomicrobiota bacterium | reverse complement strand
GTCTACATCATCAAATGTAATCATGGTCCTTTTCTCCTTAATTAATTTTTATTTCACTGACAGCTCTCGCAGCCTTCTTCCATGCTGCAGGCGATCGGCTTATCTTTCTTTGCTTCGACAGGTTTTTGTTCATCTTCCCGCTGCAGTTGGACATTGCTTGAAGCTGACTTGTTCTTCATCCAGCGCGGCTGCAGTCCCCGTTTATTGATGTCGGTGGTCGACTTTTCAATTTGGGTTGCTCCGAGGGAGCGGAGGTAGTAGGTTGTCTTCAATCCTTTTGTCCAGGCAAACAGGTACATCTGGTGCAGTTTTTTTCCGCTTGGCTCAGCCAGGTAGAGATTGAGGGATTGTCCCATATCGATCCACTTTTGCCGTCTGCTTCCGCATTCGATCAGCCAATCAGGCTCGATCTCGAACGCCGTGAGGAAGAGCTGTTTGACATCGTCGGGGATCCTTTCGATCTCGCTGATCGATCCATCGAAATATTTCAGGTCGTCGAGCATCTCGTGATCCCAAAGTTTGAGGGCTTTTAAGCGTTGGACGAGGAATGTGTTCGGAATGGTGAACTCACCGGAGAGGTTCGATTTGACAAACAGGTGTTTGTACATCGGCTCGATCGATTGAGTGATGCCGGTGATATTGGAGATCGTCGCTGTTGGAGCGATCGCCATCGTATTGCTGTTGCGCATTCCATATTTTTTGATCGACTCGCGTACAGGCGTCCAATCGAGCGACATGCTCCGGTCCATATCGAGGTGGCCGCCCCTTTCTTTTTCAAGAAGGGCGATCGTGTCGATCGGAAGAAGTCCTCGGTCCCACTTGGAACCTTTATAAGTGGAATAAGTGCCCCGCTCTTTTGCCAGCTCGCTGGAAGAGAGGATTGCATAATAGGAGATCAGCTCCATGCTTGTATCGGAAAAGGCAACCGCTTCGTGGCTTGCATAGCTGATATTGAGCATATAGAGGGCGTCTTGGAATCCCATGAGCCCCATCCCGATAGGTCTGTGGCGCAAGTTGGCGTTGCGAGACTCGGCAGTCGGATAGAAGTTGATGTCGATCACATTGTCGAGCATCCGGACCGCTGTGCGGATTGTCGCGGCGAGCTTCTTCTCATCGATGCCTTTATCGGTCATGTGCTCTGGCAGGTTGATAGAGCCTAAGTTGCAGACCGCAGTTTCTTCTGCAGAGGTGTTCAGCAGGATCTCTGTGCAGAGGTTCGAGCTATGTACGACGCCGACATGGTCTTGCGGAGAGCGGATGTTGGAAGGATCTTTGAAAGTGACCCATGGATGCCCTGTTTCAAAGAGCATGCTGAGCATCTTTCTCCATAATTGGAGAGCTTCGATCCGTTTAAAGAGCTTGATCTTTCCTTCATCGACCATTTTCTCGTATTCGCAGTATCTCTTTTCAAACGCATCGCCGTAAAGATCGTGCAGGTCGGGGACGTCGCTCGGGCTGAAGAGGGTCCACATCCCATTTGAAGAAACACGCTTCATAAAGACGTCCGGGATCCAGTTGGCTGTGTTCATATCGTGGGTGCGTCTTCTCTCGTCGCCTGTGTTTTTACGCAGTTCGAGGAAGTCTTCGATATCGAGGTGCCATGTTTCTAAGTAGGCGCACATTGCCCCTTTGCGTTTTCCCCCTTGGTTTACGGCAACGGCAGTGTCGTTGGCAACTTTTAAGAAGGGGATAACACCTTGGCTGCGGCCGTTTGTTCCGCGGATCGAGGCTCCTGTTGCTCGGACATTAGTCCAATCGTTGCCGATCCCTCCTGCCCATTTTGAAAGCTGGGCATCGTCGGCAACCACTTTAAAGATGTGGTGGAGATCGTCCATCACAGTCGATAGATAGCATGAGCTGAGCTGAGGATGCATCGTTCCTGAATTAAAGAGTGTCGGCGTGCCGGAGACAAAAAGGAAATTAGAGAGGGTGTCGTAGAACTCGATCGCGCGCTCATTCTTTTTCTCTTTTTCAGAGAGGGCAAGGCCCATTGCGACGCGCATCCAGAAAATTTGGGGAGTTTCCAATCTGCGTTGTTCTTCATGGATAAAGTAGCGGTCGTAGAGGGTTTGCAGACCTAAATAGGTGAACTTGTCGTCGCGCTGCAGCTGCATGGCCCGGGAGAGCTTGTCGAGGTCGAAGGAGAGGAGGTCAGGATGGATCCGATGGATGCTGATGGCGTGCTTTAGATACTTTTTAAAGTACTCGCGGTGCGCTGACTCGAGGTTCGGATCGGAGGCTGGGATCCCCATGGATTCTCTATAAAGAGAGTCCAATAGAAGCCTGCTGGCCACATTGGAATAAGCTGGCTCAAACTCGATTTTAGCACGGGAGGCCATCATGTTGGCCATGTCCACTTCGCTCTCTTTCATCCCTTCGTAAAAGTTGGCGATCGAGCTTTCAAACAGTTCTTCTGATGAAACGATGTCTTCTAGTCCGCGGCAGGCAAATTTCAAGCGTCCGCGCAGCTGAGCTTCGGTAATTGTCCGTGTGACCCCATCATTTCCAACGACAGTGAACTGGCGCATCTCTTTTTCATCGGCAACTGGAAGCGGAGCCACAGGCGCTTGAATTGTGCCGCCGATCGATGCCCTGTGGATAATGAAGTCTTTGGCAACATGGAAGTAGCCATCCCGCATCAGCTGGTTTTCAATTTCATCTTGGATCAATGCCGCATGGAGCTGTTGTCCAGATTTGGCAATTGCTGCAGCGCGAGCGACCACTTTTTGCGTTTGTATGTTCACAGCTTCAATCATTTCAGGAGTGGCAGGGCCGTCCAATTGCTGTGTGCGGCGGAAAGCATCTTCGATCGAAGAAGCGACTTTCATCGGATTGAAGCGGACAAGCGTGCCGTCTTCGCGCAGCATCTTGAGATTTTGCGGAGAATCTTCCCGAAGCGCTTTGTGCTGGTCGCGATAGATAATGTAGTCGCGGGCGACATCGAGATGGCCTGCTTTCATGAGGACGACTTCGACTTGGTCTTGAATCCCTTCTACAGTGAGCGAGGCTCCTTTGGATGCCAATGTGTACAGATGGTTGATGACTAGATCGGTCATCTCTTCGATGACAAGCGCCATGTCAGCCGGAGTCTCATCGCTCTTCGCGACTTTTTTCGTGTCGCGGAACGCTGCTTCAACAGCATGGTGGATCCTGTCGCGGCGGAAAGGGACGATCGATCCGTTGCGTTTGACAATCGCAAACCGCTGCATCTTATCTTGAGACGGCTTTGCATCTTCCTTAATGATGGTTGCAATTTCTGCAGCGGTAGGCGAAGCGGTCGATTTTTCTCGAAGAACGGTTGAAGGACTGCTTTCAGAAGAAGGTGATTTGCGTGACATAGTTCGTGTTCTCCTTAAGGAATAGATGATTTGTTCCAGACCGTTCAACCCGACCGATTATTTATAAAAAAAATCCCCCGGTCCCTTGGATCCAAGGAACTGCAACTGCATGCATTTGGTGGGATGGTACCGAAGTGATTTAACGAACTACTTTCTTCGTGAAATCACTTCGGTACCAGGGCCTGTCGTCAATTCAGTTTCTGTCGATTTTTCGATTCTTTTTCGGGGGGTTATATCAACAGTCCGTATATTACCCCCCCCCGAAAAAGAATCGAAAATCGGCCAAAAGAATCCAAAAACTCGACGAAACCTGAATTGACGACAGGCCCTAAATCTCTTGCACAGCTTGTTCTGCTTTCTTGCAGGAGATCTACTTTAAACTCTGATGAGGAGCGTTGTTTTCAGTACAAGTATTGCTGATTGAGCTATTTACTGTCCAGTTCGCCGCTACTACATCTAGTAGTCATGTGTTTCTATATACACCATATATAGTAGACTTTCGCTTTTCGTCCACACAAATGAGAAATGCGCGAAAAAAAAAATCCGCAAGATTTCCAACGCGCAAAAAATGAAGCGATTAGGATTTTTGATTTTTAAGAGTTGGTTAATAGATTTAAGACTTCTGCAAAAACGGATTCGGTCACGCTTAACAGTCTCTAAGAGGTTTGCCAACCTTCTTTCAGAAGAGAAATGGCAAAAGTATAGAATGATGTGAAATCTTTGTATGTTGTCGTCAGCATTGTCTGCCGGAGCTCAGCAAGGATCGGATTTGCTTTGAACAAGAATCCCATGAGCTGCTTCATTTTATTGATCTTCAGTCTTTCAGAACTTTCCGATGGAATCTCTGAAATATAAGTTTCTAGAAAAGAAAGGAGGCTTTCCCATTTAGGCAGATAAGTTGTCATTGCGAAGTGGGATCGGATCTGGTGAAAGATAAACGGATTGATCACGCTTCCACGTCCGATCATGAGAGCATCGCAGTTCGTCAATTTTAACATCCGGAGAGCATCTTCAACTGTAAGAATGTCGCCATTTCCTACAATCGGGATCTTCAAGATCTGTTTTGCTGCTGCGATGAGTTCCCATTTTGCAGGAGGGCCGTATCCGTCGGACTTGGTGCGGGGATGAAGCGTGATATAGCGGACGCCGCTTTCTTGGGCAGCAAGAAGATTTTCTTGGAAGAGGGTTGTATCATCATAACCGGAGCGCATTTTGATTGTGACCGGGATGCGAACAGCTTTGACCATCGCTGAGGCTACTTGGTTCAGAAGATCGGGGTCTTTCAGCAGACTGGAGCCTGCGCCGCGTCCTGTGACAGTATTGGAAGGACAACCGCAATTAAGATCGATGCGGGGAGCTCCCCGCTTTTCCACTTCTTGAGCCATCGCCGCCATCAGTTCGATGTCGGAGCCCATCAGCTGAGCGGCAAGAGGGATTGGCTTGGTCTCTTCCGCCTCATAGACGCGGGCAAGGCTTTGCACATGGGCGTTGCTCGGAACCCGCAAAAAATCGGTCACGGCCTCATCAAAACCCCCGATAGAGGCCATAGCCCTGCGGAAACACCGGTCCCCGACCCCCTCCATTGGGGCTAGGATCAGGTAAGGACAACCGTTTTTGTCTGTTGGAAGAAGCGCCATAGACAAGCAATTTTATCCACCTGACGGATAAATATCCATTAAGGATCCTTATAGAGACTAAAAATAAAATTGCATTAACACTTTTGGTTTTTTCAATAGGAAAAATCCTTTGAGTTTGAGAAGATTGTAATTGCTGGGCCTTTGCATTTTACTCGGCTTTGCAACTTTTTAGGCTTAGAGACTGTTAACGGATTTAGGTTTCGTCGCTTTTCTGAGAATTTTTCGCAAATTTTGCGTCCGTTTGTTGGGGGTAATATACGAAAGCTGATATAACCCCCCCAACAAACGGACTCAAAATTTCCTGAAAAAGTCCAAAAAATCGACAGAAACTAAATTCGTTAACAGTCTCTTAAAGTTAACTAGAGGTCATTGTATGCGACGTGTGTATCTTATTCCGAACATCATTACCGCGTTTGGACTGGCTTGCGGTCTATTTGTCATTTTCAAAGTTAACATGGTCGAACCCGGCTCGGGAACATATCAAGTTTTGCAAACCTCGGTACTGCTGCTTTTGCTCGCTGCCTTTGCGGATTTGCTCGATGGGGCTGTCGCGCGGGCCATGCGCGCAGAAAGCGAGTTCGGCGTGATGTTCGACTCTTTGGCGGATGCGATCTCCTTTGGCGTGGCGCCTTCAGTCCTAATGTTAAAGAGCCTCTCCCTTGAGCAGGGGACAGGGCTTTCATTTTTCGCCGTTGTAGGCGCAATGCTGTTTTCCATTTGCGGCGTTCTCCGCCTTGTCCGATTCAACGTCAAAGCAAACGAAGCGAAAGGAGATCCTCAGGCCCAAGCGGCCCATAAGAAGCATTTCACCGGACTGCCGATTGATGCAGGGGCCCTTGCTGCAGTCTCTGCAAATTTGTTCTTTGCCTCTCCAATCGTGGAAAAGTATTTGCCGATCGAAGACCACACGCGTGCAATCATTTTGACCTGTTTGATGATCGTTCTCGGCTACTTCATGGTCAGTAGGTGGAAGTTTCCAAGCTCCAAAGTCCTCCATTTCCGCGTTCCCTCCTTTCAGCTGGTCTTTGTTACGGTCATCTTAGCGATTTTTTTCCTTTATGGCGTCCTCTACTTCTTCCCTGTTATGCTTGCTGTAGCGTCATGGGGATATGTGATTTTGGGATGGACGCTCTCGATCATCCGATTGATCGCAGGAAAAAAATCGAAAACGTTAGAGGATTTCGAACCAGAGAGCGAAGATTGAAATGATCATTATTGCAACTGGCGCCATTATTATTTGTGGAGTGGTATGGGCTTGGATGCACGAGCGTGCAAAAAGACAGGAAGCGGTATTTCAGCTCCGGTTTTTTCAAGAGCAAAATCAGCGGATCCCTGTGCTTGAAGAGGATCTCAAGGCCAAAGACAAGCAGCTGCAAGAAATCCAGCTCAAGCATCATGTTGCAGAAGAGAAGCTGGCTCTTTTGGTCCAAGCTCAGGAACAGCTGAAGAATACGTTTTCAGCCCTCTCTTCAGAAGCCTTGGAGAAGAACAATAGGCAATTCCTCGACCTTGCCAAATCCTCTCTTGAAAAGGTCCATGAAATGGCAAAGGGGGACTTGGAAAAGAAGCATCAGGCGATCGGCGAGATGCTCGCTCCTGTTAAAGAGAGCTTGAACAAACTCGACACCGGCATGAGACAGCTCGAGAAAGAAAGAAAAGGAGAACAAGAGTCCTTAAAAGAGCAGGTGCGCTCTCTCATCGAGACGGAAAAACAGCTCCGGCAAGAGACATCAAGCCTTGTTAAAGCCTTGCGGACGCCGCTTGCCCGCGGAAGATGGGGGGAGATCCAGCTGCGGCGGGTTGTTGAAATGGCTGGAATGCTCAATCACTGCGATTTTTACGAACAGGAGCATGAAGTAGGAGACCAGGGAAGGATCAGGCCAGATCTATTGGTGCGCCTGCCTGGCGGCCGGCAGGTTGTTGTCGATGCCAAAGTGCCATTGGAAGCTTATCTGGAAGCGATCCAATCTTCTGATGAAGCAACGCGGGAAGCGCGCCTTAAAGACCATGCCCGGCAAGTGCGCTCGCATGTCATGATGCTCAGCCGCAAGGCATATTGGGAGGCGTTTCAGCCAACGCCTGAGTTTGTCGTTCTCTTTTTACCGGCGGAAACGTTTTTCAGCGCTGCCCTGGAATTTGATCCAGGACTCATCGAAATGGGTGCGGAGCAGGGGGTTATCCTGGCGACGCCGACCACATTAATCACTCTGCTCAAATCGGTCTTCTATGGATGGAAGCAAGAGAGCTTGTCGCGGCATGCGAACGAGGTCAATGAGCTAGGCCATGACCTCTATAAACGGCTGGTCGACTTATCGTCCCATCTCTCAAAGATAGGGCGGAGCCTCAGCTCTGCTGTCGACGCATATAACAAGGGGATCGGTTCATTTGAATCGCGAGTCCTAGTTACTGCGCGTAAATTTAAAGATCTGGGAGCGGCATCGACCAGCTTGGACCTCGATCCGATTGAGATCGTTGAAAAGAGCACCCGTTTGATCCAAATTCCTGAAGTCTCCATCGCCTCTTCGGAAGAAAACTGAATCCGTTAATTGTCTCTTAAAGCAGCTCGTTCTTTTGATTAAAAAATGAGCAATCGGCCGATAGAATTCCGTATATTCAGGATCACAGAGCATCAGCGTATCAAAATGCTGGTAAAGATCGGGACTTCTCAAGATCCTGTCTTGGACAAGCCCAAGACATTTATCGAACCAGCCGTTAGGATCGATCGTATACTGGCAAGCTACCCCGCATAAGAAGATCTCATCGGAAATAAATAGTTCGCCATTCGGCATTTTCTGAAGCTCTTTGAGAAACATGACCACTGTCTCATAGAGATGTTGCGACACAAACTTCATGAGAACATGATAAAAGCCTCCACTATTTTGATAGGTCTTCAAAAACGGAGCTGAATGGATCTCTTGCAATTCCGTGAAATCGCCAAAGTATTCAAAGGCATTTTTAGCGACTGAAAAATCTCGGGAAGTTAATGCCTTGTCAATATTGGCATTAATGTCTTGATGCATCATGCCGGAAATGCTTGAGCTAGATTGGCTTGCACTAACGGGAAGCGAAGCTGCCGACAGATTAAAACTCATGGTTATGCCTATGTTTGTAATAGGGTTGGTTAGGGGGTAAATGAATCGTTTTTTTTGAAATTATTCCGACTGAAGGGAAACGCACTGTTGCTTACGAAGAATATATAGCGGTTCCATCTGAAACGTACCAATAAATTCTTTTCTAGTGTAACATGTTTGTATGAAATTACTTAATGTATCTGAAAAAGAGAACTTGGAAGCCCAACTGAAGAAGACGAAAGATT
>JAFEGU010000385.1 GCA_018239725.1 Verrucomicrobiota bacterium | reverse complement strand
ATTGCTCATAATGTTTTTTATTTTTCATGTTTATAGATGACAAATTAAACCACCGGCATCCGATTAAAGTAAAGAAGTTTCCCCGTTTCCCGATCACCAAAACTTTGATGGTGAAAGCGATAACAATGAAAATCCCATGCTATTTTAATCGTTTCCAAAGAGGCATCTAACCCCTTCAGTGCTGGCAGCACACCGTTTCTTCATCGTATCAGAGGTCGAATAATTTGTCCCATTATTATTTTTCACTCTGATTTAAAATAAATGAATTAAGATGTTTACGAATAAAAATAAATTAATTTCATCAAGAATTATAATACATCAAATTTCCGCAATCGATCGCGATTGTACCGCTTTTAAGAGGAAACATTTTATCCGATTCCCGCTTAAGCAGCCCTGATGCAATCGCCTGGAGCATTTCATAGGACACTTGCAGTTTTTGCCTCTCTGTCCACATCTTAAGCAGCCATCGCAGTTCCAATGGTTCTTCAACATCCGTCAGATCCCATCGGACGCTAGAGCCTGTGCTGACCAGCTTGTCCCAGTGAGGTTCGACCTTTTTTACCAAATAGGCATGAATTTCTGCTGAAGCATCAGCGGCTTTGCAAAGATTATGGCTGATCTCCTTCCCGAACTGCGAGGAAAGGTTTGGAATGATCTGCGACCTCATCCTCCCCCTTAGAAACCGAGGATCGAGGTTTGTTCCATCGATAAACGGGATTAACCCTTTTTCTTCCAACCAACGGACCAGCTCTTTCTTGCTCACCCCTAATAGAGGCCTTAAGGTCCTCATTTCTCCCATTTTCCCTTCGGCCTCTATCCCAGGCCAGTGGATCGGATGGGCCCCTTCCAATAATCTTTTTAAGATCGTTTCAGCTTGATCGTCCGCTTGATGGGCAAGCAAAAGCCCTTGAGCGTTGATCTCTCGATACACCTGCTGGAAATAACGGAACCTTTCTTCTCGAGCCACCGCTTCAGGGTTCCGTTCCGGCATCCCTTCCGTCTTTAGGCGGCAAGAGAACAGCTTGAGCTGCAATCTTTCTGCTTCAGCAGCGATCGCCTCCGCTTCAATTGCGCTTTCCGCCCTCCAGCCATGGTCGACATGGGCCAAGCAAAACTCCGCTTTCAGCATCCTGCGGTACTCTAACAAAAGATAGAGCAGCGCCTTAGAATCGGGCCCCCCGGAATACGCTAACAAAAAAGGCTTTCCGATCTCGCAGCGAGGCTCCAGGAACGTCCTTACTTTTTGCACCAATGGATCTTTCATAGAAGGCTTTTATCTTTTTTGGATCAACCCATTGTGCCTCATCGGACAGCTTCCGTCAAAATCCATTTTCTCAAAGCTCCGCCATGCACGTCAACAATTCGAGTTGATAATTAATAATCATATTTCGAAAATAAACATTATTTTCTTCAACCACAAGGAGGAGAATATGAAAGGAATCACATCCAGTTTCCTTACAGCCATTACACTATGCTCGAGCGTCTACTCCGTAGACATCAGCAACTTAAGCCACTGCGTCGACGATATCAAGCAAGCAGTCGCAAAAGAACAGACCGTTCAACTCTTTAGTTCCAATTACGCCAAACTGCTGAGCGACCTACACTCAGCCAGCATGCGCAACTCCTTCCCTCCCATCTATCAACAGCAAGTCTTTGATCCATTCCTCAACTATATGACCCAATTAGGAGCATCCGGCTTCAACAACATTTTTTCAAATTCCCCTGGCAATCCTGAAGCAGAGTTCCTCCAGGCCATCATCCCTGATGTTTGCGAGGCGATCCTGCAGAATGGGACACACTTCATCGCTCCTTCAACTAACGCATTCCAGGAAGTGGTCAACGATCTTTACGACGGTTTTCTTAGCCAGGAAAGCCGGGTCAGCAATGAGACCGGACAGCCGATCAAGCCTCCAGACCTAGGAGTGCTTCCCCCACTTGTCAAATGGGGCAATCCCGATGCAGGGCCTTACACTTGGCCTGCTGACGCCACAGGAGAGTTGCACATCCATAGCGCCGTCGTCAGCCTTCCACCTGCACACCTCAATAGAGGTCTTCTAGGCTGGTCTGCGCTTCCTCATGAGACCTGCGGCCATGACATCCTCCACGCCGACAACGGCCTTCTCGATGAGCTTGCCGACGTTGTCTATAAAGGGGTTTTAGCAGGAACTCACGACAGCTTCCTAGCTAACTATTGGAAGCAGTGCATCGATGAGACAGCCTCCGACGTATTGGGACTTTTGAACACGGGGCCCACGACTGGCATTGGCCTGGTCGGGTATTTCCGAGGACTGATGGGCGGGCCTTTGCGCAATGTCGGCGCCATGCCGCCGCTGGACACCCATCCGGTCGACATTTTAAGGGCGTTCCTCGCAGCGCACGTCGTCTCCCAACTCTCCTTTGCAGGCGCAAAGGAATGGAGCGAAGCGATTAAAAGCGAAGCCCAAAAAGATTTAAAAACAATCTACCTAGTCGACGCCAAGAAGCGCTATACTCGCCTTTCAACCGACAAAGCCATCCATTCGGCTGAAATTGTGGGCGATGTGATCATCAACACCAAACTAAAATCTTTAGAGAACCATTCGTTAAAAGAGATCCAAGATTGGACCGACGCCGATCAAAAGATCGTCGATACATTGGCCGCCGAGCTTAGAGCAGGGTCTACTTTGACCAGCGAGTTTAAGACCAATGACTTTTACGCAGCGCATGTCGTTGCCGCAGCCGTCCAAGAGGCGTTGAAAGCAGGTTCAAATATCCAGACCCTGTTCGACCGAATGATCGGATACCTGGATGTCATGCATCAATATAACACCCTTTGGAATCCGGCAGCCCCTCCTGCCGCAGCCTCATGCACCTGCAATTGCAAATGCGACTGCTGCGCGAAGTGCCAGCAGCAGGCCGCAGCTTCTGCAAAACCTGTGGCTAACATCATTCCTAAAAGGTTGGCCCATAAAGAGATCCACCTCTTGAACGGAGAAGCTGACCTGGCAGTCCAAGAAGATCTTCTTGTTCTGCAGTAACCGCCTCTATTCACCCCCAAACCCCGTTCCATCCGAACGGGGTTTTTCTATTTTCTAAAAGGGGGCAATCGAATAAAATGATCCTGTTATACTGAAGAAGACATAGATATGCCGATAATTTGGCGCTACTTATTGCGCTCTTTCTTTCAAGTGCTCCTCCTCTGCGTCAGCAGCTTTATCGCGGTGCTGCTCATTCTGCGCTTCCAAGAAATTGCCCGCTTTGCCTCTTCAGGGACCGATAAGTTCAAAGTCCTTCTATTCGCCTTTCTTCAGGTCCCCTACATTCTGCCCATTGCGATCCCTGTATCCTGCCTGATCACAGCCATGCTCCTGTTCCAAAGGCTGAGCAAGAACAACGAGCTGACAGCGTTCCGTACCTGCGGGCTTGGTTTAAAGCCGATCACGACCCCTCTGATCTTCGCCGGACTGTTCCTGACCCTCGTCAACCTGACGATCTCCTGCGAGATCGCCCCCCGCTGCCGGGCCTATTCGAAAGAACTCATCTATCAGACAGCTGCGAAAAACCCCCTGTTCCTTCTTCAGAAAGAAAGCCTTGTCAAACTGAAGAACGCCTATATCGACATGAAAGTGCTGAAATCGGGCAAGTATGCGGAAGACGTCGTTTTTGCGATCAAGAACACCTCCAATAACAGGCTCACCTTGATGATCGCCAAAGAGCTCTCTTTGCGAGGAGAACTCCTCAAGGGGGAGCAGGTCGCATTGATCTCCAGCGTCGATCCAAAAAAAGGGAGCGGCTTCGATCATCTCGTGATTGAAAACCAAGCTGTCATGAACACCAAAGCTTCCAACTTAAGCCAATACACCCAAAACGCCGACTGGAACTCAACATACGACTACCAATCTTTAAGAATGATCTTGGCAAGAGAATCGGTCGAAAAGGCCCACAACTCCCTGTTCTCGGTCGGAAGAGGCGCCCAGCTCGAGCTCTCCCGCAGGCTCTCCATTTCGATAGCGGCATTTACGTTTACGCTCATCGGGGTTGCCTTCGGGATCCAGATTAGCCGCAACCGCTCGAAAAAAGGGATCATTTACGCCATTGCGCTAGCCTCCTTCTACCTGGTCTGCTTCGTTGCCGCGAAGTCATTAAAGCATTGCCCTGGCATCTCTTCCATGATCTTCCTCCTTCCCCACCCGCTGATCATCCTCCTATGCCTCAGGTCTCTAAAATCGATTAATGAAGGTGTCGAATGAACAGGATTTGGGAACGGTACGTCTTCCGCGAAACCATCAAGGTCTTCTTCCTTTTCCTTGGCTGTTTTTACTTTCTCTACGCAATGATCGACTACTCGACCCATATGCAGGACTTTATCGTCGACAAGAGGATCCAGGTCTCCCACATCATCGGCTACTACAGCTTCATGTTCATCAAGCGGGCCGACCTCATTGTCCCCCTTGCCGCATTGATCGCCTGCATCAAGCAGCTGCTGTCGATGACGCAAAATGGAGAGCTTGTCGCCCTCCAAGCCTCAGGCATCTCGCTGAAAAAAATTGCCCGGCCCCTTATCCTCTTGTGCGGACTATGCACCCTTTTCAATTACTTCAGCTTTGAGTTCTTCCTCCCTTCAAGCCTCAACTTCCTCGACCGTTTTCGGGAGAAGCATTTCAAACATGCACGCCGCGGAGCGCGATCAGAACCTGTCCACGCCCTCTACCTCAAAGATGGATCGAAGATCATCTACCAGACCAAAGACACCCAGAACAACCTGTTCTTCGATGTATTCTGGGTTCGCTCTTCCGATGATATCTGGAGAATGAAGACTCTCACCACCGACCCTGAAAACCCGATCGGAGCATTCGTCGACCACATCCAAAGGAACAAGCAAGGCAACCTAGTCAAGTCGGAATCTTATGAGTCCTACGCCTTCTCCCCTTTCAAATGGCAGCCCGATTTAGCCGGAAAAGGATATGTCCCTATCGAAAACAGAAAGATCAGCGAACTCATCCAGCTCCTCAACTCAAAGAAAAGAACGACCGCTGTCGAGCGTCCGCAAATCCTCAGCTACCTGCTGTATAAATGCGCAATGCCCCTGCTGCCGCTGCTTTCCCTGTTCGCCATCTTCCCCTATTGCGTCCGCTACTCGCGCACCACGCCTATGTTCTTAATTTACACACTGGCCATCTTCAGCTTTGTAACCTTCGGCGCCATCATGGACGCCGCTGTCATTTTGGGAGAGAACAATGTCCTCCCGCCAATGGCCGCACTCCTTGGCCCCTTTCTGATCTGCTCAATGGGATTTGGGTGGAAATTTGCTAAAACTTAAAACCAGCGAGCCATCAATGAACAGCATCGACTCTTGCCGTTTAGATCACCCTTTGAACCCTGAAAAAAAATGGAGATGGAAGACCCTTCTCTTTTGCCATGCCATGGTCGCACTCCTGCTGACCACCTTGTTCCTCCCCTCGACAAAAGGATTTTGGGAAGTGATCGACGTCGCCTTTTTTAAATTTGTCAACGGATCGCTCGAAGGAAGGCCGAACTGGCAAATCTTCTGGGCCCTTGCCAACCACAAGTTAGCCGACTGGGTGGAAGACCTCTGCGTCCTGATCTTCTTCTTTATTTACGTCAAACAAGCCGCCAAAGCTCTCCGTCCTCGCAAGATCGCTGAGCTGCTCTTCTGCGTCCTATACATCGCAGCAATCATCTACTTTGTCAACCGCCTCCTCTTTAGAGAGAACCTGAGCATCCCCCGCTTAAGCCCGACCCTTGTCGTCGATTCCAGCGTCCGCTTGTCAGAGCATATCCCATGGCTCCACATCAAAGATGATTCCTCCAAGAGCTTTCCAGGAGACCACGGAACGACCGCCCTTCTCTTTGCCGCAAGCTTTTCCTACCTTGCCGGCTGGCGCCTCGGCATCCTCGCTTCGCTCTACGCAGCTTTCCTCTGCATGCCCCGTTTGATCACAGGAGCCCACTGGTTCTCCGATGTCATCGTCGGCAGCGGCTCGATCACGATCTTGTTCTTGGGATGGGCCTTCTGCACGCCGCTGTTCCAAACGTGCGTGAACGGGCTCGAGCGATTTTTCAAGGCTTGCTGCAGCATCAAGAAAAAATGGGGCGCATTACCTGAAGCTTAAAGAGGCAGTTGCAAAACTGCTTTGCCCGGAAAAATCGAAGATTTTGAAGCCAGTTACAAGTAGCAGCAAATCTGCTTACCCGTTCGCGACTAAGGTCGCTTCACCAGCTCCTCACTGCGAAGGTCCGCCGGACCTTCTCGTGTGTCCGCAGCCTCAAAAGAGCGATTTTGCTGGGCAAATGAGTTTTGCAATTGCCTCTAGAGACTGTTAACCCCAGTTTGCACCAGGTTTAATAGAATTGGACCAGGGGCCGGTGCATGTCTGTCCCTGTTCTTTTTGATTGATGAGCTGGATCTGTTCCATCTCCTTTTCCGTCAGCTGGAAATCGAACAAGCTCATGTACTCGTCCACATGCTGGCCAGATACTTTACTTACAACAGGCATCCCCAACTGCAAAGCCCAGCGCCATGCCACCTGGGCAGCACTCTTATGGTACTTCTCTCCGATCGATTTTAGCCGATCGTCCTGGCACACCTTGCCCTTCGCAAGAGGACGGTAAGCGTAGAGGGCGACACCTTTCTCATCGCAGTAGCGCTTCAGCTCCCACTGCTGAAAAAGAGGATGGAACTCGACCTGGTTCACTAAAATAGGAAAATGGCGCTCTACACACCACTTGATCTGCGGCTGGGTAAAGTTGCTAACGCCGACACCGCCGATCTTTCCTTCTCCCTGCAACAGGACAAGCTCATCCAAAATCTTGGCCATCGGCAGATCTTCATCTGGACTATGCACCAAGAGCAGATCGATCTTCCGATCAAGGTCCCGCAAACTCTTTTCGACCGAATAGCGAACCCCTTTTTCAAAATCGTTCCGGTTATGTTTGACGGTCAGAAAAAGCGGATGGTTGCCAATTTCTGCTTTTTTGATCGCCCTGCACACCATCTCTTCATTGGCATATCCAGTCGCCGCATCGATATGGCGCACGCCCTTTTCCAGAGCGTGCACGACAGTCTCTTCCGTCACTTTCAATGTGCCAACTCCAAGCAATGGCAGTTGTTTTCCATTCTTCAGAACAATGGCCATACACGTTATGCTTGACGCGTCAGATAGTGGATCTTGATCTTCTTAGGCTTGAAAAATTGCCGGATGACATCTTTAGTCAATTCGATATCAAACTCCTTGCAGGAGAAAATATCGAGGTACGCCTCGCCTGTCTTATCGACAAAGTGCCCTGTGATCGAACTTGTTTCGATCAATTGAACAAGCGAATAGCCCGCTTTTCCCACATCATGCGTCGCAAAATGCTCGACAGTCGGTTCGCCAAAAGCTTTCATGTCGATCGCAGAAACAAGCGTCTTTACAAAAGAGACCAAATTTTGCCGGCTTGTGATCCGCGTCGTATCGCATCCTTGGCAATCGAGGATCAAATGATATCCCCAATAACCGCCATCCTCTTCAATCCCTTCTTCTTCCATCATCACGAGAGCTTCGTCTTTCATATTCCTCCATTTTCCGGCTGTTTTATCTAATAGGCAGCCTTTAACACTCAGAAAATTAACAAATTCACGATCTGGAGACTAGAAGAATTTTCAACTGATTGCTAAACTCCAAAATTCTTCCACGATTACAAGGTGTATCATGGCAAAAAAAACCGATCGTTACGCGCAGTTGCACGAGCTCTCAAAGACGACAGCCCTCCTCTCCTCCATCGAATATCTGCTCGATTGGGACCAGGAGACCTATATGCCCAAAGATGCGATCCACTTCCGCTCTCTGCAAGTAGAAATGATCGCAAGCCTTGTCCACAAGAACAAGACAAGCAAATCATTTGCCAAGCTCCTTGATCAACTGATCGACATTGAAACAGGCGAGATCAAAGACTCCAACTTGTCATCTCCGCAGATCGCAGCGTTGAGAGAATGGCGTAGAGACTACGTCAAAGCAGTCAAGCTGCCCAATTCCTTCGTCAAACAGTATGCCAAAACGATCTCGACCGCGACCCACGCCTGGAAGAGCGCCAAGTACCACAACGACTTCAAAGAGTTTTCTCCCCACTTGGAAAAAGTGGTCTCTCTCTGCCGCAAAAAAGCAGATATCTTAGGCTTCCAAGAACATCCTTACGACGCCCTCCTCGATCTCTACGAGCCTGAGATGAAGACATCCATGCTAACCCCCCTCTTTTCCAAGCTCAAACTGCAGCTCACCCAGCTCTTAAAGGACATCACCGCATGCCCTCCCATCCCTCATGAATTCCTCCATTGCCACTGCCCCAAGTACAAGCAGTTGGCATTTTCCCACCTGCTCTTAAAGAGCATGGGCTTCCATGAACACAGCTCCCGGCTCGATTCTTCCGCCCACCCGTTTTGTTCGACGCTGCTCCCCGACGACGTCCGCATGACCACCCGCTTCAATCCAGAAGACCCATTCTTCAGCATCTTTGCCGTCCTCCACGAAGGGGGCCACGGACTCTACGCTTTAGGACGTCCCAAAGAGCAGTTCGGCTCACCCCTCTCTGAATCCCTTTCCCTTGGTATCGATGAAAGCCAGTCCCGCTGGTGGGAAACCTTGATCGGACAAAGCCATCCCTTCTGGCAGCACTTCTTCCCACTCCTCCAAAAGGAGTTCCCCGAACACTTCAACTCGGTCTATCTCGACGACTTCTACCGTGCAATCAACCATGTCAAACCCAGCATGATCCGGATCGAAGCCGACGAGGTCACCTATAACTTGCACATCGTCGTCCGCTTTGAAATGGAAAAAGCGCTCATCGAAGGTTCTCTTAAAGTGCGCGACGTCCCGAATGCCTGGAATGAAAAGATGCGCGAATACCTCGGCATCTGCCCGCAGTTCGATACAGAGGGTTGCCTGCAAGATATCCACTGGTCAATGGGTCTCTTCGGATACTTCCCCACCTATACACTTGGCAACCTCTACGCTTCCCAGTTCTTCCTCGTCTTCGAAAAAGCCTTCCCCCAATGGAAAGAAAAGGTCGCCAAAGGCGAACTTGGCTTCGTCCGGGAGTGGCTCAAGGAGAACATCCACCAATATGGACGTCAATTTCCACCCCCAGACCTATGCAAAAAGATTACAGGCCAGCCGCTCACCGAAGAGCCCTTTATCCGCTACTTAAACTCTAAGTACCGTGCTTTGTATCATTTAAGCTCTTAAGCAGCCTTTGATCGAGGCTGGAAATTTGTAGAAATTCCATCGATTTGTTGAAAGCGCTCTTGCTTTCAACAAATCCACTCATCTATCTAATTATCAATAATTTACAAATTTAATCAACTATTAAAGACATAAGCTGTTAACCGTTTCATCGCCAAAACATAAAGCAATTTATTGAGAATATCAAAATTAATCTATTGAATAATTATTAATAATTTGTTAAAATAAATTTAAGATATTATTAATTTAAAAAACCAAAAAGGAAAAAGAATGTCAGTTAATGCAGCAACAATTAACCAACAAATCCTGACCCAACAGTTCACTACCCAACAAACAGCTCAGCAAGCAGCAAGCACAGAACAATATGCCGCAGCAACAACATGGCAACCTGCTGGAATGCCGCCTGGACTTACCGGTGATCAGCCAGTTTTGTTTTCTGGACAGGAGCTTTATCTATTCGTTGACGCAATGGCTCACAATCCTTCCGCATCAATAACTCATGACCAATGCTATGCCTTAGCCTTCTTTATCAACCAATTTGTAACTGCATGCAATAATGCTGGCGCTAATGCAAATCCCCCTAATTTTATAAACTCTCAAACACAAGAGGTATATTACGATTTGACGGGAAATTGTCCTCCTACTAATCCACCTCCAACAGACCCGAATATCCCAAGAACTTTTCCTGTTACGATTGACGGCACGACTCAACCCGAATCATTAGCATCACTTTCCGAGCTAGTACAACAAGGAGGCAGCACCGGTGCTCAAGCAGCTAATGCCTTGTTCTATCTTTTTAACAACAGCAATGGCAATGGTGCAGACCAATGGTCGCCAACACTTCCCCTTGAAACCGACTTAAATAGTTGGGAATCTGCCAATGCGTATAATGTAAGCCTACTTCCCGGAGGAACATTTCCTAATCCCCAAGATCTTACAACTTTAGAACAACAATGGGAAAATTTGAATGGCACTAACGGCACTTTAACAACTACACAAGGGCTTGAAAACCTAGCTCAAGATATAAACAATGTAAATAAAGATCTCACAACAATGGAGAATAATGGAGCTATTGGTCCTGCTTTTCAATTGTTATATTATGCTCTAAATGCACCTCTTTTTGAAGGGACTTCTCTAGAAACTCTATCTCAAAATGTTCTAACAGCAGAAATTGGTGGCACTCAAGCACAGTTAAATACGGCGCTTGAACAATTAGACTTAGCATTTCAAGGATTAAACTTATACATTCTGCCGATCATTGAAGAAAGCTTGGGTCAGCTTGGCTCAATACCAACAACTAACGCAGGGCAACAACCAATTTCCGGTAACTAATTCATATTGATAAATAAACATCTTTGACCTCCTGTTTGGTTCATTAACTTGCATTTTATCCCCATTTTATGCAAACCCACTCAGGAGGTCTTTCTTATTTAGAGGCCTTCTTTGGAAAGGTCGCAAGGCGCAACTGTCGCCGCTTATCTGCTTCAGTATATCGCCTTTTCTCATCATCTGACTCAGGGATCACAGGAATGACATTGACAGGCTTCATTTTGTCATCGACTGCGACAAAGGTAAAGTAAGCTGAAACAATGTGCTTTTGCTCTAAGTTGCGAAAATCTTCCGCAAAGACCTTAAGGCCGATCTCCATCGAAGAGTGCCATGTGCGGTTAAGAGACGCTTTAAAGACCAGGATATCGCCGTGTTTAGCAGGAGCTAGAAAACGGACAGAATCGACCGATAAGGTCACGCAGACCTTGCCCGAATGCCTCTTGGCCACAACACCCGCAATTTTATCGCAAAGCTCCAATACCCTTCCACCGAAGAGGGTGCCATAGGCATTGAGGTCGTTGGGATAGACGACAGATGTCTGGTCGTGGATCGCCGACTCGGAAACGGTCTTGCCGGAAGGTTGCTCTTTCATTTTCTACCTCTTTATAACTCGACTTTGCACATTTTTTGATCCACTTGTCTCGTCTATTTGGTCCCGAACGTTCGTCCAGAGGCCGAACTGGTTGATTTATTTAAACGGGAAGGGGTTTTTAACCCCTTCCCGTTTAAATAAACACCCTCGAAAGCAAAATATCTCGAGGCAAGCGGACCAATCATGTACAAAGCCGAGTTTAAGCCCGATATAGTAGCTTAAGAATAAAGAGGCAAGGCTGGATCAAAAAAACTGATGCTTCAGATTGTTTCAGTAAAGAAAAAAGGCCTTGGGGACTTTGCCCGCAAGGCCTCGTATCAACAAGGAGGGAAACTGAACAGAATTAACGTTTGGAGAATTGGAAGCGTTTGCGTGCTCCAGCCAAACCGTATTTTTTACGCTCTCTCTTACGAGGATCGCGAGTTAAGTAGCCGAGGACTTTGAGGTCGTGGCGTCTGTGCTCGTCTTCGCCTACTAGAGCGCGTGCAATCCCGAGACGTGCAGCGATCATTTGGCCTTGGATCCCGCCACCTTTAACGCGGATGATCACATCATAGCGCTCAGGAGAGGAAACTTTTTCGATTGGAGATAAAACAGCGCGGCGTTGGAGTTCGAGAGGAAAATACTCTTCAAACTTGCGGCCGTTGACATCGACTTTGCCTGTCCCTGGACGAAGGCGTACAGATGCGACAGATGTTTTTCTTCTTCCGGTACCTAATTTTTCATTGCCTTTCATATGTCAAAGCTCGGGATTAAATGTTTACAGGGATTGGCGCTTGCGCCTGCATATCATGCTGTTCGCCAGCGTAAATGCGTAATTTTTTCATTTGGGCTTCAGTCAGACGCGTCTTCGGCATCATCCCTTTGATTGCCCTTTCGAGAATGTATTCAGGGTTGCGGTCTTTCATAACAGAATAAGGAATTTCGCGCATCCCGCTCATCGCGCCAGTGTGGTAGCGGTAGATCTTTTGTGCTTCTTTAGCGCCTGTCACTTTGATCTTGCTGGCATTGATGATGACAACGCCATCGCCTGCATCGACGTGGGGTGTGAACTGAGGCTTATGCTTTCCACGGAGAATCTTCGCAACTTCAGTAGCAAAACGGCCGAGCGTCTTGCCGGATGCGTCGAGGAGGAGCCAATTACGCATGGTGCGAACTTCTTCTTTGGTGAGAAGGAGCGTGGTATTTTTCTTCTTCTGGGTCATAGTAAAGGCCTAAAAGGTTTATTCAAAGTCGTTAAAGTTAATAATGAAGTGCAAGTGTACGAGTTTGAGGGTTTTTTTGCCAAGAGTTTTATCGATTTTCACACGAACCCCGCTAAAAGGACGGGGCAGGGTCTCCGCCTCAACCCACCTTAATACACAGCCTGTCCTAAGGAATTGACTGCTGAAAAAACTTTTTTAAATCCGCAGATCAGCCGCAGCGGTTCTTCCGCCTATATCATTCTAGCGGCAAAGGCGACTCTGTGCCCTCTGTATTTAAAGCGGTTTATTCCCATTGTTCAGAACAAATCAGGCTTGCCAAAAGCCCGTTGATGCTATAGACTTAAGGGTCTTTTGTCAATTTTACATTTAATTTTGAACTCCTATGCGCGATTTAAAAACTTTTTTTGTCCGCACCTACGGGTGCCAGATGAACGAGCTCGACACAGAGATCATGGTCGGCCTTTTGGAAAAACGGGGACTGACACGGATCCAAGATGAAGATACCGCAGACCTGCTGCTGTTCAACACATGCTCGATCCGCGACTTGGCGGAGAGAAAGGTCATGGGCAAGCTCGGCCAGCTGGGGCGCAGCCGGAAGAAAAAGCAGGTGATCGGCGTAACAGGCTGCATGGCCATGGCAAAAAAGGACACCCTGTTCCGCAAGCTCCCCCACGTTGACTTTGTCATCGGGACCAATAATATCAGCGAGCTCAACGATGTGATCGACCATGTGATCGATTCGGGCAAACAGCAGATCCGCACTGACGACCAGTTCGAAGAAAATCTTGACTACCTGGTGGCCAAGAGGGACGACCCTGTCAAGGCGTTTGTCTCGATCATCCGCGGCTGCGACAAGTTCTGCACCTACTGCGTCGTCCCCTACACGCGGGGCCAAGAGGTCTCCCGCCATCCCGACAGCATTGTCGAAGAGTGCATCCGCCTGGTGGACCAGGGCTATAAGGAGATCACCCTCTTAGGACAAAACGTTAACAGCTATGGCAAGGACAAGCCGGAATGGAACTGCCTGTTTCACGACCTATTATACCGCTTGGACAAGATACCGGGGCTTGCTCGAGTCCGGTTCATGACAAGCCATCCGGTCGACATCACTGTCGAGCTGATGCATGCGATCCGCGACCTTCCTTCCGTCTGCGAGTTCGTCCACTTCCCAATCCAGGCAGGCTCGAACCGGATCCTGAAAAAGATGCACCGGGTCTATACGGTCGAAAAGTACCTTGAAAAAGTCCAGCTGATGCACGAGATCGTCCCCGATGTTTCATTGGGAACGGATATCATCGTCGGGTTCCCGACCGAGACAGAAGAGGAGTTCCAGCAAACTTACGATATCTTCAAACAGATCCGCTATAGCGTCGCCTTTATTTTCGCTTACAGCGCGCGCAAAGGGACTCCAGCTTTCCGTTGGAAAGACGACATCGCTGAAGAGGTCAAACAAGAGCGGCTCCAGCGCCTTCTCTCCCTTCACAACGAAATTTGCGCTGAGCAGCGGCAGTCGATGCTGGGCTCCGTCGTGGAGGTTCTCGTCGAAAAGAGAAACCGCGACGAAAAGCAACTAAAAGGACGCACCCGGTGCTGGAAGAATGTTGTCTTTAATGGAGACGACAGCATGATCGGCACGCTGCAGCAAGTCAAGGTAACAGGCTACAGCCATCACACATTAATTGGAGAAATTGCCCCGGCATTGTCTCTGTTGAAATCGTAAAGCGTTAAGAACTTTGGAGGTTGACCTATGGAGACTGCAAATGTCTTGCCTGCACAGCATTCCTCAACTCTTGTTCAAAACCCCGATCAATGCGCTGCCCCTCTAAGCTCAGGTTCGTACACAGCAAACACATTAAGTTCTTTGGCGGAAACAGATGATTTTTGCGGGAGCTTCTGTGAAAACTTTACCGGTTTTTTCCATAGTGCATCAGATCGATTTTTGCAAAAGATCTCCAGAATACCTGGCTTTGGATCTTTATACCACCGTGAGGCGGCTGAACCGACAACACATGCAGGAAGGCTTGAATTGCTCTATACCACCTTCCGCACAGCAATTAGGTCGCCAAGCCCCCCTACTCCCACCCATGAGCAATTACATCGCTTGATCGAGCACTTTAGACAGCTTTCTGATCCGATCGAACAAGTAGAAGCATTTTCCCATATCCAAAGATCCGCGAATACATCCGATGCAATTGTCCGCTCATTCTTTGATACCCTGCCGGACCCTGCCCAGGAAGGGATTAAAAACAAAATCGTTCACAATTATGTCCGCAGCAGGAATGAGCAGCGTTTGACCTTGGACAGATCTGCTGATGAGGTCGTCGAGCACACTTTAAACCATCAGATCCGCACGATTTATATGAATGCAGCCATCGTTAATTACTTGAATGCCTTGCGCAGGACCGCATATTAAAAAAACATGTCCCATCTGAAAAGATGGGACATGTTCCTGAAAAGATAGAGTCTGATTATCTTCTGAGAAGTTTGCTGATAGCGATACCAGCTAAGAACCAGCCGATGACCAGGTCTAGGATAATCGACAGGGTATATGACATCGACATCGCCCACCAGTTCCATGCTGGCAGCACGCCTAAAATCCCGACCAACAACCCTGCAATAGTGACAAAAGCGACTTGCTTCTTAAAGGCATTGAACTTGGTCTGCAGCAGCATCCACGTAATGATAAGACCGCCGATGATCTGGATGATCAGAGAGATAATGAAGGGTCTGATGCTCATTCCTTTCACACCTTCGCGTGAAACGCAAGCGAACATCACGGGGCCTTTTGCCATCATTTCCTGCTGGTTTGCGACCATTTTATTCATATCCGACTTGCTCATTCCATCACGATAGACATACATATTAGGAAGAATGTACACACCGCTGACAGGAGCATTGTCCCTGATCGCCTCGTAAACCTTTTTTTCGTCTTTGAACTGTTTTAGTGAAAGTTCATGCCAAGGAAGAATCATCCACGAAATTAAACACCAAATAAAAACGACTACTCCCCCAACTACACCACACTTTAAAAGCTTATTGTCCATAAACACCCTAAATATTTTGATTACGCATCTTTTTTGATCTATATAACACAAAGATTTATCTATCAAAAAAAATCTTTTCGTGTTGAAAATAAATTTTTTCTAGCAACCAAACAACAGGTTTAACAAAATCTTATGATTTGATAAAATAGTATCCATATTATACGTGTTTTATAAGCTAATTTATGAATAAAATATCTCCTATAGACATCCGCGTTGCCGTCCTCACCTTTCCCTTGGTGAACAAAGGTGGATCTTCCTCTGCCGGCATGGGATCTCTTAGCTCGACCATTGTCGATACACTATCACCTTCCTTAAGCAAGGTCGTCGACATATTCCACTCCAAACCCAAATCTTCTTTTGAACAACCAGCCTCAAAACTCCCTCCCCTTCTGCGTAAAGGAGAATTTTTACTGATTAAAATGGTCGAATCGATCAAGCTCCTCTACGAAAAATGGATGGAGGAAGAGCAGATCGATCTCTACCCTCCTCGGACACTTCGGGTCCCAACTCTTCCCTATCCCCCGTTTCAATCTCCGCGCCCAGCGCGCTATTTCTGGCATCCGAAAGCCGATGCTCCCAAAGATGTCTATTCCCCTCCGTGCCTCATGAGAGACACAAGCGAAGATCTTCCTAACTACATCGATCAGTCTGCTCCCCTATGCGCCTACGCCCGCCACGTCCTTCCTCAGAAAGGCCGGCTGCGCAAAGATAGCAATGGTCTCATCTATCTTGAGCTGCCATCCGACTACATTTCCCAATTGTTCCCTTTGCTTCATGCTCTTGATGCAGAGTCTGTTCCCCTTTCACAGATCGATCCATCCGCTGCCCACATCCCGGTCATGACCCCGCGCGAATACCTGGAATCGAGCAAATGGGGTGAGATCCGCGAGCTTGACCAAGAGTTTAGCTTTGAGGTCCATGGATGCTTCAGCCTTTCGCCAAAGCTTTATCCCGGAATGGAAAAAGTCTACTGCCTTAAAGTAAGCAGTCCTGAACTGGAAGAGTTGCGGGAAAAGTATCTTCTTCCCTCAAGGATCGGGACGCATCCCTTTCATATCGTGATTGGATTCCAGAAGAAAAAAATGGGAGAGAAGCCTAAAGCTGAGACCTTCCGTTTGAACATCTCTTGCTTTGCAGCTTAAGAGACTGGGCCATGTCACACTTCAGTTGCACCAATGAGTTTATAAAATACTTCTTTTGGCGTTTTCCATCCTAGTGTTTGTCTAGGCCTTTCATTCAGCCAGTCCTGTACTTGTTTGATTT
>JAFEGU010000384.1 GCA_018239725.1 Verrucomicrobiota bacterium | reverse complement strand
TTTTAAAGTGCAAAAAATCCCCTGGCCGGGGATTCTGGGGAGCTTTTTTGTTTTACGCGACCGTTTGAAAATCAGATTGTTAAGGTTTTATCGGCGGGAATTGCTGGTGCTTTCTGTGGTTTTCGCTTTTTTTACCACAGTTAAGAACGCAGAGTTCATAGAGGAAGAGATCTATACTGTTGACGATTCAATCGTGCAAGCGATTTTGCCTTTTGCGCCCTAATTTTACAGTCTTAAGAAGCAGGACGTATGCGCAGCTGCATACGTCCGATGCAAGAGGCTTTAACCTCGTGGTGTCAAATCCAAAATCAACGAGGACTTTGAAGTGTCAGCAGTATAATATTCTCTTAGGCGCGTTGGGTAAATTGCCAGAGCCTCACAGCAGTCGTGATCAATACAAGAACAATAAAGATGCAGCTTAAAGGGGCAAATGCCATGGGCGCTAATCCCATTGCTCCCCAAATGAAGAACGCTTCAGCCCTTTCGATAAGCCCCGGACTATAGTGGAAGCTCTTTTTGATTCCATTCGATGCATTCTCTGAGAAGATCCCAACAACAAGAAATGAGGTGATGCAGAGTAAAATGCTTCCTAGCATCCCAATTATCAGAAGGCCGCGATGGTTTGGGTCGACAGAATAGAGCCCGAACAACACGGAAAATTCGACGATCCGGTCGCAAACGATATCCCAAACAGCGCCTTTGGACGAGGCTGAGTTTTGAAATCGGGATAATGAGCCGTCAAGGGTATCTAAAAAACCGGAAAGGAGCAAAGCCCCAAGGGCAGCCCATTTCCATCCTGCAATGATAAATGGAGCAAAGCTGATGCCGGTCAGACAAGCGGCAGCTGTAATTGCGATAGGGCGGCATCGGGTAACAGCGGGAATCTTTAAAAGAGGGGAGATCAATATCTTCTCATAGGTGTTCCGACAGAGCCCTTCAAGCATTTTTACCCCTGATCTTTTTTGCGACGATAGGAATCAAAGCAAATATTCCGAGGGCAATCAAGGCAATTTTAACCTTAATGTTAAAAATGGCATCGAGGGATAGGCTCCCTTGCGATTGAAAAATAGCTCCTAGCCCTTCTCCTGCTTGCGTGAAGACGTAGGCGCCTGGAAGAATTCCCACCAGAGTCGTCCAGATAAAGGTTCGCAGTTTCACATTGAACACGGCTGGGGCCAGGTTCACAAGCCAGAAAGGAAACAGAGGAACAAAACGGAGAAAGAGGAGGTAGCTGACAGCGTTTTCTTTAAAACCCTTCTCCATTTTTTTTAATTTGGGCCCAGCCTTTTGAAACAGCTTCTCTCCTAATGCAGAGCGTGCAGAAAGAAAGAGCAGTGTCGCCCCTGTTGTAGCGCCGATCAGAACGTACAGTGTGCTTAGCGGAATAGGAAACAAAAAGCCTCCGATCAAGCTTAAGAACAACCCTCCAGGGATCGACAAGGCTGTGGCGACGATGTAGACGATGATGTAGATCACGGGAGCTGCAATCGGATGCTTGCTGACATAGAGCAGCAAGTCGCTGTGATAGGCCTTGAGGTTTTGAAAGGATAGGTCTCTGTAAATGCCTGTTGCGTAAACAATGCCCATTAAGATGGCGATGAGGATGATCGGTAAAAAACGTTTGATCCTCTGCTTCATGATGATTTTCCTAAGGTTTTTTTAATTGTTGTAAGCACGGTCTGCGTCAGCCATAAGTCGCTTGCTTTGCGGATCGCAAGACTATAGGTGGGATAGGGGTGGATCATGCTGGAGAGCTTTCTTAGAGGGATTATTCCTTGCATGGCAGTCGCTATCTGCATCAGCATTTCACCAGCGCGCGGAGCGACGATCGTCGCACCTAGAATTTTGCTGCTCCACTTCTTTGTGATGATCTTAACAAAGCCTTCTGTTCGTCCTGCTGTGATCGCGCGGTCCAATTTTGTAAAAGGGATATGGTAAACGGCAATCGACCGGGCTTTGTAGCGTTGAAGCGCTTCTTGCTCTAAGAGCCCAATGCTGGCTATTTCTGGATCTGTATAGGTCACTCGGGGAACTGGAGCGCAGTTTAAGCTTTTTTTGATCCCAAATGGAAGAAGAAGAGAGGTGAGGACCGATCTGGCTTGGCTCTCTGCGTAGTGAGTGAAAAAGGGGGCTCCGACGACATCGCCAATCGCCCAGATGTGCTTCTGGTTCGTTCTTCCAAAACGATCGACAGGGATCCCTTTTTCTGAAAAGACAATGCCTGCATTGTTTAAGTTTAGCGATGCCAGGTTCGGGGACCTTCCCGCGGCGATCAGCAAAGCATCAGATTGAAGGGTAAGCGTTTTATCGGAACCCTTCCCCTGCAATAAGATCTGGAATTTTCCTTCCCTGTAAGAGACTTGCTTAGTCGCATATCCGATAAGGAGCTCGATCCCTTCTTCTTTGAAACAATCGGTCAGGATTTGCTGCGCTTGAGGTTCTTCCCTTGGAAGAAGAGTTTTGCTCCCGATTAGAACTACAGAGCTTCCTAGACGGCGCATCGCTTGGGCAATTTCGCAGCCAATGGGCCCAGCGCCTATGATGAGGAGGCTTTTAGGGATCTTTTTCAAATCGAAAAGGGTCTCATTGGTCAAATAGGGGGTTTCCGACAGTCCTTGTATCGAGGGAATATTTGGAGCAGAGCCTGTTGCGATCACGATCTGCTTTCCCCAAACATTGCGAACCTCAGATTCTTTGCCAATGATCCGGACGGTATGGGAATCGACAAAGGAAGCAGTGCCTTCTAAAGCATCGACTCCATTCTTCTCTAAAGCCGGCTTATCTTCTTCGGAGCGGATCTCCCCAACGATTGTTCTAACGCGTTCCAGTGCATCGTCTGCGTTGAATTGATTAGACTGTCCATGGATCCCTAAATTCTTACTGTTTAATATCGCATATGCCGCATGGGATGAAGCTATCAGGGACTTGCTTGGGATGCATCCAAAATTGGTGCAATCGCCGCCCCAATGCTTCTTTTCGATGATCAATACTTTTTTTCCAGCTTTTGCTGCGCCGTTAGCAACGACTAATCCTGCAGCGCCCGAACCTATGACAATGATGGGATATTTTTCCACGTAAAGGGCCTAGTTCTTCTTTTTTAGGTGCTGATAGAGTAGAGGGATCAAAGCAAGAAACCCTAACCCGATCAGCATGATCTTGATTTGTGTCGTAAAGATATCAGACATGGAAAAATTAGCATGCTGCTCAAAATAATGGGAAAGGCCTGATCCTCCCTGAGCTAAAACAACAGCAAGGGGAAGCACGCCAATGAGCGTCGTCCAGATGAATGTCCATTTTGGTATGCTCAAGACAGCTGAAGCGATATTGAGTACCCAGTAAGGGAGCAAGTGGGAAAAGCGGAAGAAGAGAAGATAATAGATCTCATTTTTACTCACTTTTTCTTGAAGCTTGTCGAGATAGTTGCGTTGTGTTTTGGAAAGGGGATTTTTCAAAGCGGCTTCAGCTGCCCAAAAGAATATGGTGGCCCCCAATGTCTCCGCAAAAACGATATAAATAATTGCAAGCGGAAGAGGAAAGAGTAAGCCTCCGAGGATGCTCAAGAAAATCGAGTCGGGGATGATCAGGCAGACCGAAGCGACATAGATCAGAATGAAGTAGGTGGCTGATTGGACAGGATGCGTATGGATATGCTGCTTCCAATGCGCATGCTTTTCCTGGATATACTGATAGCTGAAGTCATGGTAGATCCCGCTCAAATAGACATAGAGCATCGCGCATAAGATCAAGACAATCGGCAGGTAGGATAGAATCTGCTTTTTCATCGGCCTTTCAGAAGTAGAGAGTCAACCCAATAACTACCACCTCAAGATAAAATAAGCAATATGTCTGTTAAATAGGATGACAGGATACAGAATTGAAGCATCTAAATTATCGTTAGCAATTTTCCCTGCCTCCAAAGATCCGTCGGGACTACGTCCTCATTACCCCGTTCGCGACCAAGGCCGCTTCACCTACTCCTCACTGCCCGGTTCGTGCTCAAGAGCACTTCACCTGCTTTGCTTTTCAAAGGTCCACCGGACCTTTAAAAAGTCTTCGCAGCCACCGGACCTTCT
>JAFEGU010000383.1 GCA_018239725.1 Verrucomicrobiota bacterium | reverse complement strand
ATCTCTCGGTATTTCAGAGGGATCGATTCATCGGAGGCATAAGAATTCAATTTTTCGAAAACAGAAGCAACCATGCAATTTAAGTTTCGAGTTTTTTTCCATTGATGGAAGAGTAAAATTGGAACTCATTCAAGTGGAGGTTGTCATCCACTTCAAACTTCAGTTGGGCATTCCATTTTTCAGCAAGCTTGCGGAAGTAGTCTTTATCATGGTGACCCAAATAATGGTCGAGGTCGGGGTGGGCAATCATTTCAAGACCGAAGTGCTGCTGCTGGCAGATCAGTTTCTTGATGGCCCTTTCAATCTCGATCGAAACGCTTTCGTGGCTCTTGATCAAGCCGCTGCCATTGCAATAAGGGCAGTTGGTGAAGATCGTCTGCACAAGGGATTCCCTGTTGCGTTGACGGGTCATTTCGACAAGGCCGAATTCACTCATTCCGAGGATAGTGCATTTTGCCGAGTCATCTTTCATCGCTTCTTTGAGCCTGTCAAGGACGCGCCGTTGGTTTTTGCGCGAACGCATATCGATGAAGTCGCAGATCACAAGACCTCCGATGTTGCGGATGCGCAATTGCCTTGCGATCTCTTCGGCAGCTTCCATATTGATTTGGACGAGTGCTTCTTCAACGTCGGAAGAGCCGCTCTGATGGCTGCTTCTTCCTGAGTTGACGTCGATCGTGTACATGGCTTCCGTACGGTCGAAGAAGAGGTAGCCGCCGCTCGAGAGCCAGATCTTACGGCGCAGGGCCCGGTCGATCTCCCGTTCGACATTGAAACGCTCGAACATCGGCGCCTTATCGCGGTACATCTCCAACTTCAAAGGATGCTCGTTGCTGTATTTGCCATATAGGCGTTTGCAGCGCTGGTAGGTTGCATAGTCATCGACTAACACCCTTTCAAACTTTTTATCGACGGCAGTTAGGATTGCGCGTTTGATGAGGTCCGACTCTTCGTATAAACAAGTTGGTCTTGAGGCTTTATGGAAATCATCGACTATCCCTTGCCAGGCCTTGAGAAGTTCAGTGGCCTCGTCGATCAACATCTCAGGCGTTGCGTTCATACTGGCCGTGCGGCAGATGAGCCCCATGTCTTTGGGCATCTCAAAAGCTCGGATCAACTTCTTCAAACGGTCTCTGGAAGCCGCATCTTCGATCTTGCGCGAGACGCCGCGATGGGGAGTGTTCGGAAGGAGAACCAAATAACGTCCGGCAATGGAAATGTTCGAGGTGAGCCTTGCGCCTTTAGAACCGATCGGTTCTTTGACAACTTGGACGAGCACAGGCTGGTCCATTTTCATCAGTTTGGAAATATCGGTCTCTTTTCGTTTGCTCGACTGCGCTTTGGAAATGTTGACTTCCCAGTCGAAGTCCATTTCGAACATTTCTTGGAACTTCTGCGTGTTCTCAAGGATATCAGAGATGTGGATAAAGCCGTTTTCCCCTTCGTTGATGTCGATGAAGGCGGATTGGATGTTATGGAGGATATTGGTTACCCGTCCACGGTAGATATTGCCCGCGAGCTGCCGATTTTTTTTTCGCTCAATGATGAGATCGTGGAGAATTCCATTTTTTAAATGGGCGTAGCGCGTTTCTTTAGATTCAATGTTTAAAAGAATTTCTTGCATGCCTGTCCTATTTCGTTAGAGCCCTCATTCACAGGGGCATCCGGAAAGAGTTATCTTAGGGGATTTAGCGATCTTTTTCCATCAAAAAAAAAGCTGGGGGGTCGCTTAGCTTAGTTGACGTTATAGTGTTGGGCGGAATGGGTGGATGTATCATAAATGGCAAAACTGGCGCCTAAAAGTTCATCCCTTGTCCTTTTCATTAAGGAGCCAGGATTTAAAGAAAGTGTTTTGCCAACGGTCTCATTGATTATTTTATGGGTATGCCCATGAAAGACAACATCATAAGCGCCGCATTTGACCAAGGCATTAACAATTTCTTGGTAGTCTCCATGAAAGACGGCAATTTTTTTGCCGTCCAGCAAAAATTCCAAGAAACGGTCTTCATAATGGATGTCGAGTTTCAACTCTTTGCTGAACTGGATGTGGCGGAACTTATCCCCATCATTGTTGCCAAACACCCCTTTGATCGGCATGCGCAGCCCTTTAAAGGAATGCAAAATAAAGGGAGAGACCCAATCGCCGCAATGGACGACCAAATCAACGTTGGCTTGATTGAGCATGTGAACAGCTTGCAGGATCAGTTCTTGCTGGTCATGCGTATCTGAAATGACTCCAATTTTCATGCCTTACAGGGTGTTGAGATGTGTCTTTGCCTTGTCGATGAACCGGTGCTCGACTAAGCGGATCGAGCTGATGATGGTGTTGATTAAGCTCTGAGCGGAAGCATTGCCATGGCATTTCATGACGATCCCATCGATTCCGCACAAAATCGCTCCGGGATATTCAGCATAATGGAGCCGTTTCCGCATTTCGGCAAGGCCCCCTTTAAGGTGGGGAGAGCACTCTTCTTGGGCAGTCTCTTCGAGTTGGTCGAGGACGACTCCGGCAATTCCTTCTGCGGTCTTCAAAAAAATGTTGCCTGTAAAGCCGTCCGTAACGAGGACGTCGATGTTTCCTTGGAACACGTCCCTGGCCTCGATATTGCCTGCGAAGTCGAGCTGGGAAGGGGGCATTTTTTCGAGATGGGCATAAGCTTCTCGTAATTGGGGAGTCCCTTTTTTAGCCTCAGATCCAATGTTGAGCAGTCCAATTTTTGGGTTGCTGATGCCTCGGATCTTTTGGAAGGCGGCGCCGATTAATGCAAATTCGATCAGGTGGTGCGCTTTGCAGGAGGTGTTGGCCCCGACGTCAAGCACGGCGATCTCATTCTTGCGCGTCGGCAAAAGGGTGAGAAGAGCTGGGCGGTCGATCCCTGGCAGCATCGGCAGCGACAGTTTTGCTGCAGCCATGAGCGCTCCAGTATTGCCGGCGGAAATAAAGGCATGCAATTTTTTATCTTTTACCATCTTGATCCCAACGCAGATCGAAGATTGCTTTTTATTGCGGATGGCAGAGAGGGGGGCTTCCTCCATGGAAATGTATTCTTGAACGACGTGTAGGGCGATATTGGGCGAGGGGGAATGTCTACCAGCAAAGATATCGACTGTCGCAAATAGGGTCAGGTGGGCAGATGGGGGCAATTGATCGGCGAATTGGAAGATAGCAAGCAAAAGCTCAAGAGGTTGGGTGTCGCTTCCCATCAGGTCGATGCCGATGTGGCATGAGGTGCTGTGTGGGCTTTTGTTTGGCACGCTTTCTTTTTTCCCTAAAACTTAAAGCTCTTGAATGCAAAGAACACCTAAATAAGCCCTTCATAGGGGTATTTGAGGTGTTCTATAGATAATTCATGTCAGCAAACAGCGTTATTCAGCGCTTGCTTGGATGACAGCGCGTCCTGCATAAAATCCACAGTGTGGGCAGATTCGGTGAGGGATGCGTGGCTTGCTGCAGTTAGAGCAGTTCGAAACATTCTTTGGTTTTTTAGCATGGTGTGCGCGTCGTGAGTTTTTGCGAGCATTTGACGTGCGGTTACGTGGTACTGCCATAGTCTGATCTCCTTAAAAAATTATGCACTGCTTATACAGAAAGAACGGTTTTTTTGAAAGTTAAAAAATTATTTGTTGATGTCTAAGTCTGCAAAGGGGAAATGGACGACCGGAGATTGTCCGGTAGCATCCTTTCCATTGGAAGTTTCATGCAGGAATTGTTTGATCTGATCGCGTTCGGGGCATTTCCCATTGTTGCATTCTGCAAAAAGAGGGATTTGGAGGAGCGTTGCTTCGCGGATTTCATTGCTAAGGTCGTAAATTGCTGAGCGGACTTCTTCTAAGGGAACTGTGCTGTATGCATTCTGGATGTCGATAGGAATGTGAACCGGTTCATTGCAAATGGAGCAGGGGAGGGTTGCAGAGGTCTTAATGGAAAAATTCGCCACTAAGTGATCGTCGGCCAAATAGGCTTCGCCAGAGACTTTAAGCTCTTGTGGGAAGCAGAGTTCTTTTTCGTTAATTTCCAAAAACTCAGGGCCTACTGTTTCATTAAACTTCTCAACATGGCCATTTTTGAGTCTGTCAATATAGATTTTGAACTTTTCCATTAGCTTGCCTGGACTTAATTTTAGAATCAGATACAACTTAGTTGCCCAGCAAAATCATCGATTTTTACGGCCAAAGCAGTTTGAAACGGATTCTTCAGCGGAAATATTACAAAAATCTCGTATTGATCGCTATGGGTTTTTCGATTGAAGTTAATTTTTGACCGCCCATATATTGCATGCCCGGCATATCAAACGGAGGTTTTAATGAGCAGTGGAATCGAATTTGGAACAGAAGTAAGGAAAGTCAGGATTGAAAGAGTTTCTAGTGGAACCTACTCCTCACCAAAAGAATTTTTGGAGAAAGTGCAGATACTCCAGTTCGCTTAAGCGAAGGAAATGCTGGCAAGCAATCCTAAATTAAAAGAAAGTTTAATCGCTTTGAAAGTGTGCGATCGATTTCTAGAAGAAATGGTTGCCTTGTATTGTTCGGGCGACAGCCAATTAGCGGTGATCATGGAAAATGATGATGCGGATTCGAGTTTCTATTTTAACAAAGCCTCTCCGATTAATAAGCAGCAAATTTTGCTCGACTTGGTAAAAGTAGGAAGTTTTTTTTGTGAGTCAGAGCTTAATACGAACTATTGCCAATTGTGCCTTGCCGGAGCCTTGCTGCAGATGGACGAAAGGGCATCTTTAAGGGAATGTTTGCAGACGATGACCCGACATCAAAATCCCGTTGTGCCCTCACCTCTTCTCGAGCTGGAGTTTATGAAGGCTACCTATGAATTTATGCCTTCATATCTTCAATTCTTCAAGCCGCTTGATGAAGAGGTCAAAAGGTTTTTAAAGAGCGAAGAGGCTCCTAAAATTCCTTGCTCGGTTAACCAGCAACGCGTTTAGAGATGAAAGTGCTGGAGCTAAGCGAAAGCAGTGTTGCAATTCCCTCTGTGACTACTCCCTCTCCTCAAGGAGAGGGAGTAGTCGCTTCATCATGAGATCAATTGCAGCACATATTTGGCTGCTTCTCGGCTTGCATTGCCATTGCCGAGCTGTTCTTTGAGAGCTTGGCAGGAAGCTTTGCAGATCTTCCTTTCCGTTCCTTCGATCAAGGATGAGATCTTTTGATAAAGGTTTTTCTCGGTGAAGTTTGGCCCGAAAAGCTCTGGAAATACTTCTGAATTGGCAATGATGTTGACGAGGCAGTAAAAAGGGAGGCGGATCTTAAGGAGATCGCGCGCAATGAACAGATCAAGCGCAGAGATGGCGTATGTGACCACGGTGGGAACTTCATGCAAAGCAAGCTCTAGAGTGACAGTCCCTGACTTTGCAATTGCAGCATGGGCTGCGCGCATCAGTTCATAAGTCCTGTCTTGCGGAACCAATTGCAGCTTATCCTTCCATCCTTGCTTTTCCACAATCTCTTCGATGAGAGGACGGTATTTTTCGTCTGAAACGGAAAGGGCAAACACCAGCTCGGGATTGTCATACTTAAGCCGGGAACAAACTTGGAGCTGAAGAGCAAGATTTCTTTCGAGTTCTTTTCTGCGGCTTCCAGGAAAGATAGCGAGGATCTTTTTATCTTGTGGAAAAGGAAAGGGAAGATAGGTGTGGTCTTTGATTCTTTGAACCAAGGGGTGCCCAACATATTCGACGCGAAGGCCGGTATCGGCAAAGTAGTTCTTTTCAAACGGGAGGATCGTCAGGAGCAGGTCGAGGTGTTTTGCCATGAGGGGGATCCGCTTTTTTCCCCAGGCCCAAACAGAGGGGCAGATGTAATGGCAGAGTCTTCCCTGAAACCCTTTTTTTCTTAAATGCTTTGCCATGCGCAAATTAAAACCGGGATAGTCGATAAAAAGGACGGTCTTGGGCTTTAAGGTAAGGATTTGGTCTGCGACGAAGTAGAATTGACGCATCAGCTTAGGCAAAGCTAAAAACACATCGACAAAGCCCATCACTTGAAATTCTTCCATCGGAAGGACGCAATTCAGTCCTGCAGCGCGCATTTTCGGTCCTCCGACGCCAAAGATGCTAAGCTTTGGTGAGAGCTGCTTTAAGGCTTCAAGGATTTTTTCGCCGTGCAGATCGGCGCTCTTTTCACCAACAAAGATAAATAGGTCACACGACATCGATTGCGCCTAGCCTTTCTGCGATCCATTGAGCGCCGTTGTGGAAGACCTCTTTTCCTGTTCCATGTCCTTGATGGCCGATGGAGGGGCCGAGGATCAGTTCGATCTGAGGAGAGCGGAGCTTTTTTTCTAACGCTTTTTGCGCTGCCTTTTCAACGAAGTTGAAGCAGTTTCTCGTTCCTACCCGGGTGTCGAGGTTCCCGATGTAGAAGCGGATGTTCCGGTCCCAGACTTTATCGACGAGGTTTTCAAGATCGAGCTCATTGGTCAGAGGGAGGTCTGGAATTTCTTGAAACTCTTTAATGGCAGATAATTTGGTTAGCGGGGCAAAGCCGACAATCCAACGAAAGTGGGGAATTTGGGCGGCAGCGTGGGTCGCAATAAAGGCTCCCCGTGAAAGTCCCATTGTTCCGAGTCGGTCGGGCATTATGATTCCTTGATGGATAAGTCCTTCCACGGTGCATTGCACCTTCTCGATAAACTCCCGAATGAAGTTGCGGCCGGAAGCGATCTCTTTTGCCCAGATGGTCATGGCTTGAGTTGCAGGGAGTTGGTGCCCGTGTCCAGGCAGCGTCAGCGAAAAGATCCGCATAGGCAAACCGGAAAGGTAGGCTGCGGGCTGGTTAAAGGGGTCTTGGCATAAACTCTCTTCGGAAGAAAGGGCAAAGTAAAATAGAGCAGGAAGAGGTCCTTGTGAAATATCGGGACCTAAATAAGAGACTTGGATGTCGGCGTTCAGGTCGAGGGTATTGAGGGTCAAGTCGTTCTCGAGCATTGATCACTCCCTGGATGGTTTTCTCCTGCGCCTGCGTTTGCGCCGGACGGGTTGGTCTGGAGAACTCACTGCATCATTCCATTCTTGATATGTCTTTTGCAAAGCGGGTTGGATGCAGCAGCGAACTTCTAAAAATTTGAGGGCTTTGGGGAATTCAGGATCGTTAGGGATCCGGATTTTTCGGTTTTTTTTCTTGTCGAGCGGCGTCAAACGGTACTGGGATGTTAAAATGGAAGCGAGCGATCCTCGGATGCGACGGGGAATATGTAAAAAGGGATGGAAGACCTCATCGATCTGCTGGTGAACCTCTTGGTAGATCTCGCCTAAATGGGGAACTTTTTCCCGGTCGACGTAGCGCACTTGGAACCGCTTTTCAAGCAGAGGGAAAACAAGGCAGGCAAGGAGGATTGCGCGGTCAAGGGGTTGATTGGGGGGGGCGTGGAAGGTCGTATCGATCTCCTGCAAATAAGGATAGACCTCTTCACCCTCGGAAGATTCCAAATATTCTCCTAAAACGGGCATAAGCAGGTGGAGCATCCCATGTTCGGTCATTAATCGGAAGAATGCTTCCGAAGCGCTTGACTCGAGCATGCGCAGCAGTTCTTCTTGAACGCGCGCTGGAGAGCTTTTGGTGATCTCGCTGCGGCATTCGAGAAGGGCAATGCGCGATGGGGGATCGACATCGAATCCAAAACGGGCTTGGAACTTGATCAAACGGAGCATTCTTACTGGGTCTTGACGGAAGCGGATAAAGGGCTGGCCGATCGTTCGCAAGATCTTTTTTTGGATGTCGGGATAGCCCCCGACGTAATCGATGATCGTTTGGTCTGCAGGATCGTAGAACAGGCCATTAATCGTGAAATCGCGCCGCTTCACATCTTCTTCGGGAGATCCCCACTTGTTGTCGCGGACGATGAGCTCATCGGTTTCCGTGTCGCCAGAACGGAATGTGGCGACCTCGATCACTTTTTGCCCAAAACGGATGTGGGCAAGCCGGAATCTACGGCCGATAAGGATGCAATTGCGGAATAATTTTTTGATCTGCTCAGGTTCTGCAGATGTGGAGATGTCGAAGTCTTTGGGTTTTTGGTCGAGAAGCAGGTCCCGCACGCTTCCTCCCACTAGGTAAGCGGTAAAGCCTGAGGCGCGCAACTTTTCCATCACATAAAGCGCATCGGGATCGACTTTGCTAATGGGAAGCTGATGTTTTTCAAAGGGATAGATCTTCTGTTCCACTTCACCCTTTTTGGGATGGTTAATTTAAAAAATTAAGAAATGTCCATCCTATCTGATCGGCTTGTATAAAGTCAAGTGGATGAGAACTCTAGATCTTGTAACTAAGAGGTTTAAAATCGGTTCTTTTCCAAGAATGCGTTTTTCCAGTGGTAGCCGTCGAGCAATCCATCAAGAGGTCTTTCTAATAGATGGTAGGCGATATACAGCGCTTCCAAGGAGGCGAGACCCCGATGGGGATCGGAACAGTCCTCTTGCCGCCTCGGGTATGCGGTGACGTATTCGGACGGAATGCTGCGGCATTCAAAAAGATGGGGCTTCTGCAGTTGTCGGAACATGGTCTGTGCGTGGCGCCATGTGCCGTCTATGAGGAAAAGGCCAAGCGGTGTGTCTTTGGAAGTCAGCGGCGGCCCATCAAGCGTTAGCAGGACATATCCCGTTAGATCGGGAAGTTTGTCTTTAGGATAAGTGAAAAACCGCATGTCTTCTCGAGACTCAAGCCCTCTTAAACTGCACTTTTTCAGGTTCTCTTTCCGATGGCGTAAAATAATTGTAGGAGGAAATGTTATCATTTTCTATAGAGGGAATTAAATGGGGTCAAATATTAATTCAATCCCCTATTTATTTCAACAAGCTATGTGTTTTCATTACTTGTTAATTATTTTAACCTTTTTATGCTTTAATTTAGGGCATTCTGCTCCTGAAAGTTCTCTTCTTTCGATCGATCCCCAGCAAAAGCAGAGCATCCCTCTTTCTCCCGTCTGGTCTCAAGAGTTGGACAAAGCCTTTCTTCAAGCACAGGAAGAACAAAAGATCTTGATCGTCGCTTTTTTAGGGGACGGTTGGTGTCCATGGGCAGAAAAAATAAAGAAAGATGTCTTAAACGATCCAGAATTTTTGAAAAGCCTTAAAAGTGTGGCGCTTTGCGCTGCGGTGAGCTTAGATGAGGAAGAATCGAAGCGCAACAGAGAGCTGCGCGACATTTTCCATATCGACCAGTCGCCCACCATTGTCCTCTTCGACTATTCCCAAGAAGAGATCGCCCGATTGGGCTTCATGCCCCTGTCAGCCAAAGATTTTGCTGCGCAGATCCTTGAACTGGCCCAGGATTTTGAAGAGGTGATCGCTTTCTTAAAAAATCCAAAAACATCAAGCTCTGAAGAAAGGATCACCCAGCTCTATCTGAATGCGAAGAAGCTCTCGTCCAAATCCTATCTCGACCAACTCATGCAAATCGGGCTTAAAAAAGAAAAAGGCTCATTTTTCATCCTTGAAAAATATGCCCAATTGCTGGAAAAGTCTAAATTTAAGTCAGAGCCTGTGCAGAAATTGCGCAAGGAACTGATGGATAAGGACCCGGACAACCGGATGGGGACCCAATTAAAAATGGCGGTCCTCGAATTTCAGAAACTGGGAGCAAAGGTCAAAGGGAAGAGGAGTATTTATAAAGCAGTCTCACCTTTGGTCCATTTTGCTGAAAAGTTCGGAAAAGACGATCAGGAAAATTTATGGAAAGTTGAAATGATGATCGCTCAATTCCTTTTCACTAAAAATGAACGGGAGCAGGCCCTTATCCATGCCAAGGCTTCCTTGCAGGCAGCGCCTGAGAATGTGAAGCCTGAAGTGAAAGATGTGGTTGACTATATGATCGGATCATAATCGATACTTAAGTTAATGTGGAAAGAAAGACCGACACTACCGCATGGGATCCTGTGCGGAACCGATTCTGATCAGGAATGGCTCCTCCCTTGGTGGTGGTCCCGCTTCAAAGACCATAATGATCTTCCTGTGACATTTTGCGATTTTGGCATGTCGGCTGAAGCTCGGCTCTGGTGTCAAGAGAGGGGCGATGTCATCGATATCGTTTTGGACCCTTCGCTCATAGCCCCTCAGGAAAAGATCCCGTCGGAGCTCATTGAAAAATGGGAATCGATCTATGGGCCTGCCGTTTGGAAGGCGCGCGGCAGCTGGTTTAAAAAACCATTGGCCCTCCTTTCCACGCCGTATCTCAAAACAATTTGGATCGATCTTGATTGCGAGATCTTAGCTTCGCTCTTAGACCTATTTGAAACCTGCAGCTTAGATCTTCCGATCGCCCTTGTGCGCGAGCCTATTTCATCCCACCTTCCCCGTTTTCATCCGGATATCAAGTACAACAGCGGAGTGATTGCCTACCAGCATGGTGCAACCTTTATTGAGATGTGGGCAAATGAAGCAATTCGTTCCAACCACCTATTTTGGGGGGATGATCCGCTATTGTCTCATCTGATCTCGAGAGAACGTTATGAAGTCAATGAGATCTCAGAGATTTGGAACTGGCGGATGAACTACGGATTTTGTATAGATGCAAAGATCTACCACTGGGTCGGCAGCGGCGGTAAAGGCTTTATTCGGGAATGGGGCGGCATTAAGCCTGCTTTAGACTCTTTTTTTGCAGCCTGCGGCAAGCCAAAAGGATGATCTCATGGACAAGATGTGCACACAGTGGCTCTCGGAGCCTACTTATCCTAAAGGGATCATTTGCGGATCTGATGAGGCCCAGGAGTGGCTTCTTCCTTGGTGGTGGTCCCGTTTGCGCGACCACAATGACCATCGAGTAATTTTCTGTGATTTCGGAATGACGGAAGATGCCTTGAACTGGTGCCGTGAAAGAGGGGAAGTGATCAAGCTCCCTGTTTTGCCCAAAGAGGTAGCTCATAAAGAGAGCTTTTCTCCTGATTTTGTTAAAGTATGGGAGAAAAACTATACCGATGCTGTATGGAATTTGCGCCATGTGTGGTTCAAAAAGCCCCTAGCTTGCCTGCAATCTCCGTTTCAACGGAGTATCTGGCTGGATCTGGACTGCGAAGTTTTAGGGCCTCTTGATGACCTATTTGATCTTTGCAGCAATGAAAGCCAGATCGGGATCATGCGGGAATTCGCCAAGTCCCACCATCCCCGCTTTCATCCCGATGCGCTTTATAATAGCGGTGTGATCGTTTTTGATCATGGCGTTCCCCTCATTGAAAAATGGGCTTGCGGGGCCATTGAACTAACGGACCAGTTTGGCGGCGATGATGTCCTGATTTCCCATTTGATCAATTCGATGCGTATCCCAGTCGAAGAGATTCCGGAAATTTACAATTGGCGTATTTCTCAAGGGATCAATCTCAATGCCGTAATCTGGCATTGGCATCGGGACGGAGGAAAAACTTTCATCCGGAACTTCGGCGGAATTAAACCGGCATTGGACCAGTTTAAACAGGTAAGGAGGACCTAATGCAAAGGGAGCCTGTGCAATGGCAATTCATGGCAGTCTCTCCCAAAAGGATCCTATGCGGCTCCGATCAGGCGCAGGAATGGCTCCTTCCCTGGTGGTGGTCGCGCCTGCGCGATCACAATGACCATCCCATTGCTTTCTGCGATTTCGGGATGTCGGAAGATGCGCTCAACTGGTGCAGAGAAAGAGGAGAAGTGATCCCTATCCTGTCTTCACCCGTTGACGTAGCTTCAAAAGAGGCCTTTTCTTCCGACTTTGTCGATTACTGGGAAAAAAACTACACTGCTGAGGTTTGGAGCTTGCGCAAGGTCTGTTTTAAAAAGCCGTTTGCTTTTCTTCGGACCCCATTTCAAAGGACTCTGTGGCTTGACATCGATTGTGAAGTGTTGGGGAAGATCGATCCTCTTTTTAACTTATGGAATGCTGAGTCTCAGATCGCGATCATGCGCGACTTTATTTCTCTTCATCTGCCTGTCCATCATCCTGAAAGCATTTATAATGGCGGGGTCATTGTATTTGAGCATGGTACCCCCTTGATTCAACAATGGGCGTCTAGCGCCATGCAAATGACTAACCAATTTGGCAGCGACGATATCCTTCTTTCCCATCTCATCAATTCGATGCGCATCCCTGTTATCGAGATTCCAGACATTTACAATTGGCGCATTTCGGAGGGGATCAATCTCGATGCTGTGATCTGGCATTGGATGCGTGATGGCGGCAAGACTTTCATCCAAAAGTTCGGGGGATTTAAGCCTGCCCTTGACCAGTTTCGATCAGCCAAATAAAGGAGACCGATCATGCAAACAATCTCAACGCAGTGGAAGTCGAAGCCGATCTATCCAAAAGGGATTATTTGCGGATCTGATCAAGAGCAAGAGTGGCTTCTTCCTTGGTGGTGGTCTCGGTTGCGCGATCATAACGATCATCCGGTTGTGTTCTGCGATTTTGGGATGTCGGAAGAGGCTTTGCAATGGTGCAGAGAAAGGGGAGAGATCATTCCTATCGCATTTGATCCATCCAAGGTCGCTCTTAAAGAGGATGTCGATCCCGGTTTGGTGAAGCTGTGGGAAAATTGCTACACAAGTACAGTGTGGGATTTTCGCCATGTCTGGTTTAAAAAGCCCTTCGCTTTTTTGCGTTCTCCCTTTCAAAAAACCTTATGGCTTGACCTCGATTGTGAAGTCTTAGGCTCGATCGATCCTCTTTTCGACATGTGCAATGCAGAATCCCAACTTGGGATTATGAGGGAATTTACCCTCACCCATCTTCCCCGCTTTCATCCAGGAGCTCTATACAATAGCGGAGTGATCGTCGCCGAACATGGCGCTCCGCTTATCGAAAAATGGGCTGAGGGCTCTTTGACGATGACCCATGAATTTTGGGGTGATGAGGTCTTGCTGTCCCATCTGATCAATACCTTGGGCATCTATGTGAATGAAATACCAGGGATCTTCAATTGGCGAGTCTCTCAAGGGATCAACATCAACACGATCATCTGCCACTGGGTCGGATGCGGTGGAAAAGTCTTTATCAAAGAATTCGGCGGTTTCAAGCCAACGTTAGAACAGTTTCAGAGGTCCTGCAAAAAAATGGACTAAATACCGGAACTATATTGTTGCGCTCTAACCATAACTTCATGGGTATATCCCTCAACAAGAGATTGCATGAAAGCTAAAGGCTCTTTGTTGTCTTTGCCTCTTGGAAATCCCCAATCAAACTCATAGCTGAACAGTGTAGTCAATAAGCCTTCTAGAGCGCCCTTGACTTGACTTGCTTTAACTTCACAGTTGCCTGTCGATTGCAAAGATAGAGGATCGCATTTGCTAGTAAAATCGAAACCAAAAATTCGGATTTGATAACTTTTTGAGGTTTCTCCTGTATTCTTTTGAACAATAGCGAGGTTCATTGAATCGATAGTAGTTGGAAGTCCATGTGCAAGAACTTTTGCCAGGTCATTTAGCATAGGATCGATCAGTTGGTCCCATTGGTCCTTATCTAAACGATCCTCCCCGGGATTAAAGAAGGAGTCAGAGTTTCTATTCCAAGTTGAACTTCGGTGATCCTTCCTATCAATAATGAATATATTTGATTTAGAAAAGCTTTTGAAACTTGTGGAGACGTAGGCTGGAATGGTTCCATTGCAATCCCCTGCCTTGGGTGAAATCTCCACGCGTTCCGAAGAAGGAGATAATATGCCTAATCTGGAAAGCAATTTCGATACTGCGACCTCTTCGTCAACAATTCTTTCCCATCTTGATGCGACGTGCTCGATTGGATCGGAGTCCATGTTGGGCAGAAGAAGCGCTTTTTCCGATTCGAGTTGGTAGGCTTTTTTACATCCGCCGGAGCCTAAGCATTGAAGGAGCTTGTCTTCCTGGATTCCTAGGTGGCTATGTAGAAGGATCTCCGTATTCCATTTTCCTATTTGCTTTCTTAAGTATTTGTAGGTTTGATAATTATCTGGTTTTTGTTTTAGTGTGATAACTGACATATTATTTTCCTTTTAAATTTATTTTTAAAAAACATTTTAATAGTATTTTTAATAAAAGTCAATTTATTGAGTTTGAAAATTTTTAATATTTATTCGCTTTTTCGCAAGTTATTGGTTTTGATGTTTTTGTAGTTCTTTTGCTTTCTTGTTTTTATTAATGAGAGTTCATTTGTAGTTTGGTTTCGGTTGCTCCAAATGCCTTATTATTAGTTGCATGAGATTTGTTTGATGGCGGGTGTTAAATCGACTGACGGTTGAGTCCTATTTGCCATAGAATTGCGCTAAGATAAAATAATCAAAATTCTTGAAAAAGGCCGTAGTCCATAGTAAAATGAAGGCATGTTAATTCGTTGAAGGAGCTTTTCACGTGAGAATTTAAGTTTGAATCCAATCTGTTAACTAAAACAACCCAAGGATCAAACTTATTATGTCTCGGCTCATCATACAATTTTCACATCTTTTTAAATCTTTTGGCTCTTCGCCACTTTTTGAAGATATCTCACTTTCTGTCAATGAAGGCGAACTCTTTGCCCTCATTGGAGAAAACGGCTCAGGAAAAACAACTCTTCTGCAGCTCTTAGCTGGAACAATGCTGCCCGATTCAGGAGATTTTAGCAGGGCATCATGCCTATCCATCGGATTCCTTCCTCAGGAAGTCGCTTTTACCGATCCTTCAATTTCTACACGGGAATTCATAGAAGGAAGCTCTCTTACGGATCTCGAAAAGGAAATGGCCGACAGCCTTGAAGATCTTGAGCGTTTGGCGGAATGGGCCAAGCTCCATGAAAAATACGAAGCGCTTGGCGGATACCGCCGGATACCGATCGAGCAGATGCTGCCCGGTCTTAAACTGGAAAGGAGCCTGCTGGATCTTCCCATGTTCTGCTTAAGCAGCGGCCAGCGCGTCCGCGCTGCTTTGGCCAAGGCATTGATCGAAAATCCAGATCTTCTGCTTTTGGATGAGCCTACAAACCATCTCGATCAGGAAATGATCGAATGGCTGAAAACAGTTTTGAAGCATAGAAAAGGCGGGTGCGTGATTGTTTCGCACGACCGCAAGTTTTTAAATAGCGTCTGCAATCGGCTTGTCGAGATAAAAAATGGCAAACTTGCCAGCTACGGGGGAAGTTATGACTTCTACTTAGCAGAGCAAAAGAGGGCTCAGGAAAGGCAGATGAAAGCTTTTGAGGCTCAAGAGGAGGAGAGGACAATCTTGAAGCAGAAGATCAAAGCAGTCAGCTTTTCCAAACGAAAGCCTCCTCCAAAAGACCGGAATATCATGGCTTACGATAAAAGAGGAGAGAACCACCAGCAATCGCTTCAGCATAAGCTTGATGCCATGAAAAATCGTCTTGAAGAAATCGAAGAAAACCTTCTTCTTCATCCTAAGCCAAAAACCATCAAGGGACTTAAATTCGTTGAAGAACCTCTCGCATCTTCTATTGCAATAGAACTGGACCATGCGGGAAAGGCATTTGGATGCAAGGCGCTGTTTTCCAATTTCTGCAAGAATATTTGTAAAGGAGACAGAATCCTTATCAGAGGCCCGAACGGTTGTGGGAAGACTACGCTTCTTAAAGCCATAGCCGGAATCATATCATTGGATGAAGGGTGCATCCGGCGGGCGCCTACTGTAAAAATGGCCTTTTTGGACCAAGAAGTCGAGCTCTTGCCTATGGATCAAACACCTCTTCAGTATTTTGAAGACCGGTTTTATTTTTCTGAAGAGGACTTAAGGCGCGAACTCCATAAAGCGGCTTTAGGAGGAGTGGAGCTGCTGAGGCGTCCGTTTTCTACCATGAGCATTGGGCAGAGGAAGAGGCTTCTGCTGCTTTCCATGGTTTTGAAGAAGCCCAATGTTTTATTATTGGACGAGCCGACCAATCATCTGGATTTGATGACATTGGAAGCTTTTGAAAAGGCCCTACTTCAATTCGATGGTGCTATCGTAGCTGTATCCCACGACGCCACTTTTATTGAAAAAATTGCCACCCAAGAATGGAAGCTTGGAATCAGATAGATATATCGAGTAGTAAATTCTGATCTTCTCTTACACAGGATTGCCAGGAGATATAGTTGTAGCCGTCGCTCCAAAATTGATCAAGATGATCCAAAGAGTCGACTTTTCCTGGCAAAGCTGTTTTGCAACGGGCTCCAAAAAGTCGCAAAGCCAAGTTAACCAATTGTCTTTTTCAAAGCTGCTATGATATACCCTTGTTAAGTTTTTTTCTTAGCTAACTTTTCGATTGCAACACTGCATTGCGGGGATGTCTATGGACTATGAGATCTTGACAGCGGAAACCCTACCAAATTATATCCGTCAGACCAAAAGCTTAAGCGAAATACTCGGCGGCGACTCCTTTCAAATTAAAGAGGTCGGTGATGGCAACCTTAACTACGTCTATATTGTCGAAGGGAGCCAAAATGCGATCATTGTCAAGCAGTCGGTTCCCTTTCTGCGCTGCGTCGGCGAATCGTGGCAGCTTTCAAAAGATCGGATGTTGTCAGAAATTGCCGCCTTGAAAAAATTTTACGAGCTGGCTCCGGACCATGTCCCAGAAGTCTATCATGCAGACCCTGCGATGTGCTTGGTCGCCATGCGCTACCTCGGCGACCACATTATCTTGAGAAAAGGATTGATCGCCGCAGAGGATTATCCCCATTTTGCAGAGCATGCCTCATCTTTTCTTGCCAATACGCTGTTCAAAACATCCTCTTTTTTTCTATCGAGCAAGGAAAAAAGCGAATTGGAAGCGCAGTTCAATACCAATCACGACCTCTGCAAGCTTTCAGAAGATTTGATCTTCACATTTCCTTACATGACGCACGATAGCAACCACCATTTTTCTGGAATGGAACGTGCTGCTTCAGAATTGCGTTCCGACAGCGAGTTCAAGAGGAAGGTCTTGTCTTTGAAGTACCGGTTCATGACCCAAAAAGATGCCCTTTTGCATGGGGACTTGCATACTGGGTCGATCATGGTCAATCGGCGCGATACTTTTGTCATTGATCCTGAGTTTGCATTTTTTGGACCATTCGGCTTCGATATCGGGGCCCTGATCGCTAACTTCATTCTATCGTATGTCTCTCATGCAGTTTGCGATGCAGATAAGAGCTATAGCAACGGGCTCTTGAGCATCTTGAGGGAGTTTTTGGAGAAGTTCCAGACGAAATTTTTAGGCTTGATCCGTTCTTGCAAGGACAGCGCTGTGCTTATCCCTGGATTTTTCAACGAAGAAGAGCTCGAGAGGTACTATCAAGAGCTCGTTCTAAAAATGATCCAAGAGGGATATGGCTTTGCAGGCTGTAAAATGGCAAGGCGCATTTTGGGTCTTGCAGGCGTTGCCGATATTCGCGGGATCGATGATCCCGAAAAGCGCCTTGCAGCTGAAAAAATGGCGCTTGGCATCGCTAGAGACCTTGTTAAAACCTTTGATCAGATCAAGGACCCTCTGACGGTGATCGATAGGATTGCCCATGCTCAATGATCTCACCATTCGCCTTAAAATCATCGATGCTGCAAAGCGGCTCTATCAAAAAAACATGCTCGCAGCGGCAGACGGCAATATCAGCTACAAAATTTCCGACGACTGCATTTTGATGACGCCTTCCGGAGTGTCCAAAGCATATATCACTCCAGAAGACCTAGCTGTCATTACCCTTGATAACAAGATAATTGCTGGCAACCCTTCAAGCGAGCGTTTGATGCACCTTGGCGTCTATAACAAGTGTCCCCAAGCCAAGTGCGTCGTGCATGCGCATCCTCCGACTGCGATCGCATGGACTATCGCAAAGCCAGATCTTACCGAGCTTCCGAGCGAGTGCCTTTCCGAACTGATTTTAGGCGTAGGAAGGATCCCGATCGCTCCATATGCCCGACCTGGAACAGTGGCGATGAGCGATGTCCTTTTTCCTTCACTGTTAGAAAATCCTGTCATGATTTTAGCGCGGCATGGCGCCCTTGCCTGGGCTGGGACTCTTGAAGAAGCTGTCAATGGGATCGAGCGCTTGGAGCATACTGCGGAGATCTTGCTGAAGGCGGAAATGCTCGGCGGGATCACCTATCTGCCCGATTTCGAAGTCGCTTATCTGAGGGAGAAACGGAAGCAAATTTGTGAAAATGGGAATGTGCGAATCTTATGAAAACTTTAGAGTCCCTTGCGCTCTCTTTCCGAGAGGGTTCCTTAAAAGTATTAGATCAACAAAAGCTCCCTTTTGTCGAAGAATGGATCACTTGCCATTCTCCCGATGAAATGGTGGAGATCATCAAAGAGCTGAAGGTCAGAGGGGCTCCTCTGATCGGAGTTGCAGCAGCCTTGTCGCTTGCCCATTATGTTGAGATGGGTGCCACGCGCGAGCAAGTTGAGCTCGCGGCGCAAAAACTCGTTGGGGCAAGGCCGACGGCCTATAACCTTTTCCATTGCATTTCCCGGCAGATGGCAGCCTATGCCAAGAGCGGCGATCTGAACAGCATCGTTCAAACGGCTGAAGAGATCTTTGAAGAAGACAGGCAGCTCAGTATGGCAATCGCTAAGCATGGAGCTGCGCTTATTCAATCGGGAGAGACGATTTTGACCCATTGCAACACAGGCGGGCTTGTAACAACGGGGATCGGAACTGCCCTTGGCGCGATGATCCAAGCGCATCGCGATGGAAAGAAGATCCACGTTTTTGTCGATGAGACGAGGCCCTTGCTGCAAGGCGCCAGGCTGACATGCTGGGAACTGGAGAAAGAGGGAATACCTCACACGCTCATCTGCGATAACATGGCCGCCTCTATGATGCAAAAGGGGAGGGTCCAACGGGTGATCGTCGGCGCAGACAGGATTGCGGCAAACGGAGACACGGCAAATAAAATCGGAACCTATTCTGTTGCAGCGCTTTGCTTTTTGCACCAAATCCCTTTCCACATCGCAGCTCCGAGGACAACAATTGATTATGGATGCTCCAAAGGGGATGAGATCGAGATCGAAGAAAGGAAGCCTCATGAAGTCAAAGGAGCATTCGGCACATTTGGCGATATCAAATGGGCCCCCAAAGCCTCTGCTGTTTGCAATCCGGCATTTGATGTGACTCCTGCAAAATGGATCACCAGTTTTATCACCGACGCAGGAGTGCACTCCTCCATCGGCTCAATACAAGGAAGAACGGCATGAATCAGTTTGGACTCATCGGGATCATGGGAGCAATGGAGGAAGAAATTGTTACCTTAAAGCGCGCTATGCAGGAGCCTACTAGCCATTTCATCGGCGGAAGAGAATATGTCGTCGGGAAATTCTTTGGCAAAAATTGCGTCGTCGTCTTTTCCCGCTGGGGCAAGGTTGCAGCAGCAGCCACAGCTGCCATCTTAATTGCCAAGTTCGGCGTCGAATGCATCCTTTTTACAGGAGTTGCCGGAGCCATCAGCTCAACGCTCAATATCGGCGATGTCGTCCTCGGAACCCAATTGTACCAGCACGACATGGATGCGACGCCCTTTTATGCCAAAAGGCAGATCCCATACCTCAACGTTCAATTTTTTGAAGCGAACGCTCAGTTATTCGAGTCGACGAGCAGGGCGGCCCACTCTTTTTTTGCCTCCTCTTTCTTCGATCAGCCGATCTTGAAGGACTTTTCAATTGAAAACCCACGCATTCATCACGGGATCATCGCCAGCGGAGACCAGTTCGTCTCACAAGCTGAAAAGATCAAGGTCCTAGATGAAGAAGTTCCGGGGACATTGGCTGTCGAAATGGAAGGCGCTTCGGTAGCGCAGGTCTGTTTCGAGCATGATGTTCCGTTCATGATCATCCGGACAATTTCCGATCGGGCAGATCATGCAGCCCCTGTCGATTTTCCTAAGTTTGTATCGAGTATCGCAACCCATTATTCAATGGGAATTGTAGAAAAGCTGTTTACCGTCTAAAAGTTACTCGACGGTCTGCCAGGAAGTGATGCGGAGGAGTTCTTTAGGGATTTCAAAGAGAAATCGGGAAGGGTTTGTATTGATCTCCTTTCCCATTTTTTTTCGTTTGCGCGCCATGCTCAGCGTGAGGTATTTCTTAGCGCGGGTCATCGCGACATACATCAAACGCCTCTCTTCTTCCAATCCTGTTTCCATCAGGCTTTTTTCGTGAGGGATGATGTGGTCTTCCAAGCCGATCAAGTAGCAGGCGGCGAACTCGAGGCCCTTTGCGCTATGGAA
>JAFEGU010000382.1 GCA_018239725.1 Verrucomicrobiota bacterium | reverse complement strand
TCGCGGATTAATGACAATTTTCAGATTATTAAGTTGAACCCTGTTAATTTGGTTTAAAAGCTATCGCCTGGTACGTTTCAGTTGACACTACTATATACTGCTTCCACTTCAATCGTAGAGACGCTTTTGACTTTTGCATCCCTAATTGCGGGCTTTGTTCCAAACCCCTTTAAAGCCCCATGCATCGGACGTATGCAGCTGCGCATACGTCCTGCTTCTGGGACTTTAAAATTAGGGATGCAAAAGCCAAAATCGCTTGTACGATTGAATCGTCAGCAGTATATGCAGAAAACGATTTCCAAAGACGTTAATTTGCGTTATTCTGCGAATTTGTTGCTTAAAATTAACTGCCTCCCTATCTTTTGCCGAGAAATGGGAGCTTCCTATGAAAAGAACAATTCTATACTCACTTGTGACTGCCATGCTTACGACTCAACTTACCGCTACTGAATCCAACAACCAATGGATTGAAGAATACATCGCAACGGTCCCCGATTTTCCAAAACCTGGGATCCAATTTAAGTGCTATCCGGATCTTTTAAAGAACCCTAAGGCCTTCCATCAGGCGATCAAAACGTTTGCAGATAGGTATCGGGATTTCAATCTGGATGCAATCGTCGGCCTTGATTCGAGAGGATTTATCTTCGGCACAGCCCTTGCCTATGAGATGAACCTTCCATTCGTTATGGTGCGCAAAGCGGGCAAACTCCCCCGCAAAGTCGAAAAGATCGATTATGAGCTCGAGTACGGCACAGCCTCGTTCGAGATCGAAGTCGAAAGCATCAGCCCAGGAGACCGGGTCCTGATCATGGACGACCTATTGGCAACGGGTGGAACAGCAAAGGCAGCAGCATCCTTGATCGAACGCCTAGGCGGCCAAGTCGTCGAAGTCGCCTGCTTGATCGAGCTGGAAGGACTGCATGGAAGGGAAAAGCTAGGCTATCCGTTCTACTCCCTCGTTTCTATCGAGGTCGATGAATAATCTGTTTGGGACAAGCGCCATAGAACCTTATGGCGTTTGAATCTATCTCAGTAATATGCTTCTCTTGCCGACTCGAAATTCACAAAACTTGACCAGGTGCAGCATATCCAAAACTTCGTTTAAGAAAGCATCTTCACAAATGCGCTGAATGCTGCAACGACAGCCTGTGGGTTTTCGATCCAAGGAAAGTGGCCTGCACCAGGGATTTCCTTCATGATGATGTTCCTGAGCTGGTACTCCTTTTTCCCTTTAAAATGGTGGATGGGAATAGCAATGTCCTTCTCGCCTGATAAGATAAGGGTTGGCATTTGCGGAACCCATTTTGCATGGTAGGTGGGGTCAAAATGCTCTATAGTCCATTGAAAGGATTCGTAGTTATAAGGAAGATTGCTTAAGACCTCGATCCCGTTCTTCAAAGCCTCTTGAGTGAAAAACATGCGCGGAGCAGCCGCTACGACACAATCGCGCAAGAGCTCATTGCTCGGGTTCTCCTCATACTTTCTGCCCGCTTCGTCAGCCTCTGGAATTTGATAATTAATCAGTTTAGATTCTAACTCATTTTGCCAAACCATATCCGGCGAAGATGTTATTAAAACAAGGCCTGCAAGCTTTTCCTGAAGCTCTGGAGTTGAAAGCGCAAACATCCCGCCTCGGGAATGGCCGACCAGGACCACATTATCGAGAGCGCTTACTGCCTCGATGAGAGCTTGCGACCAATGGCTAAATGCTTCTTTATTGTCCTGCATCGTATTCGAACCATCGCCAGGAAGGTCGAGCCGCCATGTATTCCCTGGCAGTTCCAGGATGTCCAATAATGGCAATAAGCTTTCAGAACCAAGTCCTGGCCCTCCAGGTAAAAAGAGCCAGTGGAACTTGCCATGGGATGAAGTGCGGACCAATTGGAGCCGCGCGCCGGAACGGGTCCAAAGCGGTCTGTTTTTAGAATCTATTGTGTTCATTTTAATCATTGGGCTGATCAGATTTTTTTGCGTAGGCAGCTCCGCTTGGAATATCGGTGCTGGAGTAGAAGCTGATGAGCTTGAGCTCTTTGTCTTTTCCAAGGTTGATGACATTGTGGGTTGTCCCTTCAGGAATAAAGATCAGGTCACCTTCTTTAACTTGGGTTTCTTTGCCGTTAAGCACAGCCTTTCCTTTTCCTTGAACAATCAAGATCACTTGATCAAAAGAATGGACTTCAGCTCCGATCTCATTGTTAGGATTTGTCGCAGGCGAAACGTTCATGTAGACAATCTGTTCGCTTTTTCCTGTGACGGCGGCCGTTTTCCAATTGCTGTTTTTTTGGGCTTCTTTGACAACCTTTTCAATGACGACAGGTTGAATGCTTGAACCAGCAGCATCTTGATCTGCAGCTGCTAGCGATGCAGCTCCTAGCAAAGCTGCAGAAAATAAGATCGATCTGATTTTCATTTCATGCTTCTTAACCATGTTTTTGTCCTATAAGGCTATGTAGTATGCATTGAACGTAAAATAGAATTAAAGGATAATTTTTGTCGATGAAGACAGATCAAAAATCCCTGCTGGTGTACAATGAAAAATCCCTCTTCCGAAGATAGTCTGCCTGACGGAATCTATGCCGCTGCGCTTACCCCGATGCATGCCGACCTATCGTGCAATACCCAAGAGCTTAGCATGCATTGCCTCGATCTGCTGCAACGGGGATGCCAAGGTGTCGTCCTCTTCGGCACGACAGGAGAAGGTCCCTCTTTTTCTCTCCAAGAACGGCTAGCTGTAACGGCAACGCTCATCGAAAATGGGGTTCCTCCGCAAAAGATTATTTTGGGAAATGGAGGGTCGAACATCCCTGAAACTGTCGAACTGGCCAAGGCATGCTTGAAACATGGGTGCCTCGCCCTGCTGGCATCGCCTCCCCCCTTTTTCAAAAACGTCCCTGAAGAGGGAGTGATCGCATTTTATCGAGAGATCATCAGGAAGGTCGATGACCCTCATTTACGGATAATCCTGTACCATATCCCTCAGTTTACTGGAGTCCCTATTACCCTGAGGACAATTCAAACATTGCGCGAGGAGTTTCCTGAAACGGTGATCGGGCTCAAGGAGAGCGAAGGGAATTTGCCATTTGCCAAACAGGTGTTCGCAACGCTGCCCGGCTTTAAAGTCTTTGTAGGCAGCGAGGAGCAGATCATCGAAGCTGTCCATGAAGGAGGCTCGGGGGCTATTTGCGGGCTTGCCAACCTCTACCCGGAACTCATTTGTTCTTTGTTCAACTTAGGGCAGCAGGGCCTCTTAGAAAATCCTCAGGAGCTCACCCATTTTTTTGCATCGATGAAGGGCTATCCTTTCATCCCCGCGTTTAAAGCGGTGATGGAATGGACAATAGGAGATGGCTGGCATGACGTCAGACCTCCGCTTGTCCCTTTAAGCGCTCAACAGAAGGAAGCGTTTATTTCAAAGCTGAACGATTATACTGCGCGCGGGTAAAAAGTTAAAATTATGCCAAGAAGGCGCCCTGAATTTGAGCCAGGTTTACCGACGCCGAAGCAGCTCAACTTGAATAAGTTGGGCGATGCAGGCGGGTCTCAAATTCAGTGGCTGCTGACGCTGGCAGAAATTAACTTTTTATTCGCGTGCAGTATGTGCTCCTCGAGCATCCTCATAGATCCAACGGGCGATCGAATCGAGGGTGATCGCTGCGGCGGCAGGATGGCTGGAAGGATCGACCCCCTTGCCGACCATATCGAAGAGGAACGGATGGGGAAGATTGCTCTTGATCACGGCAAACTGGTACCCGCAGAAGGGTTGGTCCGATACGAACAGAGCTGTGCAAGGCTCCGGGGATTCTTTGACCCAAGCGATGATCGTATCTGCCGTATTGGGCCTCTCGCTGCCTTTCATCGGCACTTCGATAAAACTGACTGACAAGCACCGCATCTCATCGGGCAAATCGGCCTCATCCCATAGAATATGCGCGGCTTCCGATTCATTGGCGCATCTGCCGATCAGTCCATCTGCGCGAGGATCCAATGTCCTCATCCCCGTCAACCACACAATCTGTTTAAAACGGACTCCCTGGTTCCAAAGGTCTTTAAGAAAATCAAGCCGCATCTGCATCCGCGAGGTGGTCGCTCCCAAGATGAGGGCCTTGTCGTAAGTTGCACGGGAAGGCCTCCAGTCGGAAAACAGTCCCTGCTCTGCAGCCCACGTCAAGACATATTGCCGGTTTTCCGCTATGATCTCGCTCATCTCCCACCGCTCATTGCCTGGTTTTCGGAGCCACTGCCTTTGCGTTTGCTCGATCAGGTCCTGCTCTTCAGAAATGCCAAGCGTGCTAGCAAGCTGCTGCAAGGCGGAAGGATCGATTGTCCGATCGAACAGCGGGTCTGCAAAAACAAACTGCGATGCGCAAACGACTGTTGCAATGAGCCATTTTAACATTTGAACTTCTCCTCTTTTACCTATAAAGGTTAGCAAAGGAGCTTTTTTTTCAAAAGAAGCCTGTGTTAAATTAAATCTTTTAGAGGTGATCATGAAAATTGCCGCGCTTCAGTACCAATACGACTTCCCCAAGGATTTTGAAACCTACCGAAACAAGGTAGAGAAAACGGTCGAGTTCCATGCGGCGCAAGGGATCGACCTCCTTCTGTTTCCTGAATATGCAGGATTGGAAATGCTCTCCTTTGCCGCGCTGGAACAGCTCGATAACTACTTGCCGGCCTACCTCAAGATGTTCGAGGAACTAAGCCTTAAGCACCGGATGCTGATCTGCAATGGGACCCACGTTGTGAAGACTGCTGATGGGATGTTCAACCGCTCCTTTTTATTTGCACCTGGAAAGAAGCCTGTCTTTCAAGACAAGTGCGTCATCACCCCTTTCGAAGCTGAAGAAGGGGTCGTCAATGCCGGGAACTGCATGAAGCTATTTGAAACAGACCTTGGCAAAATCGGGATTTGCATCTGCTACGACTCTGAGTTTCCTCCCTTGGTCAGAAAACTTGTTGATGCTGGCGCAGAACTGATCCTTGTCCCCTCTTACACATCTACGATGCACGGATATTACCGGGTATTCCTCAGCTGCCGGGCAAGGGCGCTGGAAAACCAATGCTATGTGGTCCAATCGGCGATCGTCGGTCAGACCGATATTGAAATGGCCTACGGAGCATCTGCAATCTGCTCCCCTGTCGATAATGGATTTCCGGAGGACGGCCTCATTGCTGTGGGAACTTTAAACCGTGCGGAGAGCGTGAAGGCAGAGATCGATCTGGCCAGGTTAAAGATGGTGCGCAGCTCAGGGCAGACGAAAAATTTTGCCGATTCCCAAATGCTGTCCCAGCGGTCGATCTCTTTTGAGCTACTTGACCTGAGATAGCCATTCGCTCAAGTTGTAGTAGTTGGTCACGCGCGTAATTTTATTGTTCTTCAACTCGAAGAATGCACCGCAGCGCAGACGGTATTGCTGCCCCTTTGCCTCAGGCAGTCCGATGTCCGTGGAAAGATATTTCCCTACAATAAAAAACTCGGCCGATGCGCGCGTTCCTTCATCATTTGCCATAATGACCAGATCCTCGGCTTTTTCTTTGTAATGCTGGTTCATCCGGTCCATGAACTGAGAAAATTCTTTTTTGCCTATTTCTTGGCCACCCTGATTGATATCATGCACAACTTTTTCATCAAGAAGGTTAAAAAAATCTTCCATTATTCCTGCATTGAATGCAGCATAGTACTTTTGAATCGTTTCAATGGCATTGGCCTTCATATCGACACCATAAGTAAGTGAGTGATATCATGCAGAGTAACATCAGGATCGTTTCCTTTACAGATGAAAAAATGCAAACCCTGATCCCGCAGATCGCACAACTTCGCATTGAGGTTTTTAAGGAATATCCCTTTCTCTACATCGGAGATTACGAATATGAAAAAAAATATCTGCAGAAGTTCGCCACAATGAAGGATGCGATCGTCGTTGCCGCTTTCGATAACAACGCGCCGATCGGCATGTCTACCGGCTATCCCTTTAATTATGAAGCTGACGGTTTAAAACAAGTTTTCCTCGCTAACAATCGGAACCCTTCCGATTACTTTTGCTTTGGAGAATCTGTCCTGCGCAAAACCTACCGGGGACAAGGGATCGGCAAAGTGTTTTGCAATGAACGGGAGGCCCATGTCAGAAAACTAGGCAAATACCGCTATATCTGCTTTTACACATCAATGCGGCCGCTCGACGATCCAAGAAGGCCTGCCGACTACCGCCCGCTCGCTCCGTTCTGGCAGAGCCGCGGATTTAAAGAACATCCGGAACTGATCGGCACCGTCTCCTATCAAGAGATCGGAGAAGATTCTGAATCGCCGAAAAAGATGATCTTCTGGATCAAAGAACTCTAATGCTCTTTCATCCTGGCCATCCAATTACCCTGTGCTTCTTTTTTAAATGATCAATAGCAGCAAAGAGAAAAAACAGGATATTAGGATAGTCAGGATAAAAGACACTTCTTCATCCTGGCCATCCTACTATCATGTTAAATTCTCTTCTTTTTCAATAGATGGAATTGCAAAACTCGCTTCGAGGCCTAAATTCGATGATTTCAAAACCGAATCCTGCGAAGAAAGCGCAAATTTGGGTCCGAATGGAGTTTTACAATTTCCTCAATAGATCTAACTCTTCAAAGCGCACTCGAAAGCTCTCTTGTTGGCCTCTGAGATCTCTTCTAGAGATAATCCGCCAAAATGATGGGCCCGCCAGAGCTCATCCGATAAGGTAACGGAAAACAGCAACGGATCGTCTGTGCAAAAAACGACAGGATGGCCTTGCCGCAACATATCGATGCCTGGATGCTCATGCAGATCATCAACCATTTGGACGAGGACGCTGCTGGTCAAACAGACCTCAAGAGGGATCTTCTTTTGCAGGATCCAGGCTTTGGCTTCCGGAACAAGATGGACCCCATGTCCAATCCGTTTTGGCTGTAGCAGCTCCAACAATTGCAACTGATCCTGCTCTCTTGGGTCCTCTCCTATGTGCACAATAAAAGGGATTCCAGCATCATTAGCTCGTACAAGCTCTTCCCGAATTGCCCGGACATCTCCAATTGTGGAATCGCCGGAAAGATCGATCCCTGCCACTCCCCTGTTTTGGTACTTAATGGCCAAATCAATTGTCTTTCGAGCGCTTGCCAATGAAGAATTCCTCTGAAGGCTTAATAGCACTTTTGCAGTAAAGCGATCAGATTTTTCTGCTTCTATTCCAGCTAAGACAGCCTGCAAATAGGCCTCAACACCGCCGCCTAGATCTTTTAGTCCGGTGCGGATCTCCACATAGGCGACATTGTCCGCTTTGAGCTCTTTGCAAAGAGCCTCGACACCCTTTTCCACCTTGATTTCCGTATCCACAAGCTGGCGGACGATCTCAAAAACGGTGAACACTTCATTATAGGCGATCCGATTGGCAACAGAAGAAAGAGCGTTTTCTAGAGTTTGCTTTTGCTCATTGGTCGCAAGGGAAAAAAGATAGCTTTTGGGATAAGCTCCTCCCAAATGCAAATGGAGCTCTGCCTTGGGAAGCTCCCGAAAAAAAGGATCTGCATGAGCAGCCAAAAAACTGTGAAGCAACATCATCAATCCTAATAAACCCTGTTTCATTTTGCCTCGAAATCTAAAAATCAATTTGCGCAGAGAACGAGACCCCTTGGTAGGCTAAATTGCCAGGATTGTTAACAAAGGAACCATTTGCAGGAGGGTTTGTCTGCACCAAATTAGTATTATAGAGAAGTTGGTTTTGCTGCGTGTAAAGGTGGTACTCATAGGCGCCTTTGACGCTTAAGCGCCAACGCTCATGATGAAACGGATGAGACCATTTTAAGCCAAGCTGGATCTCATAGACGCCGCGGGCGCAGCGAAAGCTTTTCTTAAAGTGATATGCGCGAATAGGATTGAATGTTTGCTTTTGATCGATATCGAAAAAACCCCAAAGGATGGAATAGTCCCCTGTCGAAAAGATCGACCAATCTTTTCCAAGCATCCAATTCGCCTCGATCCCTGCTATAAATCCAAAGCCCCAAAAGTCCCAATCGATTTTATGCTTCGATCCTACTTCGGAAAGCAGAGCGTAGTTTGCACGGACCGACTGATCGATCCATGCTGATCTAAGGCCTCCGATCGGCCTTAGAGTCAAATGACGGCTAACGCCAAACTCCTTACCGAGCTGAAGGTCGACCTGATTTAAATCGATTTTCCAATGGCCAGAGACCTGTGTAATTCTCCCCGTCATTGTATTTTGGTAGCCGATAGGCTGATTAATGTCGACGATATGCCCGGGCTTGGCGCTCTGATTGATCGTTTTAGAGCCATTGTTGCTGATCCTTGTCCAATAAATCCCTAAGTCCCATTTGCCATGAGGGATCAGATACCCTGCAGAGAGGCGGAATCCTCCATTCCAGTCGAACTTGGCTTGCCTAACGAGAAATTGTTTTGGAGGTTGGTTGCCAGGTCCTGGATTGATGCTTAAAAGGGCATAAGTAATCCCCTCTTCAGCTGCCTTCCAATAGAGCCCCTCTCCTTGGACCCAAAGATGATAACCATTGGAAACTGTAGGCCGTGCTGCAGGATTATAACCTGGGGACTGTACTTGAGAGCTAGGCCTTTCGATCTCCTCTTCCCATTCCGATTGGGCAATCCAATGATCCTCATCGTTCATCTCATAGGAATCGAATCCATGTGCAAATTCATCCCCTCTTTGATCATGCGAAAATAAAAGGGACGGGAGCAAAAGAAGGCTGATCCGATATACGCAGAGTTTCATTTGTTTACTCATTTAAAAATCCCATTGTCCGCTTAAGAACAAGCCTTGATAGGCCAAATCTCCATCAACAGCATTTAATGTCGTTAAAAAACCGTCATTTCCCACGTCGAGAGGCAATTGGTTCTGGTTAGGATATAGATGGTATTCATACCCAGCTCTCAGCGACAAGGCAAAGCGGTCCTTGCAAAAACTGTGCGACCAGCAAAGCCCCGCCTGCAAATCGGCTACTGCCCGTCCGGCATGGAAGCTTTCATCGTAGGAGAAGTTAAGCGTGCCATTGACCTTCCCTTTTTCTAGGATGTCGAAGTTGCCATATAAAAGAGCCAAGTCGCCATTTGCAAAAATATGCCAGCTGTTCGAGAGCAGCCATCTCGTGTCCAATCCTGCAAAAAATCCAAGTCCCCAGAAATCATTCTTCATTCTGGTCACTGCAGATCCTGGTGTGGCTTGAAAAGCGCACGTCAAATGTTGATCGATCCAAGAAGAACGGACTCCCGCATGAGGCCGGACGGTCAAGCGCCGTCCTACGAAAAATTCCCTGCCCAACGAAAGGTCCAGCTGGTCAAGGTCCGCTTTCCAATGGCCGCTGCCAGACGTGGTGATCCCAACATTGCCAAGAAAATTAATCTCCCACCAATTGATAAAAATATTTTCTTTAGGAAGGTTCGCTGAAAAACTGCTGTGGGAAGAAGTATGAAAGCGGGTCCAATAAAGACATATGTCCCACTTGTCCCTTGGGATGGTATAGCCTATTCCTAAACGAAATCCCCAATCCCAATCGAAATCAACCGTAAGGACATCTCTGTTTCTGCTTCCGCCTATGTCATTACCGGAATAGGCATAGAAAAGGTTGTCTTCCGAGGCTCTCCAATAAAGAGCATCGCCGCGGACCCATAGGTTCCAGCCATTTTTAGCTATCGGCCTACTGGGTGAATTAAATACCAATTTGTCTAGTTCGGCCTCATGGGCTTTTGTTTGCTCACCGGATTCTTCTGTTTGATAGGCGACCAAGCCATCGAATCCCATGTATGCATCATCGTATTCATCTGACGGATCGTCTGCCAAATCGGTAAAACCGCTAGGCAATAGAAACGAAGGCGCCAAAAGGAAAATTGCAGACAGATAAACTGTTACGATTTGGCATTGTTGCTTGAGCATGTATCTCATCCTAAAAATCAAATTGTCCAGAAATCATCACACCTTGAAAGGCCAAGTTTCCCTTGATCTGAGTGAAGTTCTCAAAATCATCGCTGCCATTTGAGAGCAAATATTGGTTTTGATTGAAATAAACATGGTATTCGTACCCTGCGCGGAAAGTAAGCCCGAGGCGCTCTTTATGGAAAAGGAAATGGTATTTGATCCCCGCAGCAATGTCCAAAACACCTTTTCCGCTGTCAAAATCCTTCTTCTGATTCCAACCGATCCCGTTTGAGCGCTTGCCGCTTTGCGAAATGTCAAAATCTCCGAATAACAGAGCGTAGTCGGTCTCGCCAAAGAAGCTCCAATGTTTGTTGAAAAGCCAATCCGCACCCGCTCCTAGCATAAGCCCTATCCCCCAAAACCGATTGTGGAGGTTTCCCTTAACGGAGAGCGAAGGCGTTGAACTGATGTAATCGAAATGAAGCTTTTGATCGATCCACGCCGACCTTAACCCAAAATTAGGTCGCAAGGTGAAATACTTGCCGACAAAATAGCTTCGGCCCAACTCGAGATCGAGCTGGTTAAAATGAAGATGCCATTTCGCCTTCGATGTTTCTAGAAAGAGGATCGGCTGGTTAATGGCAGAAGCTCCCCAAGCAGGAGATGGGATATGGTTGTTTCCTTTAGCGTGGACTGTCGAATCCGCATCGGTGGTATAACGGGTCCAATCCAAACTGAGGTCCCAGCCATCATAATGGGCTGTGTATCCAATCTGGAGCCGAAAACCAAGGTCCCATTCGAAATCGACCTGATTGAAACCTCGATCGGGCGTGTTCAAGTTCGAACTGATGATAAAACAATTCAGAAGATTATCTTCGGCAGCCTGCCAGATCAGCAGATCGCCCCTTGCCCAAAGATCCCAACCTTTCTTTACTATCGGCGCAGCTTTGAGGTTATAGAAAAGTTCATCAGATGAGGATTTCTCATTGCCATGACAGACCTTCCCATCCTTTTGAGAAACGAACAACTCATCCTGAAAGGAAAGTTCATCCCAACTGTCGTCTGCGCAAACAAAATGGGAGGCAAGGACAAACGGCAAAGAAAAAACAGCCAAGCGTTTCATTTACTCGACTCCTACAAACTAATTGGATCAGTTTATATAGGAGTCGAAAATAAAGAACAATTTTTAATGGCCGATGCTGAACGGAATAGAGACGAATTGCGCCGTAATGATCAACAGAGAGAAGACAAACATCTTGCGCGCCCAACGGATATCATTAGAGCTTTTAAAGCCTTGCAGAGCAAGCAACAGCCACGCAGCTCCTAAAACCAGCACGATAAAAAAGTAGCCATTCCCTGTGTAATCAAAGAGAGGCAGCAAGCTCGAGGCCGCGATGAAACCGATGATGTAGAGGATCATTTGCACTTTTGTCCGAACGATCCCTTTCTGCACCGGAAGCACGGGGATCCCAGCTTTCGCATAGTCATCCATCCTGTAGATCGCAATCGCAAAAAAATGGGGCATCTGCCACATCACGATGATCGCAAAAAGGATCCAGGCCGGAGCATCGAGCTTGTTGCTGACAGCGCAGTAGCCGATTACCGGAGGGACAGCGCCGGCGATGCTGCCGATCAGAGTCCCATGGACCGAACGGTATTTGGAAAAACTATACAGAACGACGTAGGCCAAGAATCCAAATATAGCAATGCTCAATGTGCGCAAGTTGGTGAACATCCCAAGGACTGCAACGCCTACTGCACAAAGGACCACTGCAAAGATCAAGGCCTTTCTAACGGAAATTTCACCTCTTGCAAGGGGGCGGTTCTTAGTTCGGGACATTTTGCGATCCGATTCCCGGTCGATGTAATTGTTAAAGGCGCATGCAGATCCGATAACGCAGCTTAAACCGATCATTGTGGCCAAAAAGAGAAGGAAATCGATATGCCCTTTGGACGCTAATGCAAACCCGCCTGCTGTTGTGATGACATTGCCAAGGATAATGCCAGGCTTTGCCAGCAAGCAATACGACTTGGCGGTATACGAATAAGAGGGGATCGCTATTTTTTCCATTTTGCTCCAGTCGTTTGAGGACGCCACTTACATCTGCGGCATTAAGTTATAATCCAGGTTGTTCATGATCCATACCGAACCACCGATGATGATGATGATCACGAGCACAGTGAAGATGAAGGAGATGGTATTCCAATGGGGCTTCGACTCCATCCCTAAGTGCAAATTGAACACAAGTTGCAAGACAGCTTGAGCTACAGCCAATCCGTAAAGAGTCAGGATCAGCTCACCGTCTGAAAGGTGGCGATGCACCACAATGCGATAAGCAGCAAATGTCAACAGCAGCGATAAGACAAATCCCAAAAATTGAGGTTTGTAGCTGAGGTTCCAACCATGATGCAGATCAATCATACCGCTCTTCCTCCCAACAGGTACACAAACGTAAAAATAAAGATCCAAATAACATTTAAGAACTGCCAAAACATCCTCATGCAAGTCAACCGTCTGATCGCAACGCCGTTGATCTCATTGAAAAGGATGGGGATAACCAGCACCAAAATCCACAGCAGGCCAAAGACCACATGGATGCCGAATGTTCCGAGCAATGTAAAGTATGCAGATAAAAATCCGCTTCTTGCCCAGCCATTGTTGCTTGATATCAGGTTTTGGAACTCCTGAAACTGCATCCCCATGAACAAGGCCCCTAAGAGGAATGTCGCGCCAAATAAGCAAATCGCCATCGTTTTTTTGCGCCGATGGGCAGAGGCTCCAGCCAATCCGACCATCAAGCTGCTTGTCATCAGAACCAGCGTCCTTTCCAACACAGAGTGGAGATCGAACAATTGGCTTGCCGATGGTCCTCCGAACGTGCTATTGCGTAAAACCGCATAGGACGCGAACAGAGTTCCAAAAAGGACGAAGTCGGTCAGCAAATAGACCCAAAACCCAAAGACCGTTTTAGAGTACGTGTCATGGTGGGTATCAGGATGGCTTTCGTGAGAAATGGCATTAGGTTTGTTCATACGCGCAGTTTCCCTTCAATTTTCTCAATTTCCTCAACAGTCACAGTATATTCAGGATGTTTGACCGACAGATGGAGGATGATGCAGACAACGATTCCGATCGCACTCACTGCCGCCAGCCAGAACATGTACCAGATCAGTCCAAATCCAAGTAAGAAGCTAAATACCCCCATGTAGAACCCCATCGAAGAGTTCTTCGGCATATGGAACTCCTGGAATTTTCCTTTGAGCTTCCATCCGCCCTTGGTATGCTTCATGTGCCAAAATGCATCACGGTCATGGACTTCAGGCTCAATGGCGAAGTTATAATACGGCGGAGGAGATGAGGTAGACCATTCGAGGGTCCTGCCATTCCAAGGATCTCCTGTCTTATCCCGGTTCTTGTCCCGATCTCTGTAGCTGACAATGAACTGCCATATTTGACAGCACACTCCGGTCAAGATCAAAAGAGCTCCGAAAGCTGCTACGATGAACATCGGCTGCCATTCAGGCACATTGTAATAGTTCAAGCGGCGCGTCACTCCCATAAAACCAAGAAGATAGAGGGGCATAAATGCCACGATAAAACCGATCTGCCAAAACCAAAACGCATACTTGCCCCACTTTTCATTCAGCGTAAAGCCCATGAACTTTGGAAACCAGTAGGAATAGCCGGCCATAAATCCAAAGACAACCCCTCCGATAATGACATTATGGAAGTGGGCGATCAGGAACAAACTATTATGGATCTGAAAGTCGGCAGCAGGTATCGCCATGAGGACGCCGGTCATACCTCCAATGGTGAATGTGGCGATGAACCCTATAGACCAATACATCGGAGTTTTAAACTGGATCCTTCCTCGGAACATGGTGAATAGCCAGTTAAAGATTTTAACGCCAGTGGGGACTGCAATGACCATCGTCATGATCCCAAAAAAGGCGTTGACGTTCGCGCCTGCTCCCATCGTAAAGAAGTGGTGAAGCCACACAATGAACGAAAGGAACGTGATCCCCACAATCGCCCAGACCATCGAAGGATAGCCGAAGAGCTTTTTCTTGGAGAACACGGAGATCACTTCAGAAAAGATGCCGAATGCAGGAAGGACCAATATGTACACCTCAGGGTGGCCCCATGCCCAAAACAGGTTGATGTACATCATCGGATTGCCGCCAAAATCAGCCGTGAACATCTTGGTATCGAGAAGCCTGTCCGTTGAAAGCATCGCCACGGTTCCTGTAAGGATCGGAAAAGCAAATATCACAAGGATCATTGCTGCAAGAGTTGCCCAAACAAAAACAGGCATCCGCATCATCGTCATCCCAGGGCAGCGCATCTTCAAAATCGTTACCAAAAAATTGATCCCCGAAAGCATACTGCCCGCTCCCGAGATCTGGACGCTCCATAGCCAATAATCGACCCCGACGCCCGGGTTATATTTGGTACCTGAAAGAGGCGGATAGGCAGTCCAGCCTGTCCCAGCATATTCTCCTATCACAAGCGAGACCATGATGAACATCGCCCCGAAAGTAAACAGCCAGAAACTTAAATTATTAAGAAAAGGGAACGCCACATCCCGCGCGCCAATTTGCAGCGGCAGGATGAGATTGATAATGCCGAACATCAGCCCCATGCCGACAAACAAGATCATCGTTACACCGTGCGCTGTTGCTAGCTGCTGAAAGTGGGCTGCCCCCAAATAACCCATCGAATCTCCGACAGCGACCGCTTGCTGAGCACGCATCATCCCCGCATCGATCAGTCCTTTTAACAGCATCACAATAGAGACAATGATATACATCAATCCGATCTTCTTATGATCGACCGACGTGATCCACTCGCTCCACAGCCATTTCCAGCGCTTCGTGTAGGTCAGCAGCGCTGCAAATGCAATCGCTCCAACGACCATGGAAAGACCGGCCATGACCTCGATCCAGTCATGGATAAAGGCCTCGATCGTTAATCTTCCAAAGATATTCTCAAGCATATCCTATCCCCTATTGATGCCCCAGTTCCATGTACTTCATCAAGATCCAATCAAATAACCCCTGTTGATCCAGTACAAAATACTCAACAGGATGATAAGAGGTCGGTTTGATGAGCTGCTCATAGGTGTCTAAAGTCAAATGCTTAGGTGATTGTTTGACTGACTCCACCCACTGGTTAAACTCTTCTAAAGAACTTGATTTCGCAGTGAAATACATCCCTGCAAAACCCTCCCCGCTGATGTTAGCCGAAGTCCCGCGAAAAACTCCCGCTTCATTTGCGATCAAATGCAGCTTTGAACGCATTGCAGGCATTGCATAGATCTGCCCGCCAAGCTGCGGGATCCAAAATGAGTTCATCGGCGCATCAGAAGTGATTTCAAAATTGATCGGCGTCTTCTCCGGAAACTGGACGAAATTCACCGTTGCAATCCCCTGCTCAGGGTAAATAAAAAGCCATTTCCAATCTAAAGCAACCGCCTGAATTTTTACCGGCTGCACATCGGAATCAAGAGGTTTAAATGGATTCAAGCTATGGCTTGATTCCCACGTTAGAACAGCCAAGATCACAATGATCACGCATGGCACGCCCCACCAGCAGCATTCTGCGATATTGTTATGCTCCCAATCAGGCTCATGGCGTGACTTTTCATTGCCTTCCCGATATTTCCAAGCAAAGACCCAAGTGAGGATCAGCACGGGGACGACAACGATGAGCATCAATAAAGAAGAGGTGATGATGAGATCTCTCTCTGCCTCGCCGATCATCCCTTTGGGCTCAAGGACTGCGATCGTATTGCTTCTGATGTAAACTGTTGTAATCGCTGCAATTCCAAGCAAGAAGAGCACTAGAATTGCGATTTTGAATGGCTTCTTGATCATTTCATGAACTCTTTAGCTTAAGGCGTTTTGATTGCCTTTAACAGCGTATATAAAAATTCATTGAAATAGTCTAGAATAAAAAAAGAACAAAGCCTAGTTCGCAACAAGAAGACTCAGTATGTCTTCTGTTGCGAACTAGGCGAGCCGGCCTTGCCCGCGAACCGAGCAGCTTCTTAAGTTAAAACCAATTGATTTCGTTTCATAAAGACCTGGTATTTTGTATGAGCGTTAGTCCCACTGAAAGTCAAACCATCTTGCTGCTTGAACATCGATTCCTCAGGCAGGTGCTCAATTTTTGGTGAAAATCTACCATCAGACTGCTTTTCGAAGCCCGTGATGACGGGAATGATACGCCTTTCTTGAAGCACAGGCGCGAAGAGTCTTTGCTCATCCACCCAGCTCATCCATGTACTAGAACGGCGCGAGCTGCCATCAGGATTGCGGCTTTGATTGCCATCAACTTTTTCAAATAGATAAAGGCCCCTTAGGTCTTTTTGAAGGCGGTCTAGGCTTTCCTCTACAGTTCCTTCGGCTCCAGCCTTGCACTCCACATTCCATTTTTCCGAATAAGATAGAGCTAATTGATCCCGATCAGAATGCAGGCAAGATAGCCACTCTTCCAGAAGGATAGGCTTTTCAAGTGCAATATCCAAAACATAGCGCCTTCCATCAGCCAATTTCACAACAGGAGCTGTATGCATTCGCCACTCGACGTCTTCAAATACTAATGGAGGGCTGGTTTGCAATATCAAACCATCGCGGTGGTCCACTTTAATCTTCACGCTTTCGCATCCCAATACGTTTTCAAGAAGAAAGCTTGCCCAATAACAACGCATATCGCAGCCGTCATTTTTAAGTCCTGTTGGGATATTGGACTTTAGATACTGGAACGCCTCTTGCATTTTTTCTTCCGTTTCAAAATGTGGAGCTTTTTGAGAAGCTGCCGCCACATGATCTTCTTGTCCCTTCTCACAATAAAGGCCATAGTCCCGAATCGAAGTCAGTTGCGGTTTTTCAGAAGGATCCCTCCATTGCAATGCAAGGCCATTCGGACCATTGGGATCGGGAACAAGCACCGGAATTCCCTTAAATACATGCCCCATTTCTAACGCATCTTTAATCATTTCATGACCATGGGCGATCTTTTCAGTGATTGAAAGTTTGTCGTCGACAAATGCCCCAATTTCCCGTATCACCTTAGAAACGGGGCCAACTCCATACTCTTCAACTAGCTTTTGAAACTCCTCCGTTTCTGCCAAGTTGGGAGAAAAATGCTTTGAAGCTAATAGTACTCCCAAGGAAGTCTGTGTTAATTCGCAAGGTTGAATACTGTGGAAGCTAAGAGCTTCTAACGCATTTCCAGAAGACGCTGCAGAAGAGAGATCAAGCGATTTCTCAAAGCAGCTCATGAGGGAATCAAGATTCTCCTGCAGCCCTTCTTGTTCCGGAACATTTGGTAGAGCTACTGCGGCAACACTCTTCTGAGTTACTGAATCTGAATAACTTGCAGCCATAATGATCTCCACATCCTATTAATTCGTTATATTTATAATAATAACTATAACATAATTTCAATTTGATGTAAAATAATTATTTTAAAAATCTAAATTGAAAACAAACAACAAACTAAGACGAAAACCGACAAACAAATCAGATTCAAATTAGTATTAATCTCTTTTCAAAAATCTCTAAATCGCGTATAATTGACTGAAAATCAAACACTTCTTCCTTAACGCAAGGAGAAGAAAAGAGCCATGTCCACCTGTTCTTCATTCGAATGCATCAGCTCTTATGCGATGAGGCACGTCGACGCTGCAGCTCAACTAGCAGTCGATTTTATCGCATCCGATCCTGAATCCTCTTCCTTATTACAAGCGGCAGCGGCCCAATCCAATCCTCTCATGATCCGATTCCAAACCGACCTTATGGAGAGCGAATTTGCTCGGTATTGCTATGCCAATAACACCATTGATCTGAGTGCAAAACTGGAAAATCGATCGATCGAACAGATTGTCCCCTACCTGGTTTTCGAATTGAACAACGCTAGGCAATCTTCTCGATTCAGGGAAATTGATGAAATGTGTGGAAAAAACGGGCTGGAAGAAACAGTATGCCAGATTGAACAATGCGAATATGCAAGCGCCATCGAAACCAATCGGCTCATCCAAAAATGGGTCAATGAAAGCAAACTATCTAAGACCGCTCCTTTTTTCCGCATCCTACCTAACTTTAAAGACCACTATTTATACCAGCAGATCTGCGGCCACTCCCAACAGATCGCCGATCGGTACAGAGGTCAATTTCACACAAGCTACCAAGGAACCTGGAAGTTTGCTCCTTCAAAGGAAGAAATCCCCCTTCTGAAGCACCTTTTTGAACTCAAGATGCTCCAAGCAGCAGGAGAGGCGGATGAACGTAAACTTGCTTTAGCGCAGATTGAAAAGCTTGTCGAAGGGGCCAAATCATTTGTTTCAAAAAGACCTGACTCTTTAGAAGCCCGCCATTTTCTAGAAAATGTTCTTTATGCTCTATGAGCCTATCCGCAATGTAGAGAAAAACATCGGGGAATCTTTGGAGTGCTATTTGTGGTTTTCTCCTCGGAAATATTAGTCATATTCCCTCGTCGAAAAACACAAAAATCATCTCAAAATCTTCTCCCACTTTTTCTCCCTACATTGCGGATAGGCTCATAAACGGAATAGACTGCTGACACTTCAAAGTCCTCGTTGATTTTGGATTTGGCGCCACGAGGTTAAAGCCTCTGAAGTAGAACGTATGCGTAGCTGCATACGTTCGATTCAAGGGGCTTTAAAGAGCCTTGGCACAAGGACCATCCCCGTGGATGCCAAACGCCAAAAGCAACATGGACTTTGAGGTGGAAGCAGTCTAGACTGCTTCCATATTAAAACCGTTTGACCCTCGCGTGGCAATAGGGCTCTTTGCCCGTTTTATCGTAGTAATGCTGATGGTAATCTTCTGCAGGATAAAACTGGCTTGCGGGAGCAAGCTCGGTTGCAACGCTTAATCCTTGCCGCTTGAGCCGCTGAATGAGCTCCTCGCCTATTTTCCTCTGCTTTTCGGTCAGAAAAAATAACGCAGAACGGTACTGCGTTCCTATGTCAGGCCCTTGCCGCATCTTTTGGGTCGGGTCGTGAATTTCAAAGAAGAGTTTTGCCAAATCCTCATAATCGACAACTTCAGGATCGAAGATGACTTCGAC